>JBCCRH010000207.1:0-10359 GCA_039208045.1 Bacteroidota bacterium
CCGAAATAAAGTAAGGGCCAGACGGAAGGCCAACGATAGTATCCGAAATGGTATTTACGGTAATTAGAGTATCAAATTCATTCTGATTGAAGCCATACCATCCTATTCGATACGTTCCATAGTCATTTGGATCATCTATAGCGAACTGGATACCTGTGTCTACATCTTCAAACTCTACATCCAAAGGGGTAATGGGCCCCAAGGCTGCCATAGCCGCCGCATTCGCATTGATGATAGTATTTCTAGCCAAATAGTTGAAGTCTACAAAGAAGCTATCCAGTACCCCGTCATTATCAGTATCTAATCCCAAAACATCATTGATAGTATGTTGCCGATCTGTATAACCATCTTGACTGGGATTTCCGTCACCATGTTCATGGGCGGTAGTAAAGCGGACGGCTGAGAAGCCCCTCTGCCGAAAAGGAATATGATCTCCTCCACGACCAACTCGATCTTCCGAAGTCATAATATTAATAACGTTAGGTGTTGGTACAAAGGGCAGTACATTTTCCTCATATTCCAGCTTGATAAAACGAGCTAAGCCTTTATGCGGCGAGGTGTTCGTCCCAGCCGAGTAAATCCGAATGTTTGTACTATCAATAGCACCAAGACCAGGGCAGCCAGGAGGCGAAGCAGTTGCACCACAGATAATACCTCCTACGGTATCGTTATTCAAAACAGCAGCAACTTTAATGCCTTGCTGCTCACAATATTCTGCAAAAGCAGTAGCTCCGAATAGCCCCTGCTCTTCCCCGGTAGTAAGTAGAAAGACAATCGTCCGATAGAACGTAAAGGAACTTAGCACTCTTGCCAGCTCTAGCACCAAGACAGAACCACTACCATTATCTTCCATACCCACTGCTTCACAAGTAATATCACATGGATCGGTGCAGCGACTATCCAAATGTCCTGAAATAATGATAACCTCATCGAATTGAGGACCTACTCCTGGTAGAATACTGAAGGTATTTCGATGTCGCTCCATGCCACATACCTCCTCATCAAATTGCAAATAGGACGGAATCAAGCGATTTTCTGCGTTTTCACTAAAGGCCTGGAATTTGGCGAACGCCCACCTACGGGCAGCACCCATCCCCTTCGTAGTGCTTATGGTATCTGCTCCCGTATTCCGATTTCCAAAGGTACTGAGCACCTCTAAATGAGACTTTAAGGAGTCGGGGCTAATTCCAGAGATAATGCCATCGACTATATCAAAAGGGCTATTGATCACATTATCGGGTATGTAATCAGCAGGATTATACAGACCTTTTAATATACTGTCCGCTTCATCATTGGTGACCAAAATATTGGATTGTGCGTACCCTATTAGCGAATAGGCCATCCATCCACAAAAAAGTAATAACTGCTTCATTGCTCTAAAGATTTTAGGGTGAAACGAAATACAGCACTTTTGGTTGATGGAGTTATTACGGAGAAACCGACCCAACCTAACTAGATTTACTGATAATTCTTTTGCGCTGCCAGCTCCAGAATGGTTCGTTCGAGCACATTATCTAGGGTCTCCTCTGGAGCTTGTTTTTGCTGCTCGGCCGCTATAAATGCCTTCACTTTTTTGGCGTAAGCCTGAATTTCTTCCTGGATTTGTTGTCGCTTCTGGCTCATTTTATCAATGTAAGCTTTCTTTTCTTGTGAGCTCATCCCTTGCAAAGCAGGAGGGAGCGCTTCGTCAGCTATTTTGTCGATTGCTGCATCGTCTTCTTGGGAAAGGTCAATCAGGTCCCAATTCGTGTTTTTATAGGCTTTCTTAGACTTTACCAAGGCTCTGGTTCGGCTATTAGCAGAGCTGTAAGAACGAGCATTCCTATCCTGTTTATACTGATTTTCTAGTTTAGACTTTCCAGATGCACCATAATAGAGATAGGTCTTATTGAGGTCTTCATTGAGTTTTAGAATATGATCATCATAGGGGGTAGGGACATGTCGAACCTGATCGGCTTGATCGATATTAAGGTATCTACCACCAGTAAGCAGGGCTGCTTTCGACCAGCCCTCCAGTTCACCCTCTTGGTAAGCACCACAATAAACGGTATTGATGGTAATATCTGCCTTTTGGGCGGTGTTGGCGACTTGATCAGCAGGGACAGGGCCTTGGAAGAAGGATTCATTACCTGCGATAAATATAAATCTTAGGTCATCTTCATCAGGACTCCAACTGAGCTGGCCCAAGGACTCATTTAGGGCATAACCACAAAACTCGCTCCCCCCATTGGTGGTCAAGCCAAATAACTTTTCTGACACTGCATCCAGATCCGTACTTAACGGAAGTAAGCGCTGCACATAGCCATTTAGCGGAAGCAAAAAATCGTTGCCGTACTGAAAGAGCGCAATCTCAATGACAGGTGTGCTACCTTCTTTTTCCAGCTCGGTCATTACATTTATCATCTTCCAGAGCTGTGATTTTGTCTGTTCCAACAGCCCATCCATACTGTTACTCGTATCTAAGAGCAGCGCAATCTGAATTTTTTTTGCTGCTGATGTTGGCTCAAAAGGAATGGTAGTAGAAAGAGCTAAGTCAGTGCCCCAACTGGAATAACTAGTATTATCAGTATTACTACCAAAAGGAAATTGTTGGAAAGCTCGCAGCCCAAGTATAGTGACAACAATAGCAAGTATTGCGCCAAGTACTACATATCTTGACATACCTCAATATAGGTTAAATGGTGATAAAAATATAGTCTGGAGCTAATCGAATGGTTTTAACAAGTGTAAAAATACAACCAAAAATGTAGAAATGCCATCGAACGAGCTCTAAAATCAACTTTTAACACTTATTTGATGAAAGTGTTAGGTAAGAAGCACGCGGTATGATCACGTACGAATAGTATCCAAACAACAATGTAGAATTTGAAGTCGTTAATAACTTGCATGCTATAACAACTGCTATGAGAAAAATAATAATTACTTCGCTGTTCTTGCTTTCCAGCTGGTGGCTATCGGGGCAGGCTGGGCATACCCCATTTTTCCCCTCTGAAGAAGGCAAAGTTTGGACCTACCAGCACTTCGATGCGGAAGGCGAACTACAAAATACAAGCCGCCATACGATCAAATCGGTACAAGCGATCAGCGATTCCACTTGGGCCACCTCGGTAAGTGCTGTCTTGCTCGATTTAGAAGGAGACTCCATCGTTGGACATGAATACCAAGTGCTCAGCAAAAATGGGGTGTTGTTCACCAATTTATTGACGCTATTAGGCCCCCAACTAACAGGTTCCCTCCTGCATATGGAATTAGGCATCACAGGAGACCCATTCGTACTCCCTCAGAACTTAATCGCAGGCCGCAATCTACCCGACGCCCGCTCTGAACTAGAAGCAAGCGTGAAGGGGGCACAGGGCATCTTACAAATGGATTTCAATATTAAGAATCGCGCCATCGAAGCTTCAGAAGACTTACGTCTAGGCAATCGAGATTATCCCACCCACAAAATCACCTTTGACCTTGAAGTCCTGGTAATGGTCAAAAAACGCTACCGCATTGTTCAATATTGGACTAAAACAGGGCAGCGTGGCCTGGTACGAGCAGAGATCTATGACCGCCGAGGGGAATTGGAGGCGTATTCGGTGTTAGCAAATTAGCAGATAAATTCGATCTTTGCGGAAAACTTAAGCATAATGAAAGCGCCTAAAATAGGCATCATCATCCAAGCAAGAACTAACTCCTCTCGCTTACCTCAAAAGGTCATTAAGCCTTTTTGGCAGGAGCAGTCTATACTAGATATTGTAATTAGCCAACTCAAAAAGCTTAGACTTCCTATTGTTTTAGCCACCACCACTTCGAAGGAAGACCAAGTCATCGTAGATGTAGCGAGAGCGCACCAAATAGGGTGGTACTGTGGCGATGAAGCAGATGTGTTGCAGCGATTTTTAGATGTGATAACAAGAGAACGCTTTGATTTTGTGTTTAGAATATGTGCAGATAATCCATTTTTATCGATTGAGCTAATGGAGGAATTGCTGGCAAGGGCAGAAGCCTTAAGCTTTAACTTTGACTACCTCAGTCATAAGTGGAAAGAAACTCCTGCTATCCTTACCCACTTTGGTGTTTTTTCAGAACTGGCGAGCAGCAAGGCATTAGCATCCATAAAACAGCTAGCTACTGATTCTACCGTTTATGAGCATGTAACGTACTTTCTATATACTAATCCTGCTATTTTTAAGAGCGAATTCTTGGCCGTAGAGAAATCTTTTTTTACCTATGTCGAAACAAGGCTAACGGTAGATACACCAACTGATTTTAAAGTGGCGCAACAAATTTTTGAAGCGCTCAATAAACAAGGAAAAGCACCGACAATTGAGGCTATCAATAGCTATATAGTAGAGCAGGACGCGATACTGCCTTTAATGCAATCCCAAATCGAAACGAATAAAAAATCGTAATGAGTACCTACATCATAGGCGAAATAGGCCAAAACCACAATGGCTCGGTAGACATTGCAAAACTCATCATCGACCTAGCTTCTCGGCCAGTGGTAGATGATCTATTTGGCACCCTGCTACAACCCATGGATGCGATTAAGCTGACCAAGCGCGATCTTAAAGAAGAGCTTACCGACTCGGCGATGAGCAGAATCTATGATTCGCCCAACTCGTTTGGGCGTACTTATGGGGAGCATCGGGCCTATCTGGAGCTGAGTGATGAAGAGCATTTCGAGGTGTACCAATATGCCAAGGCGAAAGGCATAGAGTTTGTGGAGACGCTCTGTGCGATTGGCTGTTTGAGCTTGCTCAAGTTGTTTACGCCTGATCGGCTAAAAGTGGCTTCTCGCGACCTGACCAATCTACCGCTACTCAACGCCATGGCAGAGACCAAAATTCCGATGGTGATTTCTACTGGTATGGCGGGGAAGAAAGATTTGGATGATGCCTTAGATACGATTACGAAGCACCATAGCGAAGTGTCTATTTTGCATTGCTTGTCGCAATACCCAGCTGAATATCCCAATATCAACCTGAATACCATTCCTTATTTGAAGGAGCATTACTCCGATTACACGATTGGTTATTCGGATCATTCAGTAGGTATCTTCATTCCGGTGGCAGCGGTGGCGATGGGGGCAGAGGTGATCGAAAAGCACATTACGATCGATCGAAATATGAAGGGGACAGATCAGAAAGGATCGCTTGGGCCAGAAGGCGTCCGCAGGATGGTGCGCGATATTCGGTTATTGGAAGCATCAAAGGGGCGCAAAGATATGTTCATGAGCGAAGCGGTGAGTGGGGCGCGGGTGAAGCTGGAGCGTTCTATCGCAGCCAATAAAACGATCAAGGCAGGTCAAGTAATCAGTGCACAAGATATTCACCTGCTCAGCCCTGGCGATGGTTTTAAATGGGTAGACCAAGACTTGGTAATTGGTAAAATAGCCAAGGTGAATATCCCAGCTAATGAATTGATTTATAACGATATGATCCAATAACTATGATCCTGCCAAAATTAGTGATTACCGATATTGATGGCGTCTGGACGGACGGTGGGATGTTCTATGGCGAGGCTGGGGGTGAGTGGAAAAAGTTTAATACTTCAGACAGCGTCGGCGTGCTATTCTTGCGTAATTTAGGTATCCCAATGGCTATTATGACAGGGGAGAACTCTATGGCGGCGAAGCGCCGAGGAGAAAAGCTTAAGGTCGATCATATCTATCTAGCGGCAAAGGACAAGCTGAGCCTTGCTACTGATTTGTGTACACAATTGGGTATTCAATTATCAGAAGTGGGTTTTATTGGCGATGATATTAACGACTTGAAGTTACTTCAAGCCGTAGGGGTGAGTGCTTCTCCCGCCAATGCACCACGCTATATCCAAGAGCGCGTACATTTTGTAACACAAAAACGAGGCGGAGAAGGTGCCTTTCGCGAATTTATAGAAACTATCTTGCTGCACCACGACTTGCTCGATCGTGCCCTCCAACCTTATCTATAACTCTATTCTCCAACCAATATGCTATTTAACTCCCTCGCCTTTTTACTGTTCTTACCCATCGTTTTCTTGCTGTATTGGAACGTATTGGGCCAGCGGACGCGGGAGCAAAATGTGCTGCTCTTAGTAGCGAGCTATATATTTTATGGCTGGTGGGATTATCGTTTCTTGAGTCTGATTGCCTTAAGTTCAGCCGTTGATTTTTGGCTGGGATTGCAGTTAGCTAAAAAAAAAAGCTCACCTATTTATATTTGAGCTTGGGGCTTAATCTAGGGCTACTAGGCTTTTTCAAATACTATAATTTCTTTGTCGATAACTTTATTCTGGCCTTTGCAAGCGTGGGTATCGAGCTGCAAGCCAGCACGTTAAGTATCATTCTTCCTGTAGGTATTAGTTTTTATACCTTTCAAACGCTCAGCTACACTATTGATGTGTACCGAGGAAAACTAAAACCCACTAAAGATTGGGTCGCCTTTTTTGCCTACGTCAGCTTCTTCCCGCAGCTAGTGGCTGGTCCCATTGAGCGCGCCTCTAATTTGCTTCCACAATTTGAAGTGAAGCGCAAGTTCGAGTACGCCCAAGCAGCAGACGGCATGCGCCAAATCCTATGGGGCTTTTTCAAAAAAATGGTCATTGCAGACAACTGTGGATTGATCGTCGATCAAGTTTTCGCCCAGCCAGAAGCCTATCCAGCCAGTACACTAGCTATTGCCGCTATCTTATTCGCTTTTCAAATCTACGGCGACTTCTCTGGCTACTCCGATATTGCCATTGGTACGGCCCGTTTATTCGGCTTTCGCCTAATGCAAAATTTTGCTTACCCTTACTTTTCACGCGACATTGCCGAGTTCTGGCGGCGTTGGCATATCTCACTCTCTACCTGGTTTCGTGATTATTTATACATCCCACTAGGCGGCAGCCGAGTCAGTCGCCCCAAAGTGATTCGCAACACCTTTATCATTTTCTTAGTAAGTGGCTTCTGGCATGGTGCCAATTGGACTTTCATCGTCTGGGGTGCCCTGCATGCCTGCTATTTCCTCCCCCTACTATTGCGCCATCGCAATCGCCGCCACCTAGACATCATCGCCGCCAACCGCACCTGGCCCAGCTGGAAAGAACTCATCGCCCTACTCTGGACATTTGGCCTGACCACCCTCGCCTGGATATTCTTCCGAGCTGCCAGCGTCCAAGATGCCTGGAACTACCTCACACAAATAGCTGACCCCAGCCTCCTACAATCCCCCGGCTTCCGAAAAGATCTACTTATACTGACCCCACTATTATTCGTATTGATAGCAATAGAATGGCTACAGCGCCAAGCCCCCCACGGCCTAGTCCTAGACTCCCAACCTTGGTGGATCAGATGGAGCGCCTACGCCTTAGTATTCAGCCTGATCTTCCTATTCGGCGTCACCAAACAAACCTCCTTCATCTACTTCCAATTCTAACGAACACCCCTACACGACCCCCACTCGTCACCGGTCATCCAAAACCCGTCCTCCTAAACTCTCCCAAACCCTCAAATCCCCCAACCACATTAGCCACAAAAGAGCACATTAGAGTCACAGCAGCAGCACCTCCGCCCTCCGAAACTCCCAAACCCCTCAACTCCTCCAACCACATTAGACACAGAAGGGCACATTAGAGTCACAGCAGCAGCACCCTCCGTCCTCCTGTCCACCGTCCTCCTGTCCTCCGTCCACCATCCACCGTCCTCCTCCCGTCCCCCGTCCTCCCGTCTCCTCCCCTAAAACTTATACGTAAATCCCCCCCGAAACAAAATTGGAGAGCTAGGATCATTCTCTGCCAACGTAAGATTATACAGCAGCATGATTTCATAACCAATACGGCCGCCACTATTATAACCTGCCCCAATGAAGCTATTGCCACGCTCCACGCGAGCAGGGATAATGTCCCCCTGGCCCGAGCCATCGATAAGGAAGCGGACATCGCTGTACAGCTCATATTCGGCATGGGCGAAGAAATTCCGAAAAACCTTGTAGCGTGCAAAAGCACCGATGCCCCACTCGATTTCATGATTGCGGTCTACTCGATTGCCGAAGTCGAAGCCATAGTAGATGTACAGCAGGGTAGCACGAGGGCCGATGGAGAAATTTTCGGTGATTTTGTAGCCCACCATAGGCGTAATACCAAACTGGAAGAAGCTTTCTAAACTATTTCCGGTAAAGCCTAGGGAAAAGCCGCCTCCATACCAAAGGCGGTGCTTGAAGCCTTTACTTTCATCAAAGAGATCATCGATGTCTTCATCTTGTTGGGTTCTTCTATTCTCTCGAACTTGCGCATCGAGCTGCGGAACAAAGGCGATAGATAGGAATGCCACTAAAGCGAAAAGGAGCCAAAATTTCTTCTTCATTTGAAATTATTTTTTTCAAAAATATTGGAAAAATATGACTTTCCAACAGCCCAATTGGAGCTAGTGTTGTGCTTTTAAGAAATTGTTAGTGGTTTTTTGTTAGCTCGCTGACCTTAGTTGAACTAGAAGCATATATATAAGTCTCTTGCTTTCAAGCGGGATGAACTTGAGCCGTTTCATAGTATGCCACACCTTTGTCAGACTTCTTACGATAGGACTTATCTATAAAAATGAAAAAGAGGGAATAGCAAAAAAAATTGTAAATTGCGCCTGCTTTTACAAACAAAGCGACTCTTTTTTTATAGTGAACAGAAATATATCCAAATAATATTTCGTTGCTCTCTTTCTTAAGCTGACCATCACCAACCACCCCAAATTCACGATTCAGAACCTATACCGCTCTTCTCGCTAGACATCCATGTTGCGCCTAGTCGTACCAAGGTGGATCATATTTTTTGTACATAAATAACGAAAAGTTAATGAGCTAAGCAGCTTTCGGTAAGGTATTTAGCTCCTTATACATATACCCGTTTATCTGAAAAATTCAAAATTGACGTATCACATGAGAAGAACGTTTACCCTACTTGTAGGCCTAGTGATGTTTAGCGTATCGGCCTGGGCGCAGCCTGCAAATGATAATTGTGCGGATGCCATAAATATTAGCTTAGGTAATGTTCCGAGTTGCCCCACTTCTGGTTCTTCAACAGCAACGGTTTCTGGAACAACTATCGATGCAACTCCTGTATCTCCTTATCCTTTGTTCGTGCAGTGTCCTACTCAGGTAGCAAACGAAGTCTGGTACTCTTTTCAATCACCAGCAACAGCATTTGAAATAGAATTGTCAAGTGGATTTAATGCACCGATTATTGTTCTATATGAAGGAGACGATTGTAATTTTTTGACTGCAGTTGACTGCTTTCAGAGCAATAATGGCAATATCATTGATGCACGAAATTTGGTTCCAGGAGAGACTTACTATCTAATGGTCTCAGGAGGAGATGTAAATGATAATGCAGATTTTACTTTGACTATCACAAGTAGTAATATATGTGGTGAATGCATAGAAATCGCTCCCAACATAACAGCTTCACCTCCGCCGATTAATGGTACTTATTCAAGTGGAACAACTGTAAATTTCTGTTACAATGTAGAACAGTGGGCTGTAACTGGTTCAATACAATGGTTACATGCCATCACTATTGAATTCGGTGCTGGTTGGGACTATGACAACTCCTTTACTCCATTTCCTCCCCCGTCATGTGGAGGTGATGGAACATGGGGATGGTATGAATCCTGGACAGGCTGCAGGACGGGTCAATTATTTGAACGTGGATTTGCGTATGATTCAGCCAGTGGCTTAGGTTGTGGCGGCACTCCAAATGATGGTGACCCTGGCAATAACTGGGGAGATGGCTTGTTTGGATGCTCAAGTATACCGGATCAAGGGCCTCCAAAAAACTTTTGTTGGTCCATACAAGTAAATGAATTTGCAGGATGCGAGGCTTCTTTTAGTACAGACTTGTCAATTAGAGTAAACCTATACCAGGATGGAGTTTCTGGTAGTTATGGTGGTGATATCTGTACCATAGGTGATCCAAGTGACGCTTTTGCTACAGCCATTTGCTGCAGTAATGAGCTTCCTCCCTTACTAGAGGCAGATGAGACTTCATGTCCTGGAGCTTCAGATGGAGCTATCAGAGTAACGGGCACTACCAATGATAATGATCCTAATGCCGTTTTTAACATTTTCGTATTTGATGCAGCAGGGAATGTTGTTTTTCAGGGCAATGGAATTATCGGACAAATTGAAGTGCCCAATCTTCCAGCAGGAACATATACAGCCCAAACGGTCAATGTAGCCACTGGTTGCCCTGGCCCTTCTGAGAGTATTGATGTTTTTGATGCGTTCCCCCCCTTCGCCACAGCAATAGCCAATCCCCCCCTTACCTGCACTGGCAGCTCATTTAACTTGATGGGAATGCTAGATGACCCCTCCCAAGAACCCTTTGCGACTTTGAATTGGTCAGGGCCAGGCGGTCCATATTCAGGAC
>JBCCRH010000208.1:0-10311 GCA_039208045.1 Bacteroidota bacterium
CGCAAAGCCCTCAACTTTGGACACACGGTCGGTCATGCTATCGAAAGTCATGCCTTAGAAAGTTCGGCGCCACTGCTCCACGGTGAGGCTATCGCTGCCGGAATGATTTGTGAGAGCTATCTTTCGCACAAGCAACTCCACTTACCCAGCGAGCAGCTCCACGTCATTACCCAGTCGATTACCCAGCTTTATCATCCAAAACCACTGCAAAAAGCAGATTATGCCCACTACTTAACACTAATGGGCAACGACAAAAAGAACGAAGGCCATACGATCAACTTCAGTCTCCTCCCCCAGGCCGGAGCAGTAGAAGTGAACCAAGTTTGTCCTCCGGCGCTTATCCAAGAAAGTCTTGATTATTTTAATGAAGCCGTGAGCTAATAAAATAAGCTTTAGGGCCACGCGGTTCGCCTCAGGCGAACACTGAGCGCGGGCCAAGCACGCGTACATCCCGATAGATGTTAAAGCAAGTGGGTTTAGCAAAATGATTCGTACCTTTATATACGTATTAATCACTGAAAGACTATGTTTAAGGCTATCAACAATTTCTTATTTAATAGTGATAAAACAGGCCAGGTATTTCTCGTAAAGTGGATATGGCGGCTAGTTATAGCAGGCATTATAGGAGTGGGCTTTCTATTTTTGGGGCTATCCTTTACCGACTTACCTTCTCTAGAGCAGCTAGAAAATCCCAAGAGTGAGCTGGCATCAGAGGTTTTTGCCGCAAATGGACAGGTATTGGGGCGCTATTATACAGAGAATCGCGTGCCGGTTACTTATAATGATTTATCGCCTCACTTGATAGATGCCCTTATTGCTACGGAGGATGAACGCTTCCGCCAGCATTCGGGCATTGATTTTGAGGCGCTGGGCAGGGTGGCTGTCAAAACAGTGGTCTTGCGCGACCAAAGCTCCGGTGGAGCGAGTACGATTACACAGCAGTTGGCGAAGCAACTGTTCACGGGCACTCGTGCGCGTTCGATGAGCAAAGTAGTCTTGCAGAAGCTAAAAGAGTGGATTATTGCCGTTCGCTTGGAGCGAAAATATACGAAGGACGAGATCATCGCCATGTACCTCAATAAGTTCAACTTTATTAATGGTGCTTATGGCATAAAAGCGGCAGCGGAGATTTACTTCGGAAAATCGCAGAAGGACTTAGACCTCTTGGAGAGTGCAATGTTGGTCGGGATGCTTAAGAATCCATCACTATTTAATCCTGTTCGTCGGCCTGATACTGTCCAGCATCGTCGAATGGTGGTGCTGAAGCAAATGGTCAAGAATCGCATGATTTCGCCACAGGCTTACGAGAAAATCAAAGAAGAGCCACTGGGCCTCAACTTTCAGCGACAGACACATGTCGATGGCTTAGCACCTTACTTCCGAATGGAATTAGCTAAAGAAGTCAAAGGCATTTTGGATCAACCAGAAAACAAAAAGTCGGATGGCACTTCCTACAACATCTATCGGGACGGTCTGAAAATTTATACTACCATCGACCCTGCGCTACAGAAACACGCAGAAGAAGCTGTCATTGAGCGAATGCCAACGGTACAGCAGACGTTTTGGCGCACCTGGCGTAGCCTCGATCCTTGGACCTACCGAACAAAAGATTCGGAAACTGAAATTTCGCCAGAACTCCGCCAATGGGGGCTTACTAAGCTCATTCGTAACTCTGACCGATATAGAGATTTACGCTCGATTTATGTGGAAAATCTTGTCAATAAAATGCAGGCAGAATTCCCTGATTTCACCTTCCATGATGATGATCGAGAAATTGAGCGATTGGTTAAAGAGGCTACTGAAGGGGGCGTTCTTTCAAAATTAGTAGAAAGTGGTCGAATCAGCTCTAGCCTCGCAGCGCAGTATAGGAAAGCCTTGCGTAGCAAGCATCTTTCTACTCTGAAGGCCCAGTGGGCAAAACTACAAGCTGCGGTTGATGAGGCCTTTGCCAAGCCTGAGGAGATGACGGTATTTATGTACCAAAAGTTAATTGAAAAGGCCAAGGGAGAAAAAGAGTTAAAAGCAGGGCCAGTGACGATGACACTTGTTGAATACGACGAGTCAAAGCCGATGGAAGCGCGCGTAAAAATGTCGCCATTGGATTCGATTAAGTACCACCGTATGTTTTTACAGGTGGGCATGCTAGCGGTTGATCCTAAAACAGGAGAAGTAAAAGCCTGGGTAGGTGGTATTAACCATAAATACTTCAAGTATGATCACGTACGCATCAATCGGCAAGTAGGCTCTACCTTTAAGCCTTTTGTGTATGCCACTGCTATTGCGCAGCAAGGATTTTCCCCCTGTTTCCAGGTATACGACTGGCCGGTAACGATTTCCCCTGGTGATGGCAATTTCATACTGGGCGAAGAGTGGACCCCCAGGAACTCCAAAGGGGGATATACCGGACAATTGCTTACGCTAAAAGAAGGACTACGCAAATCAAAAAATACCGTTTCCGCTCGACTGATGAAAGAGCTGGGCGATGCGGAACCTGTGCGTGATTTGGTACATCAGATGGGTATCGACAAATACGCAAAATATCCCAATGGACGATTACGGGTACCTAGAGCCCCCTCTATTTCCCTAGGTTCTACTGACTTATCAGTTATGGAAATGACCGGTGCGTACACTACCTTTTCTAATAATGGCACCTTTAATAAGCCGCGCTTTTTACTGCGTATCGAGGATAAGAATGGACGTGAAATCTACGATAATACGGTACCTGATGAGCGCAATGCACTTAATCCGAATGCCAATTATGTAATGGTAGATTTGCTCAAATATGCTGCCGGTAATATGTGGGAGCTCAAAAGCCAAGTTGGAGGTAAAACAGGTACCACCAATGATTATGTAGATGGCTGGTTTATGGGCATTACGCCCAATCTAGTAGTAGGTACTTGGACGGGCGGCGAAGATAAATGGATTCGCTTTTTGGATTTGACCTATGGCCAAGGGGGGTATATGGCCAAACCTATTTTCAAAGAATTTATGAAGCGGGTAGAAAAAGATTCTACCCTCAATTGGGATACCAAAGCCGCCTTCTATCGCCCACCAGGTGATATTGGAATCGAGTTGAATTGTGATGAGTACCAGAATCCAGATATTCAATTGGAAAACGAAGATTTTGATGAAGATTTTGATGGCGACTTATTCGGCGATGAGGAAGCGGG
Source organism: Bacteroidota bacterium (assembly GCA_039208045.1). Taxonomy (GTDB): domain Bacteria; phylum Bacteroidota; class Bacteroidia; order Chitinophagales; family Saprospiraceae; genus JBCCRH01. The sequence continues at coordinate 3,171 of JBCCRH010000208.1, forward strand.
CAAGGAAGAAAAAGAGGATGGTACAAAGTAATCGTAATTTTTAAATGTACTTCACAAAAGCTATTTTTGTGCTCACGCTAAAACAAGCACAAAAGTCCCAATTGATGAAGCATATAGTCTGGATGTTATTAATTGTTGGCCTAGTGGGGCAGTATGGGTGTATGCCTGTTGAGGAGAATAAATTGACGGAAGTCAATATTGATATCCGTAATGATCTGTTCCAGCGTATTAGTGATTTCCAAGATCGTCAACAGCTGGATAGCCTTTATCACTATTTTCAGCATCCAGATCCCAGCTATCGCTATTTGGCTGCTAGAGCCTTTGCTTCCATCCGTGATGAGGCGACCATAGATAGTCTCAGCACACTCTTAACTGACGAAATAGATGCAGTCCGCGCGGTCGCTGCTTATGCTATTGGCCAAGTAGGTGAAGCAGCAGCACTTCCAACACTGATCGATGCATTTGTACAAGAAGATACTGCCAGCTTTAGGCGTACTAATGGTGCAATACTAGAGGCTATAGGCAAATGCGGTACAGAACAGGAGCTATCCTTTATGAGCACTACTGAAACCTATCTTCCCACTGATACCCTTTTATTGGAGGGACAGGCATGGGGAATTTATCGGTTTGCGCTAAGAAATATAACCAATCTAGAAGGGACGAAACGGATGGTAGCCTTAGTAACAGATGCCGCTATTCCCAATAGTGTACGAGTGATTGCAGCGAACTACCTCTATCGAGCGCGAAATATTCAACTGGATGCATTTGAGGAACAGCTCATCCCTGTGTTCATCACATCTGATGATGCTCGCATTCGTATGGCCTTAGCTGTTGCACTGGGAAAAACGTCGAGCGAAAATGCTCAGAATGCCTTGCTCGCTCAATTTAACGAAGAAGAAGACTACCGAGTACGCTGTAATATCCTGAGGGCACTCAGCAATTTTCCTTACGAAAATGTTCAGGATATAGCACGAAAGGCGCTGAGGGATGCTAATTTTCATGTATCAAATCGCGCAGCGCAGTATTTCCTCGAAAATGGAATTGAACAAGATGCCGTGAGTTATTGGAAAACAGCTCAGGATAGTCTCTATTGGCAAAGTGAAGTGACCATGTACGGTGCTGCACTGCGTCATCTACCCCTGTATCGGGCAGAGATGCGCAATGCCATTAATTATGGCTTACGCCAAAAATTCTTCACCCTAGAATCGCCTTATCAGAAGGCAACTGTACTAGATGCTTTGACAGAATTTGCGTGGAATTATCGGTTTATACATCGGGAAGGAATAAAGCTAGAAAGTGCCCCCGTTCAATCGGGTATGTTGAGTGCGCTATCAAAAATTACGTCTGATGCTAACTTTCAAAACTTCTTTAGGGGGGGATCGGGGAAGGTAGCCCGTGATATTGGCAACTATTACCTGCAAGCTTTTCGATCAGGTGATGCTGCTCAGATCGCTATTGCTTCTGGAGCTATTACTAATGCCTCATTCGCCTATAGCAATTACATTCCTACTGATAGCATAATAGTATTGGAGCAAGCACTTGCGCAGCTAGAGCTACCAAAAGAAACAGAGACCTACTACGAACTAGAGGCTGCCATTGCTAAGCTTCAACAAAAAGAACCTCCTGCAAGAGCCACACCAGCATTCAATCACCCTATCGATTGGAAATTGATAAACGATCTCACTGACCAACCAAAGGCGCAAATCAATACTGCAAAGGGCGATATAACAATTCGCCTGCTTCCAGAAGCAGCTCCTGGAACGGTTGCTAATTTTATCGCACTTTCCAGAGAAGGTTTCTTTGATGGTAAAAATTTTCATCGAATTGTGGCCAACTTTGTCATCCAGGGGGGATGTCCGAGAGGGGATGGCTATGGTAGCCTTGACTATTCCATCCGATCAGAGCTTTCGCCCTTACATTATGATGAAGCGGGATATGTTGGCATGGCCTCTGCTGGTAATCATACAGAAGGTACACAATTCTTTATTACGCACTCTCCTACTCCACATTTAGATGGCAATTACACTATTTTTGGGAAAGTCATAAAAGGACTAGAAGTAGTAGATGCCATCGAAATGGGTGACCTGATCGAAGAAATTAGCATAACCAGATAACAGCTTTAACCACACAATATGAAGAATACACCACTTACTCCTAAGCATGAAGCGCTAGGCGCGAAAATGGCAGCATTTGCAGGCTACAATATGCCTATTTCTTATGCAGGAATCAAAGAAGAACACGCAGTAGTGCGCCAGAATGTGGGCGTTTTTGATGTATCGCATATGGGAGAATTTATAGTAAGAGGTAAAGAAGCACTCGCCCTAATCCAAAAAGTTACCACGAATAACGCCAGCAAGCTAGGTATTGGTGATGCTCAATATTCAGCTTTACCCAATACAGAAGGGGGGCTATTAGATGATTTGTTAGTGTACCGCTTGCCCGAAGATATGTGTGCCGCAGGAGAGCAAGCATTTATGCTTGTTGTAAATGCCTCTAATATAGAGAAGGACTGGAATTGGATCAATGCTAATAATACGTTTGACACCAAGCTCATCAATATTTCCGATCAAACTGGATTGCTCGCCGTACAAGGCCCCAATGCCACCCAGGTACTCCAGCAATTAACAGATACTGACCTAAGCAGTATTAAGTATTATACGTTTGTAAAAGATACTATGGCAGGGGTCAGTAATGTACTGATTTCAGCTACAGGTTATACAGGAGCTGGAGGCTTTGAATTGTATGTCAATAGTGATCGTGTTGGAGAGTTATGGGATGCTATTTTTGAGGCAGGGAAAAGCCTTGGTATTCAGCCAGTTGGCCTTGGTGCTCGCGATACGCTCCGCCTAGAGATGGGCTATTGCCTATATGGTAATGATATTGATGAAACGACCTCGCCGATAGAAGCTGGTCTTAGTTGGATTACGAAAGTAAAAAAGGGCGATTTCAACTCTCAGCCTATTTTTGCGAAGCAAAAAGCGGAAGGGGTAAGCCAAAAACTTGTTGGCTTTAAAGTAGATGCGCGACGTGTTCCGCGCCAAGGCTATAGTATTGAAGATCAAGCCGGTAATCCTATTGGTCGAGTAACTTCTGGGACACAAGCGCCAAGCCTAGGCTACCCAATTGGAATGGGCTACGTGCAGAAAGAACATGCAGCAGTAGGAACGCCTATATTTATTAATGCCGGAAAAAAGCGCTTAGAAGCAAGTATTGTAAAGCCACCTTTTTACAAAAAAGAGTCATAATTTGAGGGTAAATTCTACTATTTTCGCCTTTTTCGCAACAAAATCAATTCCGCTCACATTTAATTGTGACTACTTGCAAATCCTTTCAGGTGATTGATTGAAATGACTAAATTTTCGCTTTAATGGAATTTACAGAAGGTAAGGAAAGATTTATTCAATCTTGGGGTGCGCTTGGCTCTAGTTGGGGCATCAATCGGACGATGGCGCAAATCCATGCCCTCTTGTTGATTTCTCCAATGGCTCTTAGCGCTGAAGAAGTAATGGAGGAACTAAAAATATCGCGTGGAAATGCCAATATGAATATCAGGGCATTGATTGATTGGGGTTTGGTATATAAAGAACTGAAAGCGGGGGAGCGCAAGGAGTATTTCGTAGCGGAGAAAGATATGTGGGAAGTAGTCAAGAATATTATCATTCAACGAAAGAAAAAGGAGTTGGAACCTATGCTAAAAGTGTTGGATGAAATATCGAGTGTAGAAGGCGATACTACGGAAGCACAAGAGTTCAAAGCAGTTATGAAGGACATAAAGCTATTTTCAAGCAAGGCAGACTCCACTTTAGATACCTTGGTAAAATCTGACTCCACCTGGTTTGTTGGGACATTTATGAAAATGATCCGATAGGCGTAGAGCGCGCTATTACCAAAGTACAGCGCGACTCTAACTCATTTATCTTTTCCTATTTATCATCACCATAATAAGCGATAATCTTATCTGCTAGTTCTAAGCCGATATTAGCTTGTGCCTCAAGCGTTGCTGCTCCAATATGTGGAGAAACAGATACTTGGCGATGGTCAATTAATTCGGCCCTTGGTGTAGGCTCATTTTCAAATACGTCGAGGCCAGCGCCTCCAATCGTCCCGTTTTCTAAAGCAGCCAAGAGCGCATCTTCATCTACTGCACCACCGCGGGCAGTATTAATGATAAACGCAGAATCTTTCATCATGGCCAACTCTTCTTGGCCGATCAATGCTTTTCCACCTTTAAATGGTACATGTAAGGTCAAAAAATCACTCTTGCGAAGTACTTTTTCCCACTCGTGCGTTTCAATATGTACCAATAGCTGCACATCATCGCTGTTGTAGACGTTGATGTTGATGTCTACTTCGTCTACCACTAAGTCAACGGGCATCACATTCATCCCCAAGCCCAGTCCAATACGTGCCACTGCTTGCCCAATGCGGCCAAAACCTACAATACCCAGTGTTTTACCACGGAGCTGAGTGCCTTTAGAATACGACTTTTTGAGTGCCTTGAACGCTGTAGTCGCCTTATCCTTCATCTCCCGATTGGCAAGATGCGTAAAGCGAGCCAAGTTGAACATGTGGCTGAAAGCAAGCTCTGCTACACTCTGTGAAGATGCAGCAGGGGTATTCATCACTGTAATTCCCTTTTCCCGGGCATAATCGACATCAATATTATCCAATCCTACTCCTCCTCGCGCTATAATTTTCAAGTTTGGACATTTGTCAATAAGGTCTTTTCTCACCTTCGTAGCACTTCTTACAATGATCACATCATAATTAGGGAGTACCTCGGGTAGATCCTCTTTGGAAACCTTCTCCGTATCCACTCTATACCCTGCCTCCTCTAGTAAGGTCTTTCCATCTTCGTGGATACCATCATTTGCCAAAATCTTAACCATATCTAATATCTTTTGGTAGTTTTTAAAAATTTAGTGTACTGTAACATAAATAAACCCTACAGCGGATTTCAAATCCACTGAGCACGTGCTAGGCTTTTTTCGTAAAGCTTGGCCCGCGCTGAGTGTTCGCCTGAGGCGAACCACGTGGCTCTAAAACTTACTTTTGTCACACGATATTTAGTGCAAAGAAATAGATTTTTTGTACGCTAATCCAAGTTTTCGTGATGAAATAAGTATTAAAAAAACGGTATGCCAGAACTGGTCAGCATACCGTTTTTAGTACTATTTTTTTTCTATGCTAATTGCCAGAATATCTTTCGGCAAACACGGGGAAAGTAGCACCTGTATAGAATGAAAATTGTTTTGTACTGCTTAAATCCAGTTTTTCTGTTGAAGCAAAGGATTTTAGAAAAGCTTTCAATTCATTCTCATCAAAGTTGCGCGAATTTTCACGTAGGATATAGCCAACGTGATCGATGGAGCCGTCTGCCGCAAAGAACATATGGAACCATACCTTTAGCCCCTTAATATCGTAATTAATCCGGCTAGAGTAATCTTCCATTTTTTTCATTAAGTCTAGCCATTTTTCGGAGGCTAGTTCAATATCGTTTCCAGCTACTTCCAGAATGCTTTGCGCATAGGTAGTGCCTAGTTGCTCATAGGCCTTTTCATTGGCTCCGAGTGGAAATACGGCAGGCAGTTCAGTATCAGATTGTGCCACAGTTGAGGCACAGCTTAGAACGACTGCAATACACACTAAAAAAATCGATTTCATAGGATTCATTAGTTTAAAATTTATAGGATTATTATTGTTTACGCCTATTTTAAGGCTCATTATCGAGCTAGGATGCCATATTATCTAATAGCACCCGCTCTTACCGCTAATTACCTTATCTTTGTGCATTATGGTAATAGATATAATTTTTGCGATAGTTGCTGGTTATGGTTTTTACCTGGGTTTTTCAAAAGGTATTATTCAAACCATATTCACCATTTTATCCGTTACATTCGGGCTAATGGCAGGTTTTAAATTTGGGCCTCAGATGACTAAATTTTTAGAAACCAGCTTTAACACGGAGCATGCCTTGATGTTCATTGCTGGCTTTCTACTCTCCTTTGTACTAACGATGATGTTCATCCGTTTATTTGCCCGTGGCATTGAAGGCCTACTACAGACTGCAAATATAAATATTATTAATCAGGTCGCTGGTGGATTTTTGCTAGCAGGTATGATGATTTTGCTATTCAGCATGATTTTGTGGTTTGGTGATAAGTCACACCTGATCGATAAAGCAACTAAAGATGAATCCATCTCGTACACTTATCTCGAAGAATTTCCCTCCCAGGTCTGGTATGTTGGAGAACAAGTAAAACCTATATTTGAAGAATTCTGGGATCACTCAGTAGATTTCATGGATAAACTAGAGCAAGGTGGCCTGGAGCGGGCAGAGTCTGAGCCTAATATCTATGACCTCCCTGATGACGATTAGAACCCTTTTATTTTACACCGTACCCCTATTACGATTTCTCCAGACTGATATAGTCATACGGAAAGGAAAAAGCACGCCACAAATAATACTTCCTGTACCAAATAGTAGCATCTGGCTACGGATGTAATTGACCATATTATCTTTTTGGTCAAAAGGCAGATTACCAACTAAAGCATCAATCCCTTCTTCATCAATATACGTTTGAAAGGCATTAAGCTCTTGTACCAGATAGAAAACTAAGGGAATGCACAAGAATACTAGGATAATCTTTAGTGTTTGGTTATTGGCAAGTATCGTATAGCGTAACAAGAAGATATAGCGTGCCAAGGTAATAAATACAACAATGTAGACGACATTGATAAGGTAGAATGGATAATTATCGAGGGTAGTGTAAATAGGATAGATAATAGCAAAGACAAAAATAAGTGTTACCACCCACCAAATCAACTCTAAGCTCCAGACGAGTTGATTTTGTTTTCTATTATCCACTTTTGCCATGGCAGAAAAGTTTGTATTGGTGCTATTGGGCAAAAAAAAAGGCTCCTAGGTAGGAGCCTGCTTATTTTTGCTGCTTAAGAAGATAAAAAAGGGTTGGCAGCGACCTACTCTCCCACTTACGTAGTACCATCGGCGCTGAGGGGCTTAACTGCTCTGTTCGGAATGGGAAGAGGTGATCCCCCTCGCTATAGCCACCAACATCTCTTTATTCCTACTGTTTCTAGTTACCTAGCAGCAGGTCTATTTCTTTACTTTCTTGTCATC
>JBCCRH010000209.1:0-10285 GCA_039208045.1 Bacteroidota bacterium
ATAAAGTAAGGGTTAAATGATTCTAAATATAATATTACCTTTCGAGCACTTAACAAATAAAAGCCTTAATGACACCATCAACTCCACTGCATAGAGAGAAAGAGCCTCTGATCGAGCTGATTGGTATTGGCTCGGCCAAGCATAGGGCTTTGAAGAAGCATCTCCTAGCCGCCATGGCTTCATTGGATATTAACTATCCCATTCGGGAAGTTACCACTTTAGAGGACTTGCTTAAATATAAAATTGGAGGTATCCCTGCATTAATGATAGACGGCAAGGTCGTGTTCGAGCGGCAAGTACCATCCATTGAGGAGCTTCGCCTATTGTTTGGGGCACTTATAGCTTACAAAGAAGAGCGTAAGTTGCCAGTCCGGAAATTGTTGGTTCCTACTGATTTTTCAGCAGCAGCAGAAAATGCTTATGTATTTGCGCAGACGATGGGTAAAACCCTTCAGACAGACTTAGAGGTGATACACGTAGAGCAGCCTACAATAAGCTTGGTTGATCCCCTTTACCAAAAGGTAGAGCAGCAAGATACAGTACGAGAAGCCATGCTGAATACCTTTGTAAAGAAAAAGGGAGTGCAAAAGGCTGATGTGGTAGTGGAGCGGAATATTGTGAAAGGCGCCGTAGTAGATGAACTACTACAACGTGCCCAGCAAGAAGATATCGAAATGGTCATTATGGGAATGACAGGCGAAAATGATCTACTTAAACGGTGGATTGGTAGCATTTCAGCTAAAGTAGCTCGCAATGCCGCTAAGCCAGTCGTATTAATTCCACCTGGCGTTCCGTTCTCCGGCTTTCGCCGAATTGTATATGCTAGCGATTATCACCCTGATGAAAAACAAGTGCTGCCACAAGTACTGAGGATTGCCCGATATTTTGGTGGCGACATACACTTTCTGCATGTTGATGAAACCCAGTCGAAGGGAGCCGAGGTAAAGCAATTTTCTCGCTTCCCAGTCAATGGATACTTTTTTTCGTATACCCGAATTGGGCATGAAGATATTGTAACAGGAATTAATGATTTTGCCACCCTTCAACAAGCCGATTTGATAGTGCTTTCTACTGCACCCAGAACGTTTCTAGAAGATATTTTTCACCGCAGTGTCAGCCAGCAGTTGGTCTTTAAGTCCAACATTCCTCTGATGATTACCCATCTTAATGACTAAGTAATAGCCAAAGAATAAGTTCCGCATTTTGGCAAGGGGATTTTGCTCTAAGACAAGGCGAAAAATGCAGACGATGCCCTAGCATCGGCGAGGCTTTTCAACGCAGTATTAGAGCAAAAGAGCCAGCCACAAATCGAGAAGTTATTTTTTGACTGTTACTAACCTTTATAATTAAACACCCTTTGCATTTTGATGTGATTTCCTTCATCTCAAAATACGTTGCTGATGTTTAAAATACTTGTTCCTACTGATTTTTCTGCGCATGCACATAATGCGCTAGCCTATGCTATTGACCTTGCTAATGCCGTCAATGGATCTATTGAGGTACTCCATATCTATCAAGTGTACAGTACCACTGGTATGTTTGTATCCGTGGCTTCCCACTTAGAGCGTGATGCTCAGACCGATATGGATGCCTTGCTCCAAAAGTTTAGGCCTCGGCTTCAGCCGACGGCTCAGCTTTCTGGTAAAATTCTGAAAGGGGATGCTATCCCAATGATCTGTAGCCACGCAACAGCAACTAATGTTGACCTTATCGTGATGGGAACACAAGGCGCTACAGGGCTCAAAGAAATATTTATTGGGAGTGTAACTAATGGGGTACTTAAACAAACAAGAATTCCTGTATTGGCCATTCCCAAAGATGGCTCGTATCAGTCACTCAAGTCGATCGTACTAGCAGTAGACGATAATGCCATTGAGCACAAAGAAACGATTGGAGTGCTGCTACAACTCAGTAAAGCGCTTTCCGCCCACCTACTAATCTTCCATCAAGACGATGGCGATGATGACCTAGGGGTACACGGGCATTTACACAACCACTTAGCAGGGGTAGAACATTCTTTTCACTTCGAGCTCAATCGCAATGCGATTAGCGAGAGTATCCGCGATTTTGCAGCAACAAAAAACGCAGGTATGTTGGCCATGATTCGGCGTAAGCGAGGACTGTGGGAAGGCTTATTTCACGTCAGTGCGACCACGCGCGAAGTATTCGAAACCGAAATACCTTTACTGGTTTTGAATGAGGTGTGATGAAAGTCATGCGGCTTAGTGATCAGCATCAGTACGCTCACTTCGGGTATCCTGTAATTTTAGTGTGTAGAAATTAATAACATTAAAATGTAAGGATATGAAGCCCGAAACTGCTGTTCATCAAATTATGACTACCGAATTAATTACCGTACGGCCCGAAACCGCCGCTAGCCAAGTAAAAGCTATCTTCGATCTCCATGATTTTCATCACTTACCAGTGGTTAGTGAAGGGAATCGCCTAGAAGGTATTATTAGTCGTAAAGACTTTTCTAAAGTTGCCTACGTGCTATCGCTCAATACTAGTGGGCGTAGCTATTCCGAAGCAGCTTACGAAAACCTGAGCGCTTCCGACTTTATGACCCAATACCCTGTCGCACTCGATCCAGAGGATTCTGTTGGCTTAGCTGCGGATATTTTTATGGCCAATAAATTTCACGCCCTACCCATTATTGAAGAGGCACAGTTGGTGGGTTTAATTACCACGCATGATCTGCTGCTGTACAGTTACCAGTCCCCTTTGAGCAGTGAACAGGCTTCCCTTGAAATTTATTAAAAACTATTACTAATGGATTATACAACCACCGTTGGACAGATCATGACTACAGAAGTGATCACGGTCACGCCTAAAGATACGATGACTAAAGTCCAGCAAATATTTCAGGACAACGCCATTCACCATTTGCCAGTGGTGGACGGGCTAAAGATCGTAGGTATTCTTAGTCATACCGATTATTTGAAGCTCCTGCATGGCTTTACCCTCTTCAAAACGCACCAGAGTGAGGCCTACAATGACGCGATCATGCGCTCCCTCTTAGTAGAAGAAGTGATGACCAAGCAAGTGGCCACGCTGCGGCCCACCGATACGGTGATGATGGCTGCTAGCTTCATCCGCGAAAATCTGTTCCATGCCCTGCCGATCGTCAAAGACAATGGCACGCTAATCGGAATTGTTACTTCCAATGATTTGCTCAACTTTGCCTACCGAGAAGCTGTGGTGATCTAGATTTTTTTGCTAGTATTGTAGGAAAAGAATCGCGTTATGCAGGCACCACTCTTTACCGAACAGCAACATATGCGCCAATGGTGGTTGCAGCTTGTGCTAGCTGTACCTGCCATTTTGGTTATTTGGGCCCTCGTACAACAGCTCGTTTTTGGGGTGAATTTTGGGAATAACCCGATGTCCGATATGAGCCTATTCTTGATGGCCGCACTCGTTTTTGGCCTATCTGGCTTACTCTGGACGGCCAATCTAAAAACGGAATACACCGCTAAGCACCTCCAATACCGCTTCTTCCCTTTCCACTGGAAAGACCAGCACCTCAACTGGTCAGAAGTCAAGCAGGCCACGCTCTTGCGCTACCGCCCCATCAAAGATTATGGCGGTTGGGGATTGCGCTACAGCGTAAAAAATGGCAAAGCATTTAATGTATCGGGTAGCCTAGGCCTCCGCATTGAAACAAAGGGTGGGAAGAAAATCCTCTTCGGCACGCAAGATCCAGAGGCCATTCGGAAGGTATTTAAGGAATTGAAGCTGTCTTTGAAGGATGAGTTAAAAAAGTAAAAATCACGCGGATTTAACTATCTTACAAGAGAACAAAATCATACCATTCTATGGGTGCTGCAAAAAAACTATCTAATCTTCAATTAGAATTGCTGAAAGTCTTCAGTTTCGATCTTGATGATACGCAAATTATCGAAATTAGAGATTTGCTAGCTAAATACTTCGCAGATAAGGCAACAGAAGAAATGGATAGGCTCTGGGAAGAAAATAGCTGGAACCAAGAAACTATCCAGCAGTGGTCTGAAGAGCATATGAGAACAAAATATTCTGCCAAGTGAAAATTGTAATGGATACGAATGTTCTATTGATGTCCATTCCCAAGAAGTCTCCTTACAGAAGAATTTTTGATGCTCTTATTGATGGTGAATGTAAGCTGGCAATTACCAACGAAATTCTTTCAGAATATATGGAAGTATTAGAGGAAAAGGCTAGTAGTATTGTAGCAAAAAATATTGGTGAGTTTCTAGTGAATTCTAGGTATGTACAGAAAGTAGAGATATTCTATCGATGGAATCTAATCGAACAAGACCCAGATGACAATAAATTTGTAGACTGTGCAATAGCTGGAAATGTCAAGTTCATTGTTTCCAACGACTCGCATTTTAAGATTCTAAAAACTATAGACTTCCCAAACGTCGAGGTTATCAAAATAGATGACTTTCTAAAAGAGCTGAGTTAACTCTTTTCCACTTTCACCACCACACTCTTCGACGCCGGCGTCTTGCTCCCCCGCGCCACCTGATCAATCGGCACCAGCACGTTAGCCTCAGGGAAATAGGTAGCTATGCAGCGGTTGGGGATAGCATAAGGTACCACGATAAATTGCTCCGCCACGCGCTTCTGCCCTTGATAATGCCCCACCAAGTTCACCACATCACCCGACTTTAACCCCTCCCTTTGCATATCCTGTGCATTCATTAGCACGACGCGGCGCTCGTTGTAGATGCCACGGTAGCGGTCGTTGAGGCCATAGATGGTGGTGTTGTACTGATCGTGACTGCGGATAGTCATCATGAGGTACTCGTTCTCTTTCAGTGGGTTGGAGGGGACTGGGTTGAGGGTAAATTGCGCTTTGCCGCTGGTCGTATTAAACTGGCCCTTGCGCGCACTATTGGGCAAATAGAAACCGCCGGATTCGCGTACGCGCTCGTTGTAGCGCTCAAAGCCTGGGATGACCGCTTCGATAGCTGTTCGAATATGGTCGTAGTTGCTGATCATTGTATCCCAGTCTACTTGCGTGCGGTGTTGTAGGGTGGCTTTCGCCAAATGGGCTACGATGGCAGGTTCGCTCAGGAGGTGTTGGGAGCTCGGGGGCAAAATACCTTGGGAACTGTGGACGACACCCATAGAGTTTTCGACACTGACAAATTGCTCGCCTGCTGCCTGATTATCGATTTCAGTGCGGCCCAAGCAAGGAAGGATGAGCGCTTCTGCTCCGTGGATGAGGTGGCTGCGATTGAGCTTAGTAGAAACCTGTACGGTGAGGGTACAGTTGCGTAAAGCCGCCGCCGTATACTCCGTATCTGGGGTAGCAGAAATAAAATTGCCACCCATAGCGAAAAAGACCTTCGCCTGCTCCGCATGCATCGCCTTGATGGCATCTACTACGGCATAGCCGTGCTCTTGGGGTGGCTTAAAGCCAAAATGCTGTTCGAGCCGGTCAAGGAAGGCCTGCGGCGGGGCCTCCCAAATGCCCATGGTGCGATCGCCCTGTACATTGCTATGGCCACGCACTGGGCAGGTGCCTGCCCCTGGCTTTCCAATGCTCCCTTTCAGGAGTAAGAAATTAACGACTTCCTGGATATTATCTACCCCATTTTCATGCTGTGTAAGTCCCATTGCCCAGCATACGATAATCTTGCGCTTGTTGCGCAGCAGCTCCACCGCCTCCTTAATCTTTGATCGGTCGATACCGCAGGCCTCCTGTAAGTCATTAAAATCATATTTTTTGAGGTCTTCCAAAAAGGCAGAGATGCCCTCTGTATGCTTACCCACGAATTCCATATCCAAGACATAGCCTGGATATTTCTGCTCTTCATACCACAGTAGTTGCATGATAGCTTTCAGCAATGGGATGTCGCCGTTGATGCGCACGGGCAGGTAAAGGTCGGTGAGCTTGGTACCTTTGCCCAGCATCTTGAGGGGGTGCTGTGGATTTTTAAAGTTCATTAAGCCCGCCTCTGGAAGTGGGTTGACCGTGATAATTTTGCCGCCATTTTCCTTGCAGCGCTCTAGTGCCGATAGCATCCGGGGGTGGTTAGTTCCTGGATTTTGGCCCATTACGATGACCACTTCTGCTTCGTAGAAATCTGTTAAAGTCACCGAGCCTTTTCCGATTCCTACCGTTTTTGAAAGTCCCTGCCCGCTTGATTCGTGGCACATATTGGAGCAATCGGGTAGATTATTGGTGCCATATTCTCTGACAAATAGCTGGTAGAGGAAGGCTGCTTCATTGCTCGTTCTGCCCGAAGTATAGAAGATGGCTTCGTCGGGAGAAGCTAAAGCGTTGAGGTGGCTCGCTATTTTTTGGAAGGCTTCTTCCCAGCTGATGGCCTGGTAGTGTTGGCTACCTTTCGGTAAATACATGGGCACCGTGAGGCGGCCTTGCTTGCCGAGCTTATAGTCCGACCACTGGCTAAGCTCAGCAATACTATGCTGGGCAAAGAAGTCGGGTAGGATGCGTCGCTTGGTGGCTTCTTCAGCAATTGCTTTGACTCCATTTTCACAGTATTCGCCCAAGGAAGAGCGCTCATCATCGGGATCGGGCCAGGCACAGCCAGGGCAATCGATGCCACCTTTTTGGTTGAGTTTAAACATCGCTTTTACCCCCGTATTGAGGTTCATGTGCTGGCGCACTTGTCCGATGGTGCTGGAGATAGCGGGTAAGCCCGCAGCAGTCGTCTTTGCTTTTTTGACTTTAATACCTGTAAACTCCACCGGGGGCTGGGCAGAGGGCTCGTTGGAGGGGGGAGTAGGTTGCTTTGGTTTCATAATGTCTATAGTCTAGTCCATAAATATAACGCGTTCTTCTCCAGTATAAATGTTAAAGCGGTTGTTTTTTAAAAATCCTATCACCGTTTGTCCATGCGTTGCCGCCAGCTCAATAGCTAGGCTAGAAGGGGCACCCACGGCAGCTACGATAGGAATACCTGCCATCACTGCTTTTTGCACCAGCTCAAAGCCAATGCGTCCACTGAGCAGCAGCACTTTATCTCGCAGCGGAACTAGGTTTTGCTGCAAAGCCATCCCCAAGAGCTTATCCACTGCATTATGGCGGCCCACATCCTCCTGCATGAAAAGTAAAGTCCCCGCTGCATCAAATAAAGCTGCCGCATGAATTCCTCCCGTCTGACTAAATAATGCCTGTTCTTTTTCGAGCTGTTTCGTCAGTTGATATAGTATGGTATGCTTAAGCTGGGGATAGGCTTCGCGAAGAAGATAGCAGGTATGAAGTTGCACCAAATCAATAGAAGCCTTTCCACACACCCCGCAGCTAGAGCTCGCATAAAAATGGCGTTGCAACCGCTGCACATCAAATTGGACATCCGGATGCAAATCCACTAAAAGCACATTGTCTTGTGCCCCTTCCTCCAGCTGGTTTCCAACATGGCGGATCTGGAGAACCTCTCTATAACTACTGATAAGCCCTTCCGAAAACAAAAAGCCCAAGGCTAGCGCAAGATCATTCCCTGGCGTCCGCATCGTCACGGCCACTGCTTTTCGCTGCCGCCGCCCTGCCTTCCCAAACCCTACTTTGATCTCCAGCGGCTCTTCCACCACTATCGTATCTTCCTCCTCCCATTGCTTCCCCTCCCGCACCCGCCCAACCAGCCGCCTCATTTGCCCCGCTGAAAATTGTGCGTTATTCTTTGACATAATGTGTTTTTAATTTTAACCCCTAAACCCTCCCTCGTCCCCGCGCGAAATATTGGATATTACAGGGCCATTGCTCTGCTTAAATATCCAATATTGAGCCCCCCTCGTCCCCCGTCCTCCCATCCCCCTTCCCTCCGTCCTCCCCCTACGGATGCGCCGCTACCCAAACTTCCCCATCTTCAAAAATTTCCTTTTTCCAAATCGGAACCGTTTCTTTTAAGGTATCGATGGCAAATTGGCAGGCTTGGAACGAAGCGAGGCGGTGCGGGGTGGCCACGGCGATAACCACAGCGATTTCTCCTACTTCGAGCGTGCCAACTCGGTGGTGTATGACAATATGTTTAGCGGGCCATCTTGCTTGAATTTGCTGGGCTATTTTATACAGCTCTGAAATGGCCATGGGGGCATAGGCTTCAAATTCGAGACGTACTACTGGTTTCCCTTTCGTCTGGTTTCGGACGGTGCCTACAAATAAGTTGATGCCGCCTGCTGCTGCGTTCTGGACGCGTTCGAGGCATTGTTGTGGGGAGAGCGGGGTGTCTAGGAGTTGGATGTCGATCATGTGGGAGGGGAGTTTGAGGGTTTGAGGGTTTGGGAGTTGAGGGGTTTAAGGGGTTTGAGGGTTTTGGATTACGGGTTTTGGATGATGGGTTTTTTGTACTTAGCCGCCGCTGACGGGGGGGATGAGGACGACTTCGTCGGTGGGGGAGATGACTTGGTCATCGGTGGCGTAGGTGTTGTTGATGGCGATGGCGAGTGAGCGGAGGTCTTGAAAAGCGGGGTATTGTTGGAGGAGTTGCGCTTTTAGTTCTTTTGCGGTGATTTCTGCTGGGACGTTAAGTTGGCATTGGGGGCCGCCTACAATATCCTTGGCGATGCCAAATGATAGAATCGTAAGTTCCATAGTGATACTATTTTTTTGAATGCATACTTGCAATATCGCTAATGCAAATAAGAATAGGCTGTTTGAAGGAGGCAAAGTGGGCAGAATTAGATGGAAAGGCTCTTTCTTTAACAAGTGTTAATGATGTTAACGCTTTTTTAACGCTTTTTTAGGACTAATAGGGACAATTTTTTGATCCAGCATTTAATTTGGCGATCTACCCTAAATGGGGTATTTATATTCTTATAGATGTTAGTAAGTCGAAAGGCAAATGGTGAATATTTGTTTTTGGCTGTAGAACGAAAATAAGCATATAAATACGAACTAGCTAATTATTGCCTACAAATTAGCATTGGAGTCTTTTTGCATTGCATGTTATTGGGAAAGCGAATAGTTTTGTGCTACGAAAATGAGAAAAGTAATCCGTTAAGTAATTGATTTTTAATTTTTTAGATCCAAATTTTAATAGAACATTACACACTAGAGAGCCCCTTTGCGTTAGCCATGCCAGGCAAAAAAAGTAGAAATAAAAGCCTGGCTTTGAAAACAAAATGATTGAATTATGAAACTCCCGTGGACATTAACATTGCTAGCCATGCTGGTATCTATTACCCTCATGGCTACTGAGAAGGAACGACCCTTCTCCAACAACATCAACTCCAACGTTATCGATAGCTGGTCTTCATATGCTGAAGATGATCTCGAATCCCGAGTAAAAAGTATCGATCTACCGTTTACACCTCGTATCACTGGACATGTAAAGAGTCAAATCAAGCATTATGTAACTAATGGTTACAGAGACACAGAGCGTATGCTTGGACGATCACTGCACTACTTTCCGGTGTTTGAGCATTACCTGAAGAAGTATAACCTACCGTATGAGCTAAAGTACTTACCTATGGTAGAGTCTCGGCTGAATGCTAGGGCAAAATCTTTGGTAGGTGCCTCTGGATTGTGGCAATTTATTCCTGCTACTGGCCGCGCTTATGGCCTGACGATCAATAGTACAGTAGATGAGCGTTTGGATCCACATAAGTCGAGCGAAGCCGCTGCCAAAATGTTGTCGGCACTATACGAAGAATTCCAAGATTGGTCGTTAGTGCTTGCTGCTTACAACTGTGGCCCTGCCCGAGTGAAGAAAGCAATACGCCTAGGTGGTTGCCGTAACTTTTGGGATATTAATCGCTATCTGCCCAGAGAAACACAAAAGTATGTGCCTCGATTTATCGCAGCAGCATACATTGCAAATTACTACACGTATCACCAAATTGATCCGGTAGTTCCAAGCGCTATGAAAAGTGATGTGCGCACATTTAGAGTACACAACTACATGCGATTCAAGGATATTTCCTACGTGAGTGGCGTCAAGATTTCCACTTTGGCCTACTTGAATCCAGGATTTCTTGGAGGTGTTATTCCAAAAAGTAAAGCTGGGCATTTGATTAATTTGCCAGCATCGGCGGCTCCTGCTTTTCGCGAATTTTTGGAAGAGCGGGTAGCCAAGGCTAGTACTTCTGATATGAATTACGAAGTTCCTGAGGGAACGATGAAGAGCCTGCATAAGGTGAGAGCAGGCGAGAATCTGGAATCACTAGCACGTCTGTGTAAATGTAATATAAAGGAGATTATGCTATGGAACAATCTGAACGACGAAACTATTGTAGTCCATCAAGAATTGGTTCTTTACTTACCTAAAGAAGCTTTGTTCTACAGACCATAGTACAAGACAAATACTTTGATGAGAAAAGCGGTAATCGA
>JBCCRH010000210.1:0-10281 GCA_039208045.1 Bacteroidota bacterium
ATACAGTGACCCTCACCGCTACCGATGCTAGCAACAACGCAGCAAGCTGTACGGCAACCATTACCGTACTTGATGAGGTAGCTCCAACGGCAAACTGCCAAGATCATACGATTTACCTCAATGGCAATGGGGAGGCCACCCTTACCGTTGAAGCAATTAATGCAGACTCTTACGACGCCTGTGGCATCTCTACTATGAGTCTTAGCCAAACTGCTTTTGATTGCTCACAACTAGGAATGCACCTCGTAACACTTACCCTAACCGATACCAACGGCAACAGCAGCTCCTGCAACGCCACGATCACAGTCGAAGACAATACTGCTCCCATTCCAGCATGCACCGACCACACCATCGTATTCAACGGCGAAGACCAACTCAGCGTCTCCATCACACAGCTATACGACGCAACCAACTCCACCGACAACTGCAGCACCATCCACCTCATCGCCCCTACCCAGGATCAGGTAATAGCCTGCAACCAACTAGGCAGCACCATTCCGGTAACGGTAAGCGTCAACGATGGCAATGGCAACGACGCCCACTGCATCGCCAACATTTACGTAAGTGGACTCCCCTGCAACTGGACCAATACCTACGGACTAGACTGCAACGGCAGCAACGACGCTAATTTCGATAGCAATAGCGAAGTATTTACCCTAAACAGCGACAACTGCGTCCCTGGCTACCCCTACACCTCCGACGTAATCAGCATGGCCTACACCGAGCTATGCGGCGATGGATATATCAAAGCATATGTGGATAATATCGACGGTAACGGCTTTGCGGGAGTCATGCTACGAAACAGCCTTGATCCAGGAGCCTTGGGCGTCTCCCTCAGCACCAATACCGTCAACAAAGTGCGCAAAAGCGTACGAGTAGTAGATGGCTACCCCGCTTGGCCCCAAGACATCACCTCCTACGATAAATTCTGGCTGATGATCGAACGCACCGGCACCACTATCCGAGCTTACGCCTCCGCAGATGATGTCTTTTACACCCCCTACATCTATCAAACCATCCTACTGGACGATTGCCTCGTAGCTGGCCTTTTCGTCTACAATGAAAAAGCAGGCAGCATCACCACCGCCGAATTCTCCAATGTAGAGGTCGCAGACTCCAGTGGTAACCCATCACCCGAAACCCAAAACCCCCAATCCGTCACCCAAAACCCAAAACCCAAAACGCTAAAGTTATTCCCCAATCCATCAACCGATTTAGTCACCCTACTGTATCCCAGCACCACCGACGCCCAGCCGCAACTGACTGTGTTCAACCACCTCGGTCAAGCTATTTTGCGCAAGCAACTAGACCACAGTGGCCAGCTACAGCTCGATGTTTCCCGATGGGCGGCAGGTGCGTATGTGGTGCGGGTGCAGATGGGGGAACGGGTAGTGACGGAGCGATTGGTCGTGCAGCAAAGGTAGTTGTATATAGAAATATCAATCATTTTATTTTAAGCTGTCTTTTATTCGCCTCAGGCGGTGAGGACAGCTTTTTTTATGCCCCACTGACACGGAAAAATGCAGCCTTCCCTATTTTTGCAACAGATTTGTTCCGCCAGTCATGAATGAGCGAAAGCGTAGCAAATTTTGTTCTGAACAAGGCGAAAAATGCAGACAATGCCTTAGCATTGGCGAGGCTTTTCAACGCAGTGCAGAGCAAAATTTTGCCGCTTGCAGCCATTTGATGACTGGCGAAACAAATCTATTAGTTTTTGATTTTTCAGGGACATGAGCATTACGAACTATTACAAGGCATTACTCCTTCCGTTCATGCTGTTACTTTCGTTGAGCAAGGTAATGGGGCAGTTCCCTAGTATTGAACGGGTAAGGCTGAATCCCCTCCAAGGCAACAACGACCTTACTACCTTTTGCTACAATGAGCTACGACAGGATACGCTGGGCCGGCTTTGGATGAAGACTTGTGGGGTAGCGCAGCAACTGTATGCAATACGGGTCTTTCAGTTTGATGGCTATGAGCGCTGGCCTATTGCGATTGCCAGAGGGGCATGGCAGAACAACAACACCGTCGTGTTAGAAGGGTTTTCTACAACGGGTCAGTGGCTAGGCTATTTCTATGAAGAAAAAGCGCAGCGATCTACACTTTTTAGTTACGAGGTACAAACGGATACTGTACGCTATACAAGCATCCCAGAAGGTAGGTGTATCGGTATTGAGGAATACCAAACCGGAAAATTCTGGGTGCTTACTTGGCATGAAGAAGACTATAAAATCTATCACTGGGATGGGCTAAGGCTTCAACTTCGCTATACCTTTCCTAGCAACTTTCCCTTAGACTATGACTATAGAAAAAGGCAAACTGTTAGCTTTACCTATACCGATCATAGCTTTTGGCTATTGTATGGGGGTTTGCCTGTCTTGGGTTATAATACCCTTACCAATACTACCCATGAGATTGAGCGATCCGTTTTTGCTGCACTTGCGAAGCGCCGTATCGTAAAGGAGACCCAGGCTACAAAATCTATCAATCTAATAGGTAGAGACAGTATTATTTATCTCACCAATCACAATGCCGGAACCCCTTTCTTTAAAATCAACAATCGACGCTTGGAAGAAGGCCCACAAGTATTTTTAGAGGTGCCTGACGGCAGCCAAGCTGAGTATCTTTGGAAAGATGAACAAGGCCATCTTCTTTTCGCGTATCGGCATAAGGATACCAAAAGCTTTGGCGCCTATTTACTGGATACTGATAATCGCATATTCGATTATTCTCCCATGCTAAAAGACTTACCCAATATTCGTTCTATACATGGAAAAAACTTCAAACAATCAGCGTTTGTGGGTACTTCTAGCGGTGCCTTTTTTGTGCAGGCTCGCCAAAAAAGTAGCATCCAGACCTATCCTCAGCTAACTCGTCTGAGGCACATGGTTGCTCAAGACAATCAAGAGGTGCTCCTCCGCTCAAAAAGAGATTTGTATGTCCTAAAAAGTGACACGCTTCTAAAGCTACCGCCTTCTCATTGCCTACTACAAAAGGCGGTCTCTAAAGGTAGAAAAGATATTATCAAAGGTCCGAAGGGAAAAGCATGGCTTACTACTCGGAACCGACTCATCCAACCCAATTCGTTGGAGAACGACACGTGCACCATTTATGATCTGGATCAGGAGCTCACTACCGCTACCTTTATAAGCGAAGATACCCTTGCCATGCTAGAGTATGAAACCAATCGTTTGTTTTTATACGATTTGGCGACGCAGCAAGAGCTTCCATTTAAAAATAACCAAACCCATATTTTCCCAAGTCGAGTCCATGAGATGTGGATTACCGATAAAAAGATACTTTGGGCCGGTTGCAATGATGGCCTTTACAAGATCGATCTTACTTCAGGAGCAGTACGGCAGTATGGTAACACACCCGATTTTGAAGACTACCGCATACTATCCCTACTCGAAGATCGGCAAGGGAGGCTTTGGCTGGGTACAGCAAGCCGAGGTATCCATATTTTTAATCCCGAAAGGGAGCAAGTAGAACGCATCATCAATGAACCGGGAGGATTAAGCAATAATGTAGTGGTAGGCATACTAGAAGATGAAGAAGGGGACATCTGGGCCGCCACGTACAATGGCCTCAACTTGCTACAGCCCGACGGAACCGTGGTAGCCATTTTTGAAGAAAAAGATGGACTAACGAACAATGAATTTAACCGCTATGCCCATTGCAAAGCAAACGATGGCCGCCTTTATTTTGGAACAGTAGAAGGCTTAAACATCATTGAACCTCCCCAATTAAAGCAGGTACTAAAAGACACTGAGAGCTCCCAAATCTATACGACCAGTATTAGCTATTTTGACTCCAAGGTAGATCAAACGATACAGCTTCGAAATTTCCTTCCTTCGGAAAAAGCCCTCGTTTTACCCGCCGACAAGCGCTTTCTGAGTATCAACGTAGGCCTTTCTAACTATGGTCAAAATACCAACAACCGATACGCCTACCGCTTGGAAGGCAAACAAAACGAATGGACGCTACTGGGCAATGAGCACCTCATTCGACTGGCTAGCTTACCCGCAGGCAAGTACGACCTCTTAGTAAAAGGCATTGACCACAATGGCAACTGGACCTCTAATACCATTCGTATTCCAATTTACGCCAAGGAGTTTTTCTACAAGCAGTGGTGGTTTTATGTGCTTTGCGCAATGCCTTTTTTGATCTTTGCCTTCCTGTGGATTCGCCGCTTGCGCTCCGAAAAATATCGCCTAGAGCAAGAGGTAGACAAGCGCACCCTAGAGATTAGAAAAGATAAAGAGCTGATTCAGGAACTAGCCGAAGAACTTCAGCAGCTGGACAAGATGAAGTCCCGCTTCTTCGCCAATATTTCCCATGACCTGCGCACCCCCATCACCCTCATCGCTGGCCCCGCCGAGCTATTAGCCGAAGAAGAATACATCAAAAAGAAAAGCGTTTTCCACCAAGCCATTCTCACCATCGGCCAAAACAGCAAAAAGCTCCTCCGCCTCGTCGAAGAGTTTCTAGATTTAGCTCGACTAGAATCCAAAACCATCCGATTACACGAAGTATCCATCCCCCTTGTTGAATTCATACAAGCCATCTTCGACAGCTATGCCCTAGCCGCCCAACGCAAACAACTACATTTCGAATTCACCCCAGCACTACCAGCGCACTTCCACCTAACCGTCGACCCCAAACGACTAGAAAAAATCATCAATAACCTCCTCAGCAACGCCCTAAAATTTACCGCCCCAGGCGATAGCATTCGAATCCGCATCTCCCAAGTGCAAGAGCAAGTCATCCTCGAAGTACAAGACACCGGCCGAGGCATCCCCCCCGAAGACCTCCCCCACATCTTCAAACGCTTTTTCCAAAGTCAAAACGAAAAACTTATACAAACCAGCGGAAGCGGTATCGGCCTCTCCCTCTGCCAAGACTTCGCCCAACTCATGGGTGGCCAACTCACCGTAAACAGCACCTTCGGAGAAGGCAGCACCTTCCGCCTAAGCCTCCCCAATAAAGAAAGACAATCATCAAAACCCTTACAACCTATTTCCAAAAATAACCCAGCAATCCATACCCCACCCTCAACCTCTAAACCCCTAAACCCTCAAACTCCTAACCCCCCAAACCCGTCACTCGTCACCCAAAACCCGTCACCCAAACCCCTAAACCCCTCAACACCTAAACCCCTCAACACTCAAACCCCCAACCCGTCACCCGTCACCCAAAACCCTCAATCCCCAAAGTTCGTCACCCGTCACCCAAAACCCGTCACTCCCAACCCCCAAACCCCTCAACTCCTCAACCCCTCAACCCCTCAACTAATGATCGCCGAAGACAACCCCGAAGTCCAATCCTTCCTACAACTCCTACTACAAGACGACTACCACGTCCTCCCTTTTGACGATGGCCAATACGCCCTAGAATTTCTCCAAAGTCATAAAGGAAAAGACCGACCAGTAGACCTCATTCTCTCTGACATCAATATGCCACGCCTCGATGGCTACGGGCTAATCGAAGCAGTAAAGCAAGAAGAGCAATGGCAGCAAATACCGATGGTGATGCTGACGGCTCACCTGCAAGAGCGGAGCAAGCTGAAAGCGCTGCGCATGGGCGTAGATGATTATTTGACCAAGCCTTTCTCCCCTATTGAGCTAAAAGTCCGCCTGAAAAACATTTATGATAATTATCAGAAACGGCTAGTAGCTCAAAAAGAATATTTTGCAGTTAATCCAGATTTTGAACCGACCATTTCTGCCGACCAAAGCTGGATAGAAGAATTGGAAGAGTACGCCCTCCGAGCAGTAGATGGGCAGATAAACCTGACCACCAGTTACCTTGCTGAAAAAATGGCATTGGGAGAACGCCAAATGGCAAGAAAAGTAAAACTGCTTACAGGACTTACCATTGGGAAATATATCCAAGAAATCAAACTGCAAAAGGCTCGCCATTTACTAGAGCAAAAGGCCTTTCCTACCGTAGCTGAAACCGGCTATGCCTGTGGCTTTAACTCCCCCAGCTATTTTGCTAAACTCTTTCATCGCCACTTTGGCAAACCGCCTACCAGTTATTACAATTAAAATCTACCATCGTAAAAAACTGTAAAACAGATACTTACAAGCAATACGCAAAATCGTTACAGGAAATGTCAGGATTGTTATAGTCTACTTCGCCCATCTTGGCGGCAAGAATGTACTGACGATTGACCGCATGGCTATCTGCCAGCTAGTACAATGTCAGCACATTCTCGACCGAAATGGATTGCAATGAGCAAGTCCATTTCGCGTCACGAATGATTGATAACAAAAACTTACCAAACATGGACATGCAATTGATCCTTTGCAAAAGGCAATACGCTCCTATTTTTATTTTACTTCTTTCTATTTTTTCAACCTCCCATCTATCTGCCCAATCCGAATTAGCCGCCGATGGCGCCATTTATGAGATTGGCTATTCGGGGACTTATGTGGACTATCTCATCCCTTCCAATTTAGGTGCGGGCTCCCATGAGCTAAAACTCAACCTACTCGGTGCCGATGGTGGTGGTGCTCAAGTCGCTAGTGATTGTAGAGCAAGAGGGGGCGATGGTGCCTATGTGACAGCAACGTTTAATATCGGAACAGGAGCAGGTGAATTGCAACCTGGTGGTACCATCCGATTCATTGTAGGGCAAGGAGGGATAAGTCTTAAAACTTCTGAAAGTACAACCACTGTAGGACGTGGTGATGGTGGTGGTGGTACGGGGGTACTATACACTTCTAATGCTAGTCCAAGTAGTTTAGGAGATACCCCAAGTGAAAATCTAGGTGATGCTGCAAGCAGTTGGGTGATTTTAGGCGTAGCTGGCGGGGGTTCTGGTGCATATCGTACTAAAATATTAGGAGTCTGTTTTGAGGCACAGCATGGACAAGGAGGAAGAAGTTCTACCAGCGGAGGCGACGGTACGGGCACAGGAAATGGTGGAACCAATGGAAATGGTGGAACCAATGGAGAGAATTGCACTGGCTGCAAAAATAATGGCTTAGCGGGTGGAGGAGCTTATGGTAATGGTGAATCTGCAGGAGGTATTTATGCAGCAAGAGGAGGAACCACAGGAGGCGCAACTATTGATGATGATGATTCTTACAGCTTTGGATATGGTGCTGGAGGGAGCCTTTACGAAGATGGCTCTGGTGCTGGTGGTGGTTATTCTGGTGGTGGTGGTGGTGGCAGCTTGCTTTCAGAACGCGGCGGCGGTGGCGGAAGCTTCGTCAACAGTGGTGCCATTGAATCCAGCAAAACAGCAGGTGGTAAATCAGAAGTAGATGTGGACAATGGTTATGTCGAATATCAGATATTACAGGTAGGCGCTCCCGTTGCTGTTTGCAAAGTAACCCATATCGTTACAGTATCGCCCGATGCTACTGAATTCAGCATAGATGTAAGCGATATCGATAATGGCAGCTACGACCTAGGGGATGGTACGATTGTAGATATGAATATTGACAAAACAGATTGCGGATCACTAGATTATGGCTCTAATACCGTTACCTTGACAGTTACCGATGATGATGGCAGTACGGACGCTTGTAGAAGTTTAGTACAGGTCGAAGTTGATTATAATAGCGTTACCGTTCTAGATATGGCCGATGACGTTGGCACTCAAACCTTAGGCTATACCGGTAGCTATGAAGACTTCTACATTCCATGGTCAGGAGAAAATAATCGTCTTATTTTCAAAGTCAATGGTGCTGATGGTGGTTATGCCCGCATGAAGGCTGGTATTTGTGGCGAATGTCGCTCAGAAGGGGGATCAGGTGCTTATGTAGAAGCAGATTTCAACATTGGATGTGATGCAGGTGAATTGGAGCCTGGAAGTTTAATTCGAATGATTGTCGGGCAAGCAGGAAAAGAGCAAACGGGTACCGAAGTACTTTGTACAGGTGCCGGAAATGCTGGTGGTGGTGGTGGTAGTGCGGTGCTCTACAAACCTTATGGCTGTGAGGATTGGATCATTTTACTCGTTGCTGGTGGTGGCGGTGGTGCCTACCAAGGAATGCTTGCATCTGGATGCGTAGATAGTTCACCAGGAAGAAATGGAGCAACAGATGTCACGGGAATTGCTACGGATGGAAGAGGAGACGAAGGTGGTGGCGGTGGCAGCGAGGGCGATGGTGGTAATAGTGGCAGTGATGGAGAAGCTGCCGGTGGCGGCGGTTACGCAAGTAATGGAGTAGGTGCAACCTGTGGCTTTGAGACCTTTGGAAAAGGAGAAAAAGGAGGCACGACAGGGGGTCAGGGGGGTACGCCTCGAAGTGGCTGCGTAGGGAGAAGAGGGGGCTTTGGATATGGTGGTGGTGGCCTCGGTAAAGATGGTGGCGGCGGCGGCGGCGGCTACTCTGGTGGTGGTGGCGGCGGCGGAGCCTTCGGTGGCGGCGGCGGCGGTAGCTATGTCAATACCGAATACAGCTCTGAATATGAGGATATTGTGGTAGAAACATACAATAATAACCCTGAAGATGGCTATATCGAGTATATCGCTGTTGGTTCTAGTTATAACGCCAGGGGTGTCAATGCGGTTTGCAAAAGCTCCGTTACTGTATATCTAGGAGTAGATGGTACCGCAGAACTACTTCCAGAAGATGTAGACAATGGCTCCTCATCAAGCTGTGATGGACACTTGACCCTAAGCATTCTTGGTTCAGATGGCGGGAAGCGCCTGGATTGTGATGATATTGGTCTGGGCGTGGGTAATTTGACCTTAGTAGCTACGTCACCAAGTGGAACCTCCTCTTCTTGTGCCACTAATCTAAGCGTCTACAGTACGGTTCCTCCTGAAGCAGTCTGCCAAGATATTACCGTTACACTCGAATCAGACGGAACAGTCAATATAGATTTCAATGATGTGGATGGTGGGAGCACAGACCCTTGTTTTGACACAGCATTTGGCATCTTAGACAAATACACCTTTACCTGTGATGATGTGGGTGAAAATACCGTTACCATGACTGCCCTTAGTTCAGCGGGTAGCAGTTCTTGCCTTGCCAATGTCACCGTGGAATATCCACTTGGCGTAAGCGTTAATTGTTGCGAAACACCCGATGCGCAATGCCAAAACATTGAAGTGACCCTGGGCTCGTCTGGAACCGCTACTATTACTACTGCTGACATCGATAATGGCTCTACTGCCGAATGCGGTATCGAAAGTATGCAACTCGATAAAAGCTCGTTCACCTGCGATGATCTCGGCGAGAATGTAGTAAGCTTACTCATCCAAGATGAAGAAGGAAATGGCGGCAGTTGTGGTGCCATTGTGACTGTATTGGAAGGGGGTAATGCCAATGCTAGCTGTCAGAATATTACAGTTCAGCTGGATGCTAGCGGAGAAGCCACCATCACAACAGATCAAATAGATAATGGCTCTGGTACCACCTGTGGTGGCACGCCTACCCTAAGCCTAGATCAAACTGATTTTGACTGTACGCACCTCGGTGATAATACGGTCACCTTGACGGCTACAGATGGTGACAATTCCAGCACATGTACGGCGACCGTTACCGTAAAAGACGAAGTAGCTCCTACAGTGAGTTGTCGAGAAAGTATTACGATTGAGTTAGATGAAAATGGAACCGTCAACCTAACTCCTGACGAACTAATCCTTGACGTTTCTGAGAATTGTAGCACGATTTTTACCAGTATTGCGGAAGCTTACCAAAGCTTCGATTGTGACGACATCGGTACGATTAATGTCCCTGTAGTAGTCACTGACCAAGCTGCTAATGAAGGAGGCTGCACCACTGCGGTTACTATCGCCGATGTAACCGATCCTGTCAAGAATTGTCAAGACGTAGTCTACTATTTGGATGACAATGGCCAAGCTACTTTCGCAGCAGCAGATATTGCAGGCAACTCCACCGATAACTGTGGTATAAATACGCTAAGTCCAAGCCTCAGCGAGGGAACTATCCTGGATTGTGATGCTATAGGTATGCAAATCATTAATATCGCCATTAGTGACGAATCTAATAATTTTACCCTTTGCACAGCAACGATTACGATCGTTGATGAGCAAGCACCAACAGCCCTCTGTAAAGATGCAACAGTGATCTTATCCGCTACTGGTGAAGGTTCTATTGAGGTATCAGATATTAATGATGGTTCTTTTGACAATTGCGGAATCACCTCCTATAGCTTATCTCAAATGCTCTTTTCTTGTACCGATGCGGGGGAAGTTTCGGTTACCCTAAATGCAATAGATCATTCAGGAAATACAGGCAGTTGTACCGCCACTGTGACAGTAATCGACGAAATAGTCCCTACGGCCTTATGCCA
>JBCCRH010000211.1:0-10272 GCA_039208045.1 Bacteroidota bacterium
AAACAATATTATTTTTTCAAAGAAAGGATAAGATTTTTCATTTTCTATGCATATACATAGGAAGTATGGACTCAGTGGATATTTTAGAATTTTATTTCTAAAAAAGATTATGTAACTTTAATAAAATTTCAACCCATAGTAGGGCTTCTTTCCTTATTATTTTTCCTGCTTCAAGACAACATAACGCCTATGAAAGGCGAAGGGCTATTGGCTTTGAGCCTTTAGCATAATAACAAATACGTGTATTTGTCGTAATCATCCTATTATCTTAATGTAACTGTTAAGGCATGAATGTCCGTAATACAGAAAGTAGCATACCAGGTGGGTTTACACTAGCGCAAGCCGAAGAATTAGGCGAAGCTTTTGGCCATGCCCCTTCTAATGATACGTTTATCATAGTGGCTTACCTTACTGCGCCCCTCCAAATCGGTGCAGACCGCCCACTTTGGAATCGGTATGTAGTATTTGTTGATCCATTGAAACATAGCGCCACCGTTACTTATGAGTGGCAAGCTACCTTGAAAGATGGCAATGGGGGAACTGTAATACAATTCACTGAAACTGGAACTCCTCTATTTACCATATCTGACCAAATAGCAGATAATCCTACTAGTATTGCTAATGCAACTACTATAGAAATCAGTCTTAAGATTCCAGAGATTCACCAGACGCCGCTCGTTTTCACACAGGTGATAAGTGGGCTAGCACAGAATGTAGAAGATTTTATTGTTAATAATAGTAGCTACCCTGCTTTAGCTGCGGTATTCGGGCACCAATCAACCACAAGGGAAGTAGCTAACACGACCAAAGATTATCTGATCGATAGAGAGGAAGCTTTTGGAAAGCCGCTAAGCATCCCTGCTAATCTGCCCACTGGGCTATCCTATTATACAATTTTGAAAAAAAACAGTACGCTAACCGAAAATCGCTTCTTCGAAGCGAGCTTGAACGGTGCTATTGCCACGCTGCCGTTTGGAGTGGGGCATGCTCG
Organism: Bacteroidota bacterium; assembly: GCA_039208045.1. Lineage (GTDB taxonomy): Bacteria > Bacteroidota > Bacteroidia > Chitinophagales > Saprospiraceae > JBCCRH01. The sequence continues at coordinate 992 of JBCCRH010000211.1, forward strand.
TAAAACGGGAGTATGTCAGGTCAAGCCTCATCTGCTAGCGATGTTTTATCCAGCGAATGCTACTGAAGATGTCAGTAATATTAATAGCAATGGGCCTCAGTATACCACCTTACTCCCTTACCAAGTAATTGATGGCAGTGTGGTGATAGAGAGCGAAGTCGTAGATGATTTTGATGCGCTACCTGTTAATAGTAGGATTGATATATACAATTTGCTACGTTTTCCGAAGTCGAATATCTTGATGGCTGCTTTTGTACTCCATCAGCTTAAAAAGACACATAGTACTTGGGCGAGTATTACGAAAGAAGAACTCAAGAATAATAAGGACTGCCTACAAGGCATCCTTACAGAATTTTGGGAAGGCCCCAAAGGCAAAGAAAACTTTACGAAAAGTAAATTTGCGAAAGCGGTAGCTGCCTATAGCTACTCCTTATATATTAAAGAAATACTACAAGCTACCTCCTCTGCTATTGCGTATGAAACCATTCGGATCAAAGTACTAGATGTACGTTCCGGTAGCCCCATTCGCTTTGCGAAGGTGAAACGCATCATTATTGACTCTTCTGGCGACCGCATTGGAGAATACGAAATAGCTGCTGCAACCGGCAATGCCACTACTACAGCGCATGAGTTTGCCTACAATTCGAGCTATGATGATACGATTCCGGCTAACTACACAGACGAGCAAAAGCTCATCCTCAAAGCCCAGCGCGCCCTCAACGAGCTAGGCTACAATCACGGCCCCGCCGGTACTGCTTTTGGTAATAATGGCAGAAGTCAGTTCAATAACTACTGGGCGCACCGCATCAAAAGTGGATCGCCGCCCTTCGTCTCAGCAGGTAATCCTCCAGAGGAGGAATTATTGCTTATCATCGATGAATACGAATCGCACCGCTGTACCGACGATAATGGCGTGCTCAAGGTTCGCGTCCCCAAAAACTTGCTGGACAATCGCTACCTGCGCATAGAAGTCGGCTTTTGGGAATTCCCCATTGCCGTAGAAGCCATGGCCTACCAAAGTAGCACGAGTCGCCTTACCCGAAGTGGAAACTCTAATCCCAACTCTACTGCGGATACTAATTTTGATGTCCGATGGGTAGGCAACCAAGACTTAGCTTGGAATTCGAATATCCCTGCCCCAGATCACTTTGGCTGGCAAGTAGAAAACCCTGCCAATAATACTTCTATCAATTTAAAGGTAAACGAAGTACTGATCCCAAAGGATGCTGCAACAGGAACAGAGGTAGAGGTAAATCAACTTTCTACTTTTTATGATCCTATTGTGTATCCGTTTCATTTTGTGGTGTTTGGGATGCAGTGGTGTCAGCCGGTGTGGGATGAGATTAATATTGATGCAGATGGAGTTTCGAAAAGGTCTACGGGAAAAGCATTTACTAACCGAAAAGACAGCAGTGGAAAGTGGATCAAAAACTTGAACATGCATATTGTTTCTAAGACCTATGGTGGGAACAATAATTCGCGTGCAAATGAGCCGAAAAGTTTTGGCCAATATTATGGGTTTTATGATCGTAATCCATTCAATCATGAATATAGAGGGACTGGAAGGAGGCATGATGGGGTAGATTTATATACCGGGCCATCAGGTAATATTGATTGCTTTGCTGTGCATGGTGGTAAGGCTAGCAATTTTAGTGGGGGCAGTTTTGGTAGAAGAGTTGCATTAAGGATTTACCACCCATCTGAAAGAGTTTTTCTAAGTGCTCACCTGAGTAGCCTAATAGCAAGTATTAATGGAAAGATTGTTTTGGCAGGTCAAAAAATAGGCTTGGCGGGTCGAGATGGTACCGCATTCAGTTCATCTAATGAACCTTCTCATTTACATTTTCAGCTCTATGATGGATCATCAAATTCCACTTCGGAGGAGCCTTTAGCTTTTTTGGAGTCAATAGACCCTGCCAATGCTGCTTTTTTACCCAGCAACAAGCTACCTATCATGCTGCCTTGTGAGTGTAAATATGGTACTGGTGCTTCTGTAAATCCAAATGGTTGCAATGCAGGAGGTGCTAGAGCACACCAATGCTGGGCACTCAGAAAATTTCCCAAATATGACTGGAAAAACACGAGGACAAATAGCGGTTCAGCAAACTATCACGAATTTCCAAACGAGCTGAAACGTATCAACTCCATTCGTTGGTTTGCCTGTTCTTACATCCATCGCCTGCCTGAAACCAAATTAACAACTAGTTTATCTACAACTGGGAATGAAATAGAGTTGGAAGTAGTGGATACGAGTACATTCCCCAAGTCAGGTTATTTGCTTATAGAAGATGAAATTATCAGATACAGCAGCAAAACTACTACCAAGTTTAAGCAGTGCATTAGAAGTCAGAAGGGCACCAGCAAAGCAAGTCACTCCACCCAAGTTGATATCACTTATCTGAATTTTAGAAGCTATTGGATACAGGCACATTTGCAGTTTGTATTTGAAAATAAAGGTAAATCTTACAACGGCATTTCCATTCCCAACAAGGATTATTTTGACCCTGGTGGAATTGATAATGTACTGGATCCTACTGGAACGAGTTGGACTTCTGAATTAAGTGTCAGTCAAGGCGACGAAGTAGAAGTAACCACTGACTCTAAACATGGCGGCAAACTGGTGAAAATTAAGAAGAGTAATAAGGTAGGCTGGATTAGGAGCAATCTGATAGATGCCGATGATAAGCTGACCCAAACAGTAAGTCATCTACCAAAGTATGTCAGTAACTCAAGGGCATCGATTTACTTTTTCAGAGAAGAAGAATTGGGTATCCAAAATTTCACCAACTACAAGAAAAACTTTGAAGTTGATGGAACACTGGCAAAACGACTAAGAGCCTACATGATTGAACTCCCAACTGCATAATCCAAAAAATCATTTCTATGAACAAATCATTCACCGAGATACTAAGCATAGAGCTCGCCAAGCTCCTACTCCCGCTCTTGCTCCTAAAGACCGAAAAGGATATCGAAAAGCTGATGAAAGAGCTGGGCTGGGAAGTAGATGTTCCCGGTAATATCGTAAATGATTTCACCGACCTAGTGACAGAAGTTGGGAAGTTGCTTACGGAAATTAATAAGTTTCCTACAGCGGCTACCGATCAGGATAAAATAAAGGTGATCAAGGATGTAGGTACACAAGTGGGGCGCGTAGTGAAGGAGGTGCAGAAGCAGGAGGTCATTTCCGCTTTTCAGCAGCTTATCAATCTAGCTACCAGCGGTATTAATGATGACGATGCCGCCTTATTTTTCCGTCGCTTGAGCGACTACCTCGTCTATACCTACTTCAAGGACTACTACAAAAAAATATTTGCAGTAAAGCACTTACTGGGTATGGCAGAGGAGGTGGAGGATGCAGCAGGGCAGAAAATTAAAACCATTCAGTGGAGCCGTATCGGGAAACTATTTACACGCCCGATAGAGGTCTTCGAAGAAGTCTACAAATGGGGCGATGCAGCAGATAACAGCACCTTCGATCACGGCAAATTTTTGAAGCGCTTTGAAAAACTGATTGCTTGGTGGGGCATTGCAGGAGGCATTTATGAGCAGAAAAATACTGTTGCCACGCACATCGGAAATACCTATGACACGCCCCCCAAAGAAATCCGCATGCCACTCTATCAGGATGGCATTTGGCCCGATAATTGGCGAGAACTCGATCTCAATCTTTCCCCCTTCACGTTGGCAAGCGACAAAGGTGTGTTGATCTACCCCTACTTCTTTGGAGGCGTTTCTATCAGTGATGACCTCCATCCCAATTGGAGCTTTGAACTAGAAGGAGACATCAATACCGGCTTTACCTTCGGGCTGGGCATCACGCCCCCCGCCGAATTGGAGATTACTGGTAATGTCGACGACGCTTGGGATCAGCAGGATTTGAAGCTCAAACTGTTGATCGAGCGCAAAGGCGCCGCCCCTAAAATCTATCTATTCGGCTCACCTAGCGCTACCCACCTTTCGCTAGCGAAGCTGGGCATGACCGCTTTTGTCGATAAAAAAGGAACCACCAAAAAAGACTTCGGGCTAGAGCTGCGCCTTTACGAGCTGCGCCTCGAAATCAAGAAAGGCCAAGGCGATGGTTTTATCAACAAAATCTTGCCCAGTAGTGGCCTTTATGCAGCAGCCGATATTGAGTTGGGCTACTCCCTAGAAAAAGGCTTTTACTTTAAGGGAAGTGGTACTTTTGGGATCGATATACCTTTGCACCTCACCTTAGGAACCCTAAAGATAAAGGGCTTGAACCTAGGCTTTAAGCCAGATAGTGACGGCCTGGGCCTTGATCTGGGCAGCACCCTCCAACTCAAGCTAGGGCCCATTACGGGTCTGGTTGAAAATATTGGGCTAAAAAACTTGCTCACTTTCCCGGATAGCAGTGGAGCTGCTGGATTTAGCTTGTCAAACTTAGAGGTAGACTTTAAGCCCCCTAATGGTATTGGTATCAATATTGATACGGGGGTGGTGACCGGTGGCGGCTATCTGTATATCAATGCAGAAGAGGGCCGATATGCGGGAGTAGCTGGCTTGAACATTAAAGAAAAAATCAAGCTATCGGCTTTCGGTCTGATTGCTACGAAATTGCCCAGCGGCAACGATGGCTACTCCTTCTTGATTTTCATTTCTGCCGAGTTTCCACCTATCCAGTTAGGGTTTGGCTTTACGCTAAATGGCGTGGGTGGTTTGGCGGGTATTCACCGAACGGTATCGGTGGACAAGCTCCGCAAAGGAGTTAAATCGGGAGCGTACGATCGACTACTCTTTCCGGCCAATCCGGTAGAAGACGCCTTAGAGATTATTGCAGACCTCAGGGCTATTTTTCCGATTCAAGAAGGGCGCTATGTCTTTGGCTTGATGGGCAAAATAGGCTGGGGAACGCCTACGCTAATCAGCGTCGATTTGGGGCTGATTATTGAGGTGCCTAGTCCTGTTCGGCTGGCCATATTGGGGGTAGTAAAAGCGATTCTGCCCGACGAGAAAGGCAAAATTCTGAAGTTAAACGTAAACTTCCTGGGCATTATTGATTTTGGTAAAAAATGTCTATCGTTCGATGCTTCTATTTACGATTCTAAGCTACTGACGTTTTCCCTTTCGGGAGATATGGCCCTGCGCCTCAAGTGGGGCAACAACTCCAATTTCATCATGAGTGTTGGAGGCTTCCACCCCAGTTTTGATGCGCCTGCTGGACTAAGTGGCATGAAGCGCCTCACCATTAAATTGCTGAAAGGGAACAATCCGCGCTTGACGCTTTCTACCTACTTTGCGGTGACCTCCAATACGGTGCAATTTGGGGCAAAAGTAGAAGTCTATGTAAAAGCAACCAAGCGGGTCACGGCGGAGGGCTTTTTGAGTTTTGATGCCCTATTCCAGTTCAACCCCTTCTATATGCACATTTTGGCGGCAGCCTACCTTGCGATAAAATGGAAGGGAAAAGAGAAGTTTAGCATCAGCGCGAATGTATCGCTGGAAGGGCCTACTCCTTGGAATGTAAATGGGCAGGCAGAAGTAAAAATACTGGGCTTCAAAGTGAAGGTGAAGGTGAAAAAACGCTGGGGCAAATCCCAAAATACGACCCTTCCCGCAGTAAGTGTAGCTGGAGAGTTAGCGGCAGCCATGGGTGATATTAGAAACTGGTCGGCACGCCTTCCTTCTAGCAATCAGCAAGTGGTGCAGTTGGTAGAACTACCAGAAGATGCACTCATTCTCCACCCTATGGGTCAGCTAACCATCAGCCAAAAGACCTTGCCTTTGAACTTAAATATCCAGCTCTTTGGCAACCAAGAGGTAACCGATGGTGGACAATACAAAGTTAACCAGCTAAGAGTTGGCTCTACTGTCATCTCCTCTTCTGACATCAACTACATCAAAGAAGAATTTGCACCAGCGCACTTCCGTAAAATGAGCGAAACGCAGAAGCTCTCTAGTGCTTCTTTTGTCAAATATGATAGTGGAGTGACCGTAGGTGGCCTGAGCAATTTGGACGGTTCCAGCCATGTAAACAAAACTATCGAGTACGAAGTCATCGAATTGGGAGCGGTTCCAAGTCAAGGCTCGCCTGTGATGATGGCAGAACAGGTGGCCGTGCTTAACGCTATGGTAATAGGCGGAGCAGCAGGGCAATCTGCGCTTTCTTTCTCATCTGCTATTGCACCACTGGCACCCGCTGAGATTACGGTACTGGAAGAAGAATATGGGGTAGTACGCCTCAGCGACTTACAGCTATACACTGCTGACCTTTACCATTCCTCATTTGCGGAAGCAGTAGATTATTACACAGAAATAGTGGGCAATAACCCCAGTGAGCGGACCAATTTGAAAATCCTACCAAAATTTGAAATCCAGTCCTAATGAGCATCGCAAAATACACCTTCTATTCCTGGCTACGCCAAGGCCTGAGTAAGCACATCGAACCACCAAAGAGTGGAGCCTACCGGGGCTTTGTCACCACAGAGTTAAGTCTAAGTAGCGGCGATGTGGTTACCAAAGAGATCGAATTGATTGGCCCTGCCGATATCAAAGCAATCGACCATCGGAATATCGTAAAGCTACATCCTGCCCCGAACACCGGTGATTTTGAAGCCAATTATTTGCCATTTATTGAATTTTATCAAGACTCTTTTTTGTGGGACTACAGCCCTGAGCAGGCGAACGGTGAGCGTCTAAAGCCTTGGCTATTTTTGCTGGTCTTAGCCAAAGGGGAGTATGACCTTACGGAAAATGCTACCGAACTGGATCACCTGTTGGTGCATGACATCAGCAGCCTTCCTCCTGCAGGTCAGGTGTGGGCGTGGGCGCATGTGCATGTAAATAGCAATGTCAGTACGATTAGCGCGCTTCAAGATCAGTTGACTACCAATCCAGATTTTGCTACCTCACGCTTGCTATCGCCCCGCCGATTAAGCCCCAATACGGCTTATGAAGCCTTTGTGATTCCTGCCTATGAAATTGGGCGGCAAGCGGGTATTGGGAAAACGATTGATCCGAATGCGGCAGGCTTTAATGCGCTGGCTCCCTCTTGGGGTGGAGGACAAGTCTTAAAGTTTCCGGTCTATTATCGCTGGTCTTTTCAAACGGGCCTGAAAGGCGATTTCGAATCGCTAGTGCGGGCACTGGTGCCGAGAAACGAGCTGGATGAGTCTATTGGCTTTCGCCCGATGGATATTACAGGAGCTGCTTTTCCGCCAGCGGTGAACCCGCCTGTAGCAGATGAGATGCCACTGGGTGGAGCGTTAAAGCCAGTGGGAAGTGGGGTACCTGTATTTAGCGAAAGCGACTGGCAAGTAGAAGTGAGCAATCTGCTCAATCAACGAGACAAGCAAACCGGCGGTAATACAGACCCCATGGTTGTGCCTCCTACTTACGGGCATTGGCATGTATTGGTGGAGCAACTCAATAAAGGCAATCAAACGGGTCCCATTGATGATGGCGATAGCGTTTGGCTACACAAGCTCAACCTCGACCCTGCCAACCGAGCAGCAGCGGGCGTGGGTACGGCGGTGATTCAGGAGAACCAAGAGCACTATCTTTCTATTGCGTGGGATCAGATTGGTTCGGTCTTAGAGGCCAATGAACTACTGAAACAAAGCCAATTGGGCATAGAGATCGCAGTAAAGTGGTGGGATAAGCATATTACCAGTCAAGAAGATGGAGAGCTAGTGAGCATGGTGCAGCCGCTCTGGGACAGCGTGCTTTGTACGAGTCAGCCTATTCCAAATATCGCGCTTAATTTTGCCAATAGTGGCACTCCCGCTGCTGCTTTTTCGCCAGTCTTTAGGCGACTGAAGAACAGTCGGATTGTTCGTAATCTCGAAAAAAAGCGAGATCGTAAACCAGCTTACTCTTCCTTTGCCGCAGGCTTTGAGGAAGGGCTACAAGCGGTTAAGCCAAAGACTATCGCATCGGGTAAAGATGATGTTCGTTACATCGATGATCCAAATGGTGTTGTACGTCCTCTCTTTCCGTGCAATTTTCCGGGCTTCCCCAGTGAAAATGGAATCCTAGAATTCCCAAAGATTTACCCAGAGTTTTTTGAAGGAGATATGCCAAACGAGCTGGAAGTAGAGGTGGATAAAGAAGCGTTTATGGAGGCATGGGTTGCTTTCCAAAGAGCTTACGAATGCCCTAAAGAAGAGACTTTGCCGCCACCGATTAATCTGGGGGCTATTGTACCGTGTATCAAAGCAGGCCTACATCCAGCAGAAACCATCAAGGGGAGGACGCTGACGAAGATCGGTACGGCTGCGGACTTAGATGCTATCACGCCAATTATGGCGGCACCGGACTATCCGGAGCCGATGTACAAAAAGCTCTTGGAGCAGTCTGAAGATTTTATCCTGCCCAACTTAAATAAACTGCCCAATAACACCATCACCTTGATGGAAACCAACCAAGATTTTATCGAAGCATTTATGGTGGGCCTCAATGTAGAAATGGCCACGGAATTACTTTGGAATGAATACCCCACTGATCAACGGGGTTCTTATTTCCGGCAGTTTTGGGATGTGAGTAAATATGTAGATTGGAATAATACAGATGCCCAAGAATTAGCCGAGCGCCTAAAGGATATTGACTTTATCCATCGCTGGGTGAAATGGACTGACTTGGGCGACCACCGCATGAGTAATCGATTGCCTAGTGAACCTCCTAAAGGCGAGCCGCTGGTGCTGACCATCCGTGGAGATTTACTCAACCGTTATCCGGAGGCTATCATTTTTGCGGTTGAAGCGAAGAATAATGGCTCGTTTGATGCTAGTAATAGTGCCAATGTAAAATATCCCATTTTCTCTGCAACGGTTCCTCCCGATATTACCTTCTTGGGTTTTGAACTAACAGAAGAAGAAGTCAGACGTAGCCCAACCAACCCGGGATGGTTTTTTGCTATCAAAGAGCCTGCGGCAGGGCCTCGATTTGGGATGGATATTGCCATTACTGATACGGCTATTGACAACTGGAATGACTTGCACTGGGGCCACATGAATGACCCTAATAATATTGATCTAACCAATACCACCTTTGCCGACACCATTCTGACGGGCACATGGGGAGACGATGCTGCCAATATGGCAAGCATCCTGTACCAAGTACCTGTACTAGTCGCCATTCATGGCGATCAATTATTACCTCAAGACTAAGCCAAATTGATATGAGCAAATTCAATAAAGTAGTAAGGGATATACAAAAGCTGCGGGCTGCCTATTTGCAAGCCAAAGAAGAGCTATTTCTGGTTAACCAAAATGCTGCGCCAACAAATGTCGTGCAAGATCAGTTAGCTGGGATCAAGAGAAGAA
>JBCCRH010000212.1:0-10224 GCA_039208045.1 Bacteroidota bacterium
AAATGAAAACAGTACATTTAAAGTTAGAAACAAGTCTGATGCACAAGTTACATAAATTAGTCTTCTATCTGACTATTTGAACCACTACAATCTCCATACCGCCCTCCAACGCCCCCAAAGCGTACGCAAGCTATTCCTCAACCATCAGCAGTTGACGGAATGGCCCCAGGAGATCATGCAATTGCAGCAACTGGAGGTGTTGGATGTGAGCCATAATCAGTTGGTGGAGGTGCCGGAGTGGCTGGGAGAACTGCCTCGCTTGCAGCGATTGGTGGTTTCGCATAATCCGATTCGGTTACTTCCTGCTACGATTCAGTATTGGAGCAGCTTAGAGCAGTTGGAAGTCGATCATGCTGTGCTTAGGGAGTTACCTGTGCTGCCTAGTAGTTTGCGGTCGCTTTCGCTAAAATACAACCACTTGCGGGAACTACCGGAGCACTTGGGGGAGTTAGGGGGACTTCAGATGTTGTGGTTGAGCCATAATGAAGTTACTAAATTGCCGAATACTTTGGTTCGATGTAAGGCACTGGTGGGGCTGCATGTCGATCATAATCGAATACAGCGCTTACCCAAAAAAATAGGGCAACTGGCGCAACTAGAAGTGCTCCATGTAGAACATAATCGACTGGCAAAACTGCCGGAGGCAATAGGACAGCTTGAAGCACTGCGGCAGCTGAATGTATCGTATAATCGCTTAAAAAGAATACCTCCAACGATCAGCAAATGTCGGCCGTTGCGGCAACTTTATGCAGCACATAATAAACTAGAGTACCTACCTCCATCTATAGTGCAGCTGAATTGGCTGGCAAAGCTGGATGTATCACACAACCAACTCACGCGATTACCTGACGCGATCATCCAACTGCGACAACTCTTTCGGTTGGCGTGCCAACATAACGAGTTGAAGCAGCTCCCTCCACTACCATCAAAGTTAGCGCATATTCAGCTGCAGCGAAATCAATTTCGGGAGTTTCCCAGTGCTCTGCTCCAGGCCCACTGGCTCCGCTCGATCAATTTATCGGGCAACCCCATCCCGCGCATTCCACCCGGCACTAGCCGATTACAACGCTTAGAAAGCCTTCAAATGCAAGGGTGCAACATACAGCAATTTCAGCCCCAGCTGCTGCTCCTCGATCAGCTCACCAAACTGACAGGAGCCACGCCAGGCAAGTCCAAAAGCCGCTTTCGTCCTTTTATGAATGCGTGCCGCAAACGAAAAATAGCAGATAACGATCGGTTAACACTCTATGCTTGGCTAGCGGGGCCCTCTGCTGCCCCTGTGCCCACCAAATTACTATTTGAATTGCTTCACTTCCGCCTGCCAGAGGCCCAGCTGAAAGCACGCAAAGCCCTTTTTGCAAACCAGCGGAACACACCAGCATCTCTAAAAACAGGAGCGGTGATCACCCTTTTAGGGAAAACCTATTTGGAATGGGCTAGCACGAAGACGCTGTTGTCCACCCACGGAATAGAACTCAATAAGCAGTTTTCCAAACGCACCACGCACCTTCTAATTGGACGCTTACCCCCATTCCTACCAGAAATAGCCAGCCACAGCTACCCCAAATGGAGCGAACAACAATTTATCCAATGGCTCGACCAACTACCAGAGCGACATTTGGCGAAAGCCCAACCCAATCAACTCGCTCATTTGCGTAAGCTGCTTCTCCATGAGGAGGCAAAGCATCAGCTCTTAGCCTTGCAGCTCTTGCGAGGAGGTGGAGTGCCCCATGCCTTACTAACAGACATCTATTTAGCGCAAGCTACCAGTTCCCATGCAGTGCTAAAAAAAGGACTGCGCCACTTATTGGCCTTATACCTAGATGACGCCACTTGGCAAGTATTGCAACAGCCTATCCAGTTTTCGTGGCAACCGATGAATAGAAAGCGTATGCAAGGCTACTTAAAGCGCTTATGCAAAAGTGGGGTATTGGATTACCAAAAGATTGTGCGCTTTTTAGAACAGAAAATATAAAAAGATAACATAAATATGACTTTTTGCCAAGTTTGAGTCAGCTTGGCACTCTCCTCTTGGATAAGCTACCGTCAATTGGTAGATTAACGGTTTTTAACGCTCAACAATTAAAACTCTGATGTTATGCAAACGAAAACTTTTGCTTGGTTACTCCTTTTTATCTCCACCATTGGTCACAGTCAAATTACTGACTTCGAATGGGCAGGCCTTACTGTAGGAGTCAATACCAACCGGCCTAGTATCATTCATGTCGATCCATCCGAAAATATTTATACCGCCGGACGCTTTGATGGTAATATACGATATATCGCTCCTGATGGAACCACTAGTCTCGCAATTGGTGGAGCCGATAATCTGTTCATCCAGAAAGTAGATGCAGCTGGTAACCTATCCTGGCTCCGACAAATCAATAGCGTCGATTTTTCGAGTACCGAAGACATTTTGACTGATTCGGAAGGTAACCTCTATGTAGGAGGAGAATTTACCAACCGAATTTCACTTGAGGGGGATGGCTTTGAGCCTATGGTGAGTCAGGGCCCTCGAAATTCTTTTTTGGTGAAGTTTGATGTAGATGGTAATCCAGTATGGCAATTGAACTTTGGCAATGAAAATCGGTCGACTATTGAAGCGATGGCAGTTGACCAAGAAGATGCCATCTATGTGCTAGGTGAATTTGAGGGGGTGCTCGAATTTGATGCACAGAATCCTACCATTACACTAGACGCCGGGGATACCTGGGCGTCGTTTATTGCCAAATATGATAGCGATGGGAATGTGCTTTGGGCGAGAACCTATACGGCAACTGCTAGCGAGGGGAGTGGGCCGATTGATGCAGTGATTAATGAGCAGAATCAATTGGTAGTAGTAGGGGCTTTTAGAGAAAGCATCACCTTTCTATCGAGTGCACTGGAAGCAACGTTTAGCACCATGCAAGATGCAGTTGATGGCTATATGCTGAAGTTTGATTTGGATCAAGATGGCCTGCTTATTGCTGCTCATGAAGTAGGCGATGTACTGTCGGGGCAAGTATCGATGAATGGGGTAGCTACTGATGCTATGGGAAATATCTATGTCGAATGCTTCTTTTCGGGGGCCTTAGCTTTTGATAATGGGGTGGTGGTCGAAGAATTTGAAGCTACGCTGCCCAATAGTTTGGTCGTTAAGTTTGATGTGGATGGGGAAGTTAATTGGATCAAACAATTTGAGGCGCTGGATGAACTAGGCCGAGTAACCACTGGAGATATTGAAGTGGATGAGGCTGGAAATGTGGTACTAGTAGGAGGATTTACAGGTCGAGTAGATTTCGATCTCTCCCCAGACAATAGCTTTGAGCTAAATGCAGATGATGGCACGAATAATAATGTCAAACATTTCATCACCTACCTTTCTCCAGAGGGCGAATGGATCAATACGTACCAATATGCAGGAGAGGGAGCCTACACTTTTGGTGGAGTAGTAGCTGTCCAAGCAGAACATGTGTATATAGCAGGTGGTTATGCGCGCACGATCGATATCAATCCGCTGCCAGATGTTACTCAGACAGTCATGACCGAAAACGCGGGGGATGCTTACTTAATAAAGCTTCAGTACGATGTGCCGGTATCTATTCCAGTAGTTGCGCCCGAATCGTCCTTGTCTATTTTTCCGAATCCCACACGTGATCAGGTGACCCTTATGCACCTATCGATTGAAGGGCCTTATCGTTTGATGAATACTTTAGGGCAAGTGGTGCAATCGGGTTGGTTGGCGCCTGCTGGGCAAACAGAGCTGTCACTACATGCACTGGGGGCTGGAATCTATTGGCTACGTACACGTACGCATGTTGCAATCCCCATTATAAAATACTAATGCTGCACCACAAACGTATGATGGTATACCTCCTCCTTACTCAAAATATTTAAGAGGTACGTACCATTTGGCAGCATGCTAATATCCAAACTAAAGCGTTGGGCACTACTCACAAAGGACAGGGTAGTGTCCAATAGTTTTTTGCCCTGTGCATCGTGTACGTTCGCCATAAATTGGGTGGGGCTTTCGCCCAAAATTTCGATATGGAGGTGGCGCTGGGTAGGGTTAGGGAAAATGTTGAATTGGTAGTCCTGTAGCTTTGGGGTAGTGGGGATAGTCGCAACAGTAGAATTGGTAAATTCAATATTATCCAAGTAGAGCATATTGCCATTAAATCCAGCATTTTCAAAGGCAACGGTGATTTGCTGGCCTGCAAAGGCACTCAAATCAACGATTTCACTTCGCCACGCTTCGCAGGAGGTGGGTAAGAAGAAGTTGTTGCTTGGAGTAGTGGTAGCCAGCACTGGCCCTGTTTTGCTATAAACAATCGTTTTATTACCTATACAGTCCGTTACATTTATTTGGAGTCGATCTTCTCGCATGGTGCTACTATTCAAGGCATAAGCTACATCAAATTGGAGCTGTAGATCATCCACCGCACTCAAATCGAGGCGTGTCTGGAGCAAGTCGCTAGTGCCCCAGGTTTTTTGGGAGTAATTATTTAGCCGCAAGGCACCCCCGCCACAGGTACTCAGCTCAACGAGCTCCCAGAAAGCCTCATCCTTTGTTGGATTGATAATTTCCCACGAGGGGTGTAGCTCTTCTTCGAAGTCTTCGGAGAATGGGGTAGCCCCCTTGCCCAAAACTGTCACTGCCTGTTCGAGCGTCTTGGTGGTACTGCCAAAATCGTTGCTGATTTGTAGGCTAACTGGATAAGTACCCGCTTCCTCGTAGGCAATCATAGGGTTGGGCACTGTAGCAGTAGCTGGCGTACCACCAGGGAAGGACCAGCTCCAGCTTTCTACTGCCCCATCTGAATAATTGGCAAACTGCACCATGTTTCCCTCACATACTTCGCTTGTAGCTAGCGCAAAGTCAGCATTAAGTGGAGTAGTGGCAGCTCTGACTGTAAAGGAATAGTACCCTTCCGGGGCAGGCATAGGCCGCTCTTGCACCTTGCCGGATAAGGCGGTCGCCGAAATATAATACTGCACCTCGCTTCCTACCGGCTGGGGAGGGATGCCACCGCCCCAAAGGTGATCTTCTGTAGAAATTGGAAATAGAGGCAGGCTAGTAAACTGCTCGGTTCCGACCAAGCGGTAGTGCAGCATAGCACTGATAATTCCAGAGCGGTGTCTAATCTTAGCCATCACCGGATAAGGCGTAGTCGTACGGTACGTATCTCTTAGTTTTGCATGCGCCATCCATAGCGGGTCAGAATGCCCAATCAATTTCGTAATGCAATGCACCGCCCCTACCTGCGGAATAATTGGGTTGCAGTTGATTCCCACTACCTTGTAGCCGGGGAGTTCACTTTCGTAAATGGCCAGGGCGAGGCTATCAAGCGGGTGATCGTAGGTAGGGACTAAAATGGTATTATTGATAAACAACGAATTCGTGTAGGTGCGATAGCAACCAAAAGCGCGATTCGTATTGCGGCAAGGGAAGGCACTTTCTTCATCTGGGTAATTTCCAAATCGATCGGGCGGCATAGGGATACGAACGATACGGTAAGGATTGCCAAAAGGCGTTTCCAGTGTGGCAAGTATGCGCTGGATATTTGCTTCAATCTGCGGCCCATCCGCTACCCCTTCTGGATACTCCCCTACTAATAGGGTTTCTTCATCTAGGAGGCGCATGTGCATATCCAAGTGGTGAATGCCATCATAGGGTAGCTTGGGCAGCTTGACATATTGTTGCGTCCCCAAATAATCCGCTGCAATCGCATCAATTTCATCTACTGTTTTGCCTGGGTTTTCATCGAGCACCAGATCAGAAGAAAAAGCAGTACCCATGCCATCCACTAAGTAATTTCCACCAGCATGTACCCAATCAAAGGGCACTTCGGTAGCTTCATACAGCTCCATATCCAAGTAGCTCGCAATAGCCTGCGGCAGGGTATCATCCGCCACTCTGGTGGGTCGATTATAAATCCAGTCAATCAGCGTTCTAGACTCCACATCACGCGTATACACCGTCCAAGGCCCATAATCTCGAATCCAGATGGTATTAAACGGCCGGTTTAGCAATTGTACACGGTCTAGCGAAATGTTTGCCGTGGTCAAGTGTGCACTCACCAGCGCTGGATTATCAGTAATAATAATGACTTGGCACTCTTCCACTGCATGGCGCACAATCTCTGTCAGCACCGTTGGCACTGCCGTCCAGGTAATTACTACTGCTTCTACCTCTTCCCATTCGGCCATGGTGCGCACGGGCTCGGCGGGCGGGTTTGGGATGGCTAGTAGGGTGGGGTCTTGGCCATTGAGCGGTAGGGTGCTTATGGCGAAGAGGAGGAGGAGGGGGGCTGGGATAAGTTTCATGAGCTGGTATTTTAAACGCTTTCATGAAGAAGGATGATTGCCATTCTTCAGCCTTTCTTTTATGGATTCAGGTGAGGGTAGGCTATCCTTTAGGTCTTCTGGTAGCTGACTAATCAATTGATATTCAGAAACCCCCATTGGTTTATTGCTATTTCGTAGAGTATATTCCACTTCAAGCACATCCTTTTCAGCACATAGTATGATTCCGATAGAAGGGTTTTCTCTAGGCAGTCGCACTTGCTCATCTAAAAGTTCTAAATAGAAGTTCATTTTTCCAGCGTATTCTGGTTTGAAGGAGCTGATCTTAAGATCGATAGCAATTAGGCAATTGAGCTTTCTATGAAAAAACAACAAATCTATACGGTACTGTTTTTCCTTCAAGGTTACCACATACTGGCTTCCTATAAAAGTAAAGCCATAGCCTAATTCGAGTAGAAATGCTTGAAGCTGTTGTAGCAATCGCTTTTCTAGGTCCCGTTCTAGCATTACCTCATCGATGCCCAAAAATTCCAAAGAATAGGTGTTCTTAATAGTTTCTTCTGCTTGTTCTGCAATATGTTCGGGGAGCGTTTCCTTAAAATTGTGTTGTGGCAATTGTAATTGCCGCTCATAGGCTTTAGCCTTTATCTGATTGAGCAACACATTTCTACTCCACTTGAACTGCTGAGTGGCTTGCAGATAATATTGCCGCTCTTGGGCCTCTTTAGCTCGCTGCATAATGAGTAAATGATGCCCCCAGGGAATTTCTGCGACAAGCTGTCGCAGATTTGGAAAATCCTTATATGTCTCATGAAATCTGCGCATATCCCAAAGATTCCTAGCTGAAAATCCCGTTTGGTTTGGAAAAGAAGTTTTTAAATCTCTAGATAGGTCTTCTACTACACTTTTCCCCCATCCATTCTTTTGCTGACTTTCCACAATATGTCTACCAATCTGCCAATAGACATCAATGAGTGCTCTATTGACTTGTTTGATAGCCTCCTGTTGGCCTGTTTGAATAGTAGTTTTTACAGTTGACAAGAGTTGCATATATGCTTTTCCTTTCATTGAATCCAATGGGCTGTTAACGGATAGAGTAAGACATTACTAAAGTTACAAAAAAAGGGGGTGGATGTTGTAAAAAAGTGATCTTCATCGGATTGCAAATCCGATGGGTACGTGCCAGGCTGGATGTTGTGAAGAGCAATTATTGACTTGGGGTTAAATTCTGCAACAAGCTGTTGCAGATTTGGAAAATTATAATGTGATCGCTCCGTAAGGCTGTTAAGCACTTGTCAAAGCAGCTCGGTGGGGCATCATAGGTGAGGAATATTGACTAACTAGAAGGTAACTTTAAAACTACAAGACCATGTTTCAACACCTTTGCTTTGGGCTATTGATTGCTTCTTTTCTTCTGAGCTCCTGCGCACCGACTACGCCAAGTGCTATCCCTATCGAAGCACCTCCTGCTACTCCCTACCAAGACTCGATACAGTACCCACTGTATAGTTCTACAGACTATGGCCAAACCTGGCAAGTGGCGAGTTCTAATCTGCCTGTGGGATTGCAAGTTTCATTTTTGGATACACTGGAAGGTGAACTTGTTTTAGCCACAGATGATCGGGGACTTTACTTGAGCACCAATGATCGAACTTCGTGGTATTCGATTGGGGAGCAATTGCCCAATCCCAAAATTAATGCACTCTTGGTACACGAAGGAACGATCTATGTGGGGGTGTATGGTGCTGGGATCTTTGAAAGTAGAGATAGAGGGCAAAGCTGGTTACCACTAAATTATAACCTTACTGATTTGCGGGTGCAAGCTATTTTAGTGTTAGATGGGCAGTTGCTCATTGGAACAGATACTGGCATTGCTCAGCTCTCTTCTCTTGATAATCGATGGGTATGGCTGTATGAGGGTGTGCAAGTGATTAGTCTTTTTGCCAAGGGGCAGCGGGTAATTGCAGGGACGAGCAGGGGGACTTTGCTTTCGCAAAATGCCGGGGTGAGCTGGGCCTGGATCCACCAGGAGGGAGCGGTACACTATACGGAGCTGCTGGATACCACTATTGTGGAATTGTATATTGCGCAGGAAGTGTATGTGTCTAATGACTGGGGAGCGCAGTGGACGCTGGCGGAGTATGGGCCTACTGAGGAGTCGTATGTGTACCGAGTGATCCGGCAAGAGCCCTACTTGCTGATGGGTAATAATTATGGCATTCATCGCTCCTCGGATGGCGGGGCGCGTTGGGACTTGATTTTTGAAACACAGACGCAGGGCTTTTTTGATTTTATTGTGGTGGGGGGGGTGCTGTATGGGGGGACGCGCTTGTGGAAGCCGCAGGGATAGGCTGCTCGCCTGAGGCGAGCGCTCCTGGCGAGTAGCAGACTAGCTTATAGGCAGTATGTCCCTCCAGGACAGCATATTAATACTCACAGCTAAAACTGAGCTATTGTCCTGTAGGGACAAACCGTTTATAATAAGCCTGTATGTGTTCTGTTCTGCCCCCATAGGCGGGCAAGCTGTAGGTATCTAGTCAGTGCCAAGTCTTGTTGGTTAGTTCTAAGTTCTTATCTCGCGGATTCCCCGATAGCAACCGGGGTGAGCGCGTGCTAGGCTTTTTTTCCGTAAAGCTATGCCCGTGCTCAGTGTTCGCCTAAGGCGAACCGCGTGGCCCTAAAACTTATTTTTGTTACACGATAATAGGTGGGCAAGCTGTAAGTACTGCAACCGCTGGTGCGTGCTGGGCCTGCAACCGTGATCGCAGCGATATGGGGTGAGCTAGAAGGCTAAGAGCATATCTGGACTTCACCCTTTCGGCTGCACTTGCCAAATCTTATCCTGTACTGCGTTGCTCTTTGGTCGCGTAGCTAAGGCTATGCTCCCGCATCGCGCCTTGTTCAGAACAAGATTTGGCAGCGTTCGCTCGAAAAGCGAAGTCCAGATATGCTCTAATGTAGTACCTGCTGGAAAGGGCTGAGTGAAGAACGAAGACCTAGCCAGTAGGATACGGAATAGCCTTCTAGCTTGCCTCATACAAGCGGAGAGCGCGATAGTTGCCCAAATCAACTAGGATTTACTAACTTGTCTTTCGAAAATCTTTGTTCGATGAAGTATCTATCCCTTTTGTTGCTTTGCTTTTTTTCATTTGGTTCTTTTAGCGGGCTATCGGCGCAGGAGAGCTCGTGGAGGTTGGTGTATGAAAATGATGCGAAAGGGCAGGCGGTGCAGGGGAAATTGGAGGAGCTGATTGCAGCGGTGCGTGCTGGACAAGAAATACGTATTTATTGGTCTTCTTATCGCGTTAGTGATCCTGCGATAAAAGTGGAGCATGTGGCGGATGCTAAGTTTTTGACGATTATGAGTGATGAGATAGTGTTCGCTCAGATTGATCCTATCATTGGGCAGACTCCAGATTTTGAGGTACAGGAGATTAAGCTGAAGGAAAATTTGGCGTGGAGTTTTATCGCTGCTTCGAATGGTAAGACTGATCAGATGATGCGCAATGTAATGACGGGGGAGATTCTGGGGCATGCCACTCGACAGAGAGGGATTAAGTGGTTTGTGAAGCAATAGTATGGCGGACAATTCAATCAGTTTAAACAAATACATCAGTAGCACAGGCATTTGCTCGCGCCGGGAGGCGGATCGCTGGATTGAGGCGGGGCGGGTGCAGCTGAATGGGCAAAAGGCGCAGAAGGGGAACCGGGTAGCTCCGGGCGATCGGGTGCTGGTGGATGGAAAGCCATTGCGCAAGAAGCCGAAGCCAATCTACATTGCGCTGCACAAGCCACCGGGCATTACGAGCACGACGGATCGGCGGGATAAGGATAATATCATCGATTTTGTGGGGCATCCGCAGCGCATCTTTCCAATTGGGCGGCTGGATAAACCATCGACAGGGCTGATCCTTCTGACGAATGATGGGGATATTGTGA
>JBCCRH010000213.1:0-10160 GCA_039208045.1 Bacteroidota bacterium
AACCCCTAAACCCCTAAACCCTAAAACCCCTCAACTCCCCTCCCGTCCTCCGTCCCCCATCCCTCCCATCCTCCCCCCTCCTCACCACCCCAAACCCACACCGAACATCCCGCCCCACCCCAATATATTCCGGCAAAAACACATTCGTAGTAAACTGAAGATCGAAACCATACTCCGAGCGCCCCTTCCACCGAATGCACTTCCTACGACGCAACCGTATATCCCTCAATAAAATGCCAGATGGTACCATTCCTAAACCCTCCAAAAGAGAACCTAGGTGCTGCTGTAAACAACTGTGCAGGAAAGCTACTTGACTCGGTTGATTGGTAAGCAAAGCATACTGCTTAGCATACGTCGCATTCAATGCTTTATAGTTGAAGAGCTGATAATCAAAGAAGTGCTTCCGCGTACCCAACCTTAATTGCAGCAAGCGCATATCAGCTATCGCAGCAGGCAAGGTCGTATACCCAGCTTGCAGGGCATCGAACAAAAATTGAGCTTCCATCCCCATAGCAAATAACATCGGGCGACAATGACCAAAATAGTGCCGTACCTTAAATTGTATATTCGGATAACCCGCTGACCGATCCCGCCGCAAGCTAGGCAGTTCCCCAGCGTCACTCCATTGCGACAGCAAAGTCGTGCTGAATAAACTTAAGTCCTTCGGAGCAATAGCTTGCTCAAAAATAAGGTGTAAAATAGGCTGTGCTTGCATGTCTTTGGTTTTGAACACCAGCAAACCTACAAGACTATCGGCAATAGCACCTAACTCATTTTTTTGCCAAAATATTCCTAATTTCCCTACTCCATTTCTCCCTACAGCACATAAAACACACATAATCAATGGCTAAGCCCGACGCACCTTCTCCTCAAAATAAGCAGCAACCCAAGCTATTCCAACAACTTCGCCTACTCCAATCCAAAGAATTGAAATCATTCAACCAATTTTTGCGCTCGCCCTACTTCAATACCAACCCTACCTTAGTGACCCTTTTTCAACTACTCCAACCCCATTATCCCAACTTTCACACTTCCCAGCTCCAAGAGCTCAAGCAGCAGCTTTTTCCAGATGCTTCCCCTACAAAAATCAACCAAGCCTTTTCCGATCTCGGAAAGCTAGTCTACCGATTTCTAGAAGTACACGCGCTCTTCTCCAACCCACTCCTCCAGCATCAGGCCACTACTTTAGTGCTCTGGCAACGCGATAGCTACCCCGCCCTTGAAAAATACATCCAAAAGCAAGCACCTCAGCCCCCCGCTACGCATCCCGAACACTACCTCGATACTTTCCTCTGCTTAGAGAAAGGCTATTTCCACCCCAACCGAATCGATCATCAGGAAACTGCCGACCTCCTTCCTTCACTCACGCAACACTTAGATGCCTTTTTTATCGCCAAAAAACTAAAATTTCTGTGCGACCAAGCCGCCATTACTTTTACCTTTGAAGACGCCTTTCCCATCACCCCACTAGACCAAGCGATCCTCCAAGCTGCCCCACAATATGCTGCTGCCGAGCACCCCTATATCTTCCTGCTGCACCACTTGTGGCAAGCCCTTCATCTAACCCCCAATGTATCCCCCTTCTATCAAGCGCTAGCTATTTTCAAAACCCATAACGAGTCACTTCCAAAGGTCGAACGGGCATTCCTACTCACCAAATTAATACTGTTAGGTAACCATCATCAGCGCCGACACCAACCTGCACTGGATAGCCTACTCGACCTCTACCGATACGGCGATCAGGAGCAGCTCCTAGTTAGCCACAACAAGATCACCAGCGCTACCCTCTTAAATCTGACCTCCGTCGGTGCACATGCGCAACACTTTGAGTGGACAGCCAGCTGTATCCAGAAATATGCCCCTTTACTTCCTCCAGAGCATGCCACAGAAGTACCCCAATTAGCCCGTGCCATCCTCGCTTTTCACCAAGGCAACTTCCGCGCGGCTATCGACCAATTACAGGGAATCACCAAAAAAAGTACCCACCTCCGCATCCGCATCCATACGCTCTATCTACGTTGTCTCCTCCTGCTCCACCTCGAAGAAAACAATCAACTCGACACCCTCAAAGACACCGTCAAAAACTTCAAAGCAGTCATCAAACGCAACAAAAAACTATCCGCTGACAATAAAACAGCCTTGCTCAACTTCGCCCAAGTAGTACTTCAACTCGCCAAAACCGCCACCGAAGGTTGGCCTCCCCACCGCCTCCATTCCCTAAAAGCAGACATCGAACACACCGATCGCCTAGTCTGCCGCCCTTGGCTGCGCCGCCTGCTCCCCTAAAAGCAGAGAGAGCACACCCTTTCGCATGCTCCCTCCCACAAAAACACTTGCAGCACCAAGCTCCTAGAGAATCACAATATCCTCATGCCCATTCACCTTCTGGCCTTCCTCTGGCGGCGGATCATCCCCTCCATTTCCACCCTTCACCTCCAGCAATTGCTCCTCCGGCAACGCCAGTTTTTCAAATTTAGACAAAGCTCCGCCCTTCGGCTCCTGAGCCGTTTCCTCCTGTGTTTTACACATAGTTCGTACCGATTTATAGATTGAAAAAGTGGCCCCTCTCTCGAAAAGCCTATCAACCTATAATGGTCCGTATCCTCCTAAAATGTCATTATCTTTTGGGCAGCTATCCCCGCTGTCCGCTTGTATTCACCACTATAGAAACGCTATCGCTACTACCTGTAGGCCGGTCTTCACTAATCCGTTCAGCCCACCCTACAGGTGTAGCGAATATAGCGTTCTACAGCAGTTCATATCACTTCCATCAGGGCTGCGTCCCGACTACTGTCGGCGGCTGCGTCCCGATCCCTATCAGCGGCTGCGTCCCTATCGCTGTTGGGCTATAAACTCGAAGCCTGCTAAGCAACGACTTATGCTAACACGCATAGCTACCCCAAGACAAAGGGCAATCCACACCACTGTCCTGTAGAGACAACCTGCCTATAAAGACATCGCTAACCATAATGGCTACTCCAGCAGAGTAAGCCAAATAGCCAGACTCAGGCACAGCAAAGAAAGTTTGTCCTGTAGAGACAACCTGCCTATAAAACCCCAACCGACCCAAATTCTACTCCAGCGGAGTAAGCTAACAGCCAGACTCAAGCTCAGCAGAGCTACCCCCACACAAAGAGCCAAAAGCCTACCCCAACTCTATCAACTTCCGAATCAAGCTCACCTGCCCCAAATGATAATAACTATGCTCAATCATCCCCTCCAAATTACGCCGATAATCCCCATACTGCTCCTTCACAAAAGGTGCATCCAAGTCCTCATCCAAAAGCCCCTCCACATGCTGCGCAAACACCTCCGCATTCCGAAACAACTGCTGCTTCAACTCCTCCCAGGCTTCCTCCGTCTCCAAAGTCGGCAGCTCAAAGCTATATTTATCCCGTATCTCCAACTTCCCTTCCTCAAACACCTGATTCAAACCCGCGATATAATAATTGATATGAAACGTCAAGAGCGCAATCGTATTCAACGATCCCACCCGCTGCGTCGCCTGCGCCACCGTCAAATCCTCAATCTTCTCCTTAAAATTCGTGTTGGCAATCCACTTCCCATTTAAGATAACTTCCCGAAAGCGATTCGCCAGCTGCTGTGCCTGTCCCATGCATTTTGGTTTTAAAGTTCCCCACCAAAATAACAGTTTTTCCAACGCCTATTGCAATCCCCACGCTTAATCCCTAAATTACTTCCTGCACGACAATCATAAGCGGGCAGCTCGGCAAATTTGGTGGGTGCGGGTGCCAGCCTCGCGTGAAAGCCTTAAATTTGCCAAGATTTTTTCGCCCCTTTTTTATCGACTGAAAAAAGGGGCCCGCCGGAGGCAACTACCATGAGCGAAACAAAATCTAAGCATTCGATAATTTTCGGATTTGCAATCCGCAGTAATACACACAAGCAATAGCAAAATGAAAAAGCCAAACCAAAATAAAACCTATGAATAAACTCGTACCAAACGCAACCGCCGCCATACAAGGCATACAAGACCACATGACCCTCATGGTCGGAGGCTTCGGCCTCTGTGGCATCCCCGAAAACACCATCGCCGCCCTGGTGCAGAGCGGCGTCACTGGCCTCACCTGCATCTCCAACAACGCCGGCGTCGACGACTTTGGCCTCGGCCTGCTGTTACAAAATAAACAGATCAAAAAAATGATCTCCTCCTATGTAGGTGAAAATGCCGAATTCGAACGCCAAATGCTCGGTGGCGAACTCGAAGTCGACCTCGTACCCCAAGGCTCCCTGGCGGAACGCTGCCGCGCAGGTGGTGCAGGCATCCCTGCTTTTTATACCCCCGCAGGTTATGGCACCGAAATCGCCGAAGGCAAGGAAGTTAAAATCTTCAATGGCAAACCCCATATCCTCGAAATGGCCCTCACCGCCGATTTCGCCCTAGTAAAAGCCTGGAAAGGTGACCGCCTCGGCAACCTCATCTACAAAGGCACCGCCCGCAATTTCAATCCACTGATGGCCATGGCAGGAAAAATAACCATAGCAGAAGTAGAAGAACTCGTCGAACCCGGCGAGCTCGATCCCAACTTCATCCATACCCCCGGCATTTTCGTACAACGTATCTTCCAAGGCACCAACTACGAAAAGCGCATCGAGCAACGCACCACCCGTCCTAAACAATCGTAAAAACAAAATCGTATGCTAGATAGAAACGGAATTGCAAAACGCATCGCCCAAGAACTCCAAGATGGCTGGTATGTCAACCTAGGCATCGGCATCCCCACCCTAATCGCCAACTACATCCCCAAAGACATCAGCGTCGAATTTCAGTCCGAAAATGGCATCCTCGGCATGGGCCCCTTCCCCTTCGAAGGCGAAGAAGACGCCGACCTCATCAACGCCGGCAAGCAAACCATCACCGCGCTCCCCGGCGCCACCATTTTCGACTCCGCCACCAGCTTCGCCATGATCCGCGGCCAACACATCAACCTCACCGTACTCGGCGCCATGGAAGTCTCACAGCACGGCGACATCGCCAACTGGAAAATCCCCGGCAAAATGGTCAAAGGCATGGGCGGCGCCATGGACCTCGTCGCCTCCGCCAACAACATCATCGTAGCCATGACCCACACCAACCGCAAAGGCAAATCCAAACTCCTCAAAGCGTGTACCCTGCCACTTACCGGTGTAAAATGCGTCAAAAAAATCGTCACCAACATGGCCGTCATCGATGTGATCCCAGCAGGATTCGAACTCATCGAGCGCGCCCCCGGCGTCACCGTCGCCGACATCCAAGCCGCCACCGAAGGCCACTTAATAGTAAACGGAGAAATTCCAGAAATGCAAATAGCGTAGCCCTTCCTGCTAACACAGTCGCTCATTAGAAAGCCAACTTCCAAAAAAAACATTCATCCAATGCCCATATACCACCACCTCGGCCAAATCCCCCAAAAACGCCATACCATTTTCAAAAAGCCCAATGGCGACCTATACTACGAACAACTATTCGGCACCATCGGCTTCGATGGCATGTCCTCACTCCTGTACCACGTACACCGCCCCACCATGGTCAAATCCATAGGCGAAGCAGAAGACGTAGCCCCACAAATTGCGGTAGCCAAAAATCTAACCGCCCGAAAACTCATCGGCTTCAATGTACCGCCCAAAGACGATTTCTTGGAAGCGCGCACCCCCCTACTCGTCAACCAAGACATCCACATCGGCCTAGCAGCGCCTCGCCATTCACAAAAAGACTACTTCTACAAAAATGCCGATGCCGACGAAATGCTCTTCATCCATAAAGGCAGCGGAACGCTCCGCACTTTTTTAGGACAGATTCCTTTCGAATATGGCGACTACCTCATTATCCCCAGAGG
Organism: Bacteroidota bacterium; assembly: GCA_039208045.1. Classification (GTDB taxonomy): domain Bacteria; phylum Bacteroidota; class Bacteroidia; order Chitinophagales; family Saprospiraceae; genus JBCCRH01. Next base: position 5,838 of record JBCCRH010000213.1, read on the forward strand.
TATGATTTACCAAATCGAATTCGACACCGAAGACAATCGTATCCTCTATGCCGAGTCCTTCCACCCGATCTATACCCCCAAACGCTACCGCAACTGGTTTGGGCAGCTCTTGGAACATTCCCCCTTTTGCGAACGCGACTACATTTTACCCCGCAACCTAGAAACCCACGATGAAAAAGGCGACTTTCTGCTAAAGATCAAAAAGCAAGGCCTACTCCACCAAGTCATCTACGCCAGCCACCCCTTTGATATAATCGGTTGGGATGGCTACAATTACCCCTATGGTTTTTCTATCCACAATTTTGAGCCGATCACCGGCCGCGTGCACCAGCCACCCCCAGTCCACCAAACCTTCGAAACCAAAGCCTTCGTCATCTGCTCGTTTTGTCCACGGCTGTACGACTATCACCCCAAGGCCATACCCGCCCCATACAACCACTCCAATATTGACTCCGACGAGATGCTCTACTATGTGGATGGCGATTTCATGAGCCGCACCAATATCGGCCCTGGCTATATTTCCCTGCACCCCGCAGGCATCCCACACGGCCCCCACCCAGGTACCTACGAAGCCAGCATCGGCCAAACCAAAACCGAAGAATTAGCCGTTATGATTGATACCTTTAAACCCTTACAATTAACCACCCAAGCACTAGCCATTGATGATGGTAAATACTACCAGTCCTGGCTCGAACACTAAATCAATATAGTATGAAACAATTACTGCTCTTCCCCATTCTTCTATTCGCCTCCTGCACCAACGCCAACCTAGAGTTGGAACTCAACCGAACCAAGCGCAACCTAGCAGTTGCAGAACAAACCATCCAAATGCTATCCGATGAGCTAGATGCTGACACGATCCCTCAGCTAGTGCATATGGTTTTCCTCTCGCTACAGCCAAATACCGACCGACCCGCCTTCATCGATCAGCTAAAAACCCTCACTGCCATTGATGAAGTCCGCGATTTCCAAGTCGGCCCCTACCAAGACCTAGGCGATCCCCGTGCCCTGCAGCAATACGATATAGTCATGCAAATGCAGTTTGCAGATACGTTGGCTTATCAGGCGTATCAAGAACATCCCGTTCATTTGCAGTTAAAGGAAATGATCAAGCCGTCCCTGGCGGGGCCGCCAGCTACTTATGATTTTTTTGAGGAGTAATGAGTGAAGGAAGTGATTCCACCAGGAATTCCCGATAAGGCATCGGGATAAACTTCTCTTCCTCGTGGAACTTCAGGGCATTAGCTGTGTGGCCCCACCAGGAATCGAACCTGGATCTTAGGCTCCGGAAACCTATATACTATCCGTTGTACTATGGGGCCAGTTTAATACCCACTGATAACCAACAACTTACACCAGGTTCAATTTTATTGGTATAGAATGGGTACATTTTTTATTCAAATTTTGCGCTTTGCTCTTTAAGGAAAGCTCTTATCGCACTGGGGATTACCAACACTCGTTTTCCAACTTTGTGCATAGGCAATTTTCCAGACAGCCGCCAATATCGTAAAGTTTCCAACGGGATACCAGTTTTTGAAGCAAATTTTTCTAAGGTTAATATATTTAGGAACATCTGTCTTTCCATGATTAGTTAACTTTTGAATAGGTTCAGATGAATATTGGTCTTGATCAAATCGAATAATCTCTGTTTCGTGCAATCATAAGTAGCGTGCTTTTTTAACCTCATCAAAGATGCGATCCACATTGCAGAAAATGGACTCAAGAAAGCCACAAAATACCAAATCATTGATGTGAAGCTTTTCTTTGCTAAAGCCCATGAACGAGCTGAAGAAATGTACTGCGACCTGGTTAGCAAATTCGCGCAATCCCAAGGCTTGGCCACTACTGAAATATTGGACTTATCCGAAAGGTTGTGAGGTGTTTGATTGATTGATTTCAGAAAAAGATTGCAACTTTTATCAAAAAGTTGTTATTTCAGTTACAAAACTCATCAAGATGCGGCTCACGAGCGAATCTACTGGTAAATTCATGGTCTTAGCCAATTTAGATAAAAGCCTATCTGTACAACCTCCAATTTATGGCCGGATCAAAGCTTTAGTGGAAGGACTTATCAGTGACACGCGACTTTTTTCAATTGAAGAGGCTATAAACAAACACATCCTGGATTACTTCTACCTGCGAATAGACCTAATCAAGTGGCAATACAAAAATCAGTTTTCTATCAACGAACATATGGAGATCATCAATCAGCAAATTGCTAAAAACATGCAATTGAACGATCTATCATATTTAGCAAAGACCTCTACCGATGCACTTATTACTATTGAAAAAATATTAGCTTCAGCTAAGGCTATTGAGTTTGAATATGAGGAAACTGTTACCTCAATGAAGTTTTTAGAAGAACCCAATCTAAAACCGAATTATGTGTCATTTCAGATCATCGCAGAGCATCCAAACCCTAAGTTTAAGTTTTTGAAAAAATTCATAGATGAGTCCCTTAAAATTGATTTGGCGATAATTCTTTCCGATCTAATATTAACCAACTATATTAAGAATTTCTCACCCCATAAAATTGAAGAACTTTCTCAATACATTATCGATACTATCACTCGATACGGAGCCTATGGAATGTTCACGGGCTTTTGGATACCTGACCCAGAAGACAATTCCTTTTTGATCAACAGAATAGAAATTTTAGAATCTAAACTTCAACTTGATTACTACAAGCATCCTGCAATAACGGCACAAGATTTCAGCAAAATGCTTTTGAGTTAAATAGATTACTCAAATTCACATCATCCGATTTGCTAACCCAATCCCAATAGCAGTACCTACTGCAATGATCAAAACGGCGGCTACGAGGCCCCAGATGCGTTGGAGCGAATACTCTTCGGTTGCGGCTCATATTATCTACTATATTTCCTTTTGAATAAAAGGAACAGGCTCCACACCTGCCCTTACATACAGCGGATGCCGAGGACTTCCATCTTTGTTTAGTACCAAGGCTTTAGCGTTGGGAAAAAAAGGAATGACCTTTGCTGCTCGTGTTTGAGCCCCCTTGGACGACCCCCAGGCGAAAATGACTTCGCTGCATTGTGGAGCGATGAGCTGGAGCCAGTAATCATTTTCGCCAATGGGATTAGAGCATTGAAATAGCTCCGACGGATAGGGTGTCCGGTATGCAAAAAGATTCATCATATAGACGCCCCCGAACTTCCAGTCTTTGGCGGATTGCTGCACGCGACGGATAGTGGGGTCATCCTTTGTTTCATCGGCTGTGGAAGGGTTTAGGCCAATGAATAATACGAGAGGCTTTTTGGTATCCCATATCCGCCAGAGTAGGTAACGATAGGTTCTGCATGGGGAAAAGATTGCGCCAGTGGGGTCATTGCCAATTTGCTGCTGCATCATTTTCTAGTTTCAAACATGGTCGACTCCAAGCACTGTACCCGATTGCCGGTGTTTAGGATTTCATTATTATACAAAAAACAGCGGCTGCCTGGATTGATGGTGATGGCGTAGTCTTGCCCGAATTCGTTGCGGAGGCCAGCGCGGTCGATTTTATTATCATAGATTTCGGCATCCAGAGCATTGCCGATTTGTATGGCATCCCAGCCGATATTTTGGAAGGTATTGCCGATGATGGAAATGCCTTGGGTCTTTTGAGTGATCTGCTGAAAATAACCCCAATAAATGGCTTCTAGCTGAATGTTACGGAAGCTATTGTTGTAGATCTGAATGCCCGTATGTGCTTTTTGGGCAGTGGCATGTACGCCAAATTTGCCAGCTACGATATTAAACCCGCTGATGCTCAGCTTTCGAGTGCTTCCCCAAACCCCTATTCCACCCGTCATCTCTTTTCCGGTGCTTTCCAAAATTAAATTTTGTACATCGCCGCTTATAATAATCGCATGTTCCAAATCAGTCGTTCTGATGGTACAGTCAAATACGACATGCTTATTGCTCGCATTCTGAAGAACTAACCGCTTGCCGGTAAATGAACCATTGAATATGACTTTAGCGGCTGTTTCTTTTCCTAAGTCGAGGTAAATACTGCGCTCATTAGCAGGGCTTTCTGCTGCAAACTTGCTGATTTCCAATATTTTGGCTTGACCATAAGTACATATAGGAAAGAGCAGGAATAATAAAAAATGGGTAAGGTACTTCATCGGTTTTAATTAAAATGCGTTTTACGAATTGTGTTATATTATTATGAAACTAATAACACTTATTGCAATATGATTATTGGGTAGGTTAAATATTTTTTAAAAATTATTTTTGTCGCAACACAATAAGTATTGATGACTTAAAGTTCTCTATTCGTCCTGAAAATACTCGTACAGTTCGAATGGGGCTTGCGCC
>JBCCRH010000214.1:0-10125 GCA_039208045.1 Bacteroidota bacterium
ACCCTTGCGAAATGCTATAAAGCAACAATGCCATAAGTAACAGCATACCGATCACCTGTGAAAAAATGATCCACTTGAAATTTTTAATCATCATAATCCATATTTTTCGAGTCGACGATAAAGGGCTGCGCGGGTGAGGCCAAGCACATCCGCTGCTTTGGAGATATTGCCTTGCTCTTGGGTGAGCACCTTACGGATCGCCCATTTTTCCAGCTCATCCAACTTGTATGTATTGGGCCCTTCTGCTGTATCAGAACTAGCTATGTCGGGAGTACTAGTTTTTAAAACAAAATCCTCAGCCTGTAGGGTATTGCTTTCGCAAAGGATGACGGCTCGCTCGATGGTGTGCTGGAGTTCTCTGATATTGCCCGGCCAGTGGTAGCCTTGTAGGAGTTGTACGGTCGGGGCCGAAATGTCGAGTTGCTCTTTTTGGTATTTTTTACCGTATAGTTTGATGAAATGTTCAATCAGTAAGGGGATGTCGCTCGTGCGCTCGCGCAAGGGTGGCAGCTGGATTTCTACGGTGTTGATACGATATAGCAAGTCTTGGCGGAAGGCCTGCTCATTCACCATGCTGTAAAGTGGCATATTAGTGGCAGAAATCAAGCGGACATCAATGGGCGTTTCTGCATTAGAGCCCAGGCGGCGGACACTGCGATTTTGGAGCACGGTGAGTAGCTTCGCTTGCATGGGCAGCTGTAGGTTGCCAATTTCATCCAAGAAAAGTGTGCCGCCTGCTGCTACTTCAAAGCGCCCCGTTCGGTCGCTTTTGGCATCGGTAAAAGCCCCTTTTTGGTGGCCAAAAAGCTCGCTCTCAAAGAGGGTTTCCGGGATGGCGCCCAGATCTACTTTTACAAATACTTGCGCTCGTCGCGGCGAAGCCCGATGGATTGCTCTAGCCACCAACTCTTTACCCGTGCCATTTTCCCCAAGGATTAGCACATTAGCTTCGGTCTTTCCTACTTTTTCAATGAGTTGAAAAACGCGCTGCATCGCTTCCGACTGGCCTACCATTTCGGCGAACGACTGATCGATCTCGCTTTGCAAGATCGTATTCTGCGCTTTCAACTGGGCTACTGCTTGGGTAGTTTGCTTGAGCTTGAGCGTAGTTTGCACCGTAGCTAATAACTTTTCGTTGCGCCAAGGTTTTTCCACAAAATCGGCAGCACCTATTTTCACCGCTTCTACGGCGGTCTTCAAATCAGCATAAGCGGTGATCATGATGACGGACGCCTGGGGCTGCAATTCTTTTACCTTCTGTAGCCAGTGTAGCCCGTCTTTCCCAGAGGTGTCTCCTTTGCGGAAATTCATATCCAATAGGATCAGGTCGAAGCTTTGGTTGCGCAGTACCCGCACTAGTTGGTAGGGGTTGTGCTCGGTCTGTACACTGCTGTAGTGTTGCTGTAGCAAAAAACGAAGACTGAGGAGGATGTCTTCTTCGTCGTCGACAATTAGGAGTTTGGCTGGTTGTTTCATTGAATTTTTTTTGATCTTCAACCAAAGGTTGAAGGTATCGAGTGTTTTCTACCCTTAGTGATGGTTTCTAGAGTTAAGATTTATTGAAATAAGCTTGGTTTTCGCCTCAAGCCGGCGGGGCTCTTCATTTTTTCATCGCCAAAAAACGAAGCAAAAACGCTAGAAAAGGCAAACTCCTCCGTCGAACAGTGCCTTTTCGGGCCTCCGCCACCTAATGCAACGTGCTCTTTTATGACTTTGAACCAATCTAAGTTAGCCAAAGGTGTTCGTTTTCGGACACTTGTTGTTCGGTTTTGAACAATTTATGGCAAAGAAAGAAGGCTGTATTTTTGTAAGTCATTGATAATCAGTGGTAGGGGTTTTTGGCATTGGGCTTGCCTATAATGGGGTAAAGAAATTACCCGACTGAAACTTTTTAAATTATTGATGATGGATCAACCAATTAACAAAAAACGAAAGCGATTCCGGCAGGTGGCCTTGTATGGGGTGGTCTTGTTGGCTGCATCGGCTTTGCTGATGGCTATTTATCGCGATCCGAGTACGAGTCGCCTGAATGTTCAGAAAGAGCGTTTGCGATTTGATACGATTCGTACGAGTGACTTTAGTGAATCGATTACGCTATTTGGAGTAGTAGAGCCGATTAAGACGGTGTATTTGGATGCAGTGGAGAGTGGCAAAGTGGAGGCGATTCTGGTGGAGGATGGCAATTTGGTGGGAGTGAATGACCCGATCATTCAGTTGTCTAATCTTGACTTGCAGCTCAATGTGCTGAATCAGGAGGCGCAGATTGTGGATCAAATCAATACCATTCGCAACCAGACGATATTGATGGAGCAGCAGAGCCTAAGTTTGAAGGAAAATGCACTGGATGTGCGCTACCGCCTCGATCAGTTAGATAAGCAATTGCTGCGCAATCGTAAGTTGTATGGCGATAGCGTGATTGCGCAAGTGGAGTTTGAAGAGACAGAGGATGAGCACGAGCATTTACTACGCCGCCAGCAATTACTGCGCTCGACGCTCCAAAAAGATTCTACCTACCATGCGATGCAAAAGCAACAGATGGAGACGAGCTTGGAGCTGATGCAGCGCAACCTAGATTTTGCAAAGAACAGCTTGGAAAACTTGCGCGTGCGCGCGCCCATCGCCGGGCAGCTTTCTTCCCTCAATATTGAAATTGGGCAGCTGCTTAATAAAGGCGAGCGTATTGCGCAGATTGATGTGCTATCGGATTATAAAATCCGAGCAAAAGTAGATCAGTATTATATCTCTAATATTTTCCCTGGCTTAAAGGCAGAAATGGTGCTGGATGAAACCAACTACCTACTCCAAATCAAAAAAGTATATCCTGAGGTAAAAGATGGTGCTTTTGAAATCGACTTGGTATTTGTCGATACACCTCCTACCACAATTCGCCGTGGACAGTCCGTACCTTTTAAGCTAAAGCTGAGTGATGCTTCCCAAGCGCTGGTGCTAGCAAAAGGGGGCTTTACCAAGGCTTCTGGCGGCAAGTGGGTGTATGTGGTGGAGCAAGACGGGGCATTTGCGCGAAAGCGCCCCATACAAATTGGCCGAAAGAGCGCGACTGGTTTTGAAGTGCTGGGCGGTTTGGCTGAAGGGGAAGTGGTGCTGATTTCGAGCTATGATAATTATGGGGAGAAAGACGAATTATATTTTAATTAAAAAAGAAAAAAACAATGATAAAGACCACCGACTTAACAAAAATCTACCGTACTGATGAGGTAGAAACAACAGCGCTCCACGCCATCAATCTAAGCGTAGAACAGGGCGAATTTGTATCCATTATGGGGCCTTCGGGCTGTGGTAAATCTACCCTGCTCAATATCCTCGGGCTCATTGATCGAGCAGATGGCGGGAGCTACTTATTCTTAGGGGAAGAAGTGGCGCACTACTCGGAGCGGCAGCGCGCGCAGTTGCGCAAAGAAAATATTGGCTTCATCTTCCAAAGCTTTAATCTCATTGATGAATTGACAGTAGCGGAAAATATTGAGCTGCCGCTTATTTACACCAAAATGGGGCGTAGTGCACGCAGAAAGCGAGTAAGCGAAGTGCTGGAGCAACTCAATATGATGCACCGCAGCAAGCACTTCCCGCAGCAATTATCTGGTGGGCAGCAGCAGCGGGTAGCAGTAGCCCGGGCCATTATCAACCGGCCCAAACTAATTATGGCGGATGAGCCTACTGGTAACTTGGATAGTGCTAATGGCGATGATGTGATGAAGACTTTAGTTCAACTCAATAATAATGGTGCTACTATTTTGATGGTGACACACTCGGAATATTGTGCCGCTTTTGGCAATCGTATTGTACGGTTGCATGATGGTAGTGTGTTGACGGAGAAGCTTGTTTCTAAACCGATGATTTAATCCTTCAAACGCACTCGATTAAGGTATACTCTTAGTATTCACTCGTTGGGTTAAACCTAATCGAATTGAGCTTGGTCTTCGCCTCAAGCCGGCGAGGCTCTTCATTTTGGCATCGCCCCAAAACGAAGCAAAAACTCTAGAACAGGCAAACTCCTCCGTCAAACAGTGCCTGTTCGGGCAGCCGCCACTATACATGGCATATACTATAGTGTACTTGTGGCAAATGCTATTTATCAAACTAATATAAAGAGCTTTTAAACTCCCGACTTATGTTATATAATTATTTAAAAGTGGCCCTTCGGAATATGTGGAAACGCAAGTTGTTTTCTGGGATCAATATTCTGGGCTTAGCGATTGCAGTGGCTAGTAGTATTTTGTTGCTATTGACTACTTTCTTTGAATTTTCTTTTGATCGTTTTCACGAAGATAGTGATCGGATTTATCGCGTGTATATTGAGAGTGTGGATAATGATGGGCTCGCGCGGACTGCTAATTTGCCATCGCCCATGGGTATGGCTTTAGAAGATGAGGTGAGTGGTTTGGAGGCTGTTTGCCGATGGACAGGGGGATCGGCAGCGGTTCAATATGAAGGGGTAGTCTACGATCAGGGCATTCGATATGTGGATGAAAATTTCCTTTCTATCTTTTCCTTTGAGATGCTAAAGGGGGATCCTGAGACGGCGCTCAAAGACCTTAATAGTGTGCTGATTTCAGAACGTTCTGCGGAGCGTATTTTTGGCGAAAGCGACCCTATTGGTCAAACCATTGAAGTGAGTGTGGAGGGTAGTACTCGTGCGATGGTGGTGCAGGGAGTTATAGAAACACAGCCGGAGAATTCTAGCTTAAACTATAGCCTGCTGACTCGTTTTGAGAATGTGTCTCGCTATGAGTTGAATAAAAACAGATGGGACAATTACTTTCTGTCCGTTTATGTAAAAGCTAAGGAAGAGGCTACGCTTGCGGGTTTAATGGAAGAGAGCAAAGCGATTGTAGACAAATATATGCAGACCGATATTTTGCAACTGGAACAGCGTGGAGTGAGTACGGCAGATGGGGAAGCACTGATAAGCATTGGTTTTCAGCCGCTTAGCGATTTGCATTTTGACACTGTTGTGGGAGGCACTGGTATTGCCAAGGCTTTTCCAATTGCGCTGGCGGTGATTGCTATGTTTATTCTGAGTATTGCGTGTATCAATTTTATCAACCTGACCTTGGGTAGTGCGCTTAATCGAGCTAAAGAGGTGGGGGTGCGCAAGGTGGTTGGTGCAAGCCGTGGGCAGTTGGTAGTGCAGTTTTGGGGAGAGGTGCTGTTGTTGGTCGGCTTTGCTATTCTGGCGGGTTTGGCTTTCGCCCAAATCTTGCTGCCACATTTTAATACCTTATTTCGCTTACAAATTGAGTTGTATCATCCGCGTTTATTTTTGGTGCTCGGCAGTATTCTCCTGTTTGTGGGGCTTATTGGTGGGGCCTATCCAGCTTTGGTGCTTTCGCGCTTCCAACCAGCAGCGGTGCTCAAAGGGATTACGCGTATGCAAAAGCCCGGCGTATTGCGCAATTTTTTGGTATTACTGCAATTCGTATTTTCCATCTTGCTCATTATTTGTACGCTCATTATCGGTCGTCAGATTAGCTACCTATCCAATAAGCCACTTGGTTTTGATAAGGCACAGGTAGTGAGCATTCCGGTAGGGGATGAGCTGCGAGCAGAAAAGGTAGCAGAACAATTAGGGATGGCTTGGGAGTCAGAATCTGCGATACATTCGATTACTACGAGTTATGGTAACTTAGGAATGGGCAAGGATAATAGCCGCGTTCGATCTGTCATGGGTTTTGAGCAAGATGGAGCAGTGGTGAGCACCCACTGGAATCAAGTAGGCTACGATTATTTTGAAACTTTAGGTATTCCGATTGTAGAAGGCCGGAGTTTTTCCAGAGCGTTCCCAACTGATACGAGCGAAGCGGTTATTATTAACCGAACCTTTGCGAAGCAGCTCAGTGAGGAATCTGCGGTAGGTATGATGCTAGAATTCGAACCTCCCAAAAAGGTCGTTGGGGTGATGGAGGATTTTCATTTTGAGTCGTTAACGAATACCATCCAGCCTCTAACTTTAGCCCTAGGAGCGGACAAGGACTTTTCCTTTTCTTACATCTTTGTTCGAGTAGCGAATGAAAACTTACCTGCTACTTTGGCTTTGATGGAAAAAACCTGGAAAGCTCGCTATCCGCAGTCGGCCTTCAATCCTTCCTTTTTGGATGAAAATAATGATCGAATGTACCGTTCGGAGCAAAAGCTGGGGCAAATATTTATGAGTGCTTCGACCCTGGCCATACTGCTTTCTTGCATGGGACTATTTGGAATTGCGATGCTAGTGATTACGCAGCGTACCAAAGAAATTGGGGTGCGTAAAGTGTTAGGGGCGCCAGTGAGTAGTATTGTGGTATTGGTCACCAAAGACTTTCTGAAATTAGTAGGTATTGCTTTTGTCATTGCTTCCCCGCTGGCCTGGTATGCGATGCGTTATTGGCTGGACAATTATGCGTATAGCCAACCTATAGAATGGTGGGTATTTATAGTGGCAGGCGTACTCGCCTTTTTGATTGCACTTATTACGCTGAGTTGGCAGGCGTACCGAGCAGCGATTGCTGATCCGGTACTCGCCTTGCGAGATGAATAATACAAAATAAAAAGGGGCTCCTGAGCCCCTTTTTATTACTTTAACTTACTTGTTTGGATTAACCGATAATAAGGTCATCAACTACTAGTTGATGGATAAATTGACTTAGACTTACTTGGTAATCGTTTAACATGTCTACGATTTTTTGCGTGAAAAATTAGTGTGATAAAAAGTGTCCTAAACAAAAAAGATCTGGGATTATAAGCGCAGTAAAATTGTGTTGTGATTTATTACTATTCGGAACTTATTTCTTTATTTGTTTGGGTGGTTTTTGGGGCTGTCATTTGCTTGGGGTAAGGACTTGATTTTTTGGAGTGCCTTACAGCGTTTTGTTTGCCCTTTCTGACGGGCCAGTATCGAAAAGTCACATCAGAGGAACTAATTTTCTGCAACCTTTCTCATTTTATGGTATCTCTTCTATAAACTCTTACAGCAAAATCTGGGCCTCCTATATTGAGCGAGGTGACCAACTGCCATTAGTTCCATTATTCGTTCACCCGACAACTAATGGCCATGAGAACCCTATTTGTATTCTTCTTTTGTGGAAGCACCTTCTTCCTATCTGCAACTACCAATGATTATATCCTGGCTGCCGATTGTGCTGTCTTTGACTTGCATATTAAGCGCAAGTTGATGCTAGTAGAGGCGCAAGTCGATGCACAAAAAGGCTTTTTTATTATCGACACGGGAGCACCTGATTTAGTGCTCAATGATGTATATTTTAAGCAATTAAGTCGGGATGGGCGAAAGCAGGCCTACTTAGATGTGGAAGGATGGCGAGAAGGCCTGGAGTTAGCCAAGATAAATTCTTTTGCTTGGGGGGCTGTTGAACGGCAACATTTTTGGGTTCCTATTACCAATCTGGAGCACTTAGAAGCTACTCTGGGACTACCAATACTGGGACTTATTGGACATGCTGTATTTAAAAATTTCGAATTGCACATTCAATATGTCCAAAAGAAACTCACCTTATATGCACTCGATACACCCAAGAGTGAGCAACAGCTCCAACGACTGGGGCAAGCTGACCACCAATTTACATTTAAGCTCCACCGACACTTAGCTATTGTCGAGGCTCAAATGGGAGCACATCATAGCTTGCAGTTGGCTCTAGATTCGGGGGCGTCCGTTAATATAATCGGTTTGAGTTGGCGGCAAAAAATGCAAGCTTTAGCACAGCGCCGTTGGCAAATTAGCTTTTACGGGACTCAATCTCATGCAGTGCAAGCCCCATTTTATGCGTTCTCCAAATTATTAGTCGAGGATCGCATGTTGTTTTATTACTGGAAAGCTGCATTTACCGACCTACGCCATTTTGCGCAAGCAGCCCTACCAATAGATGGATTGCTAGGGATCAACTTTTTTCAAATTGGCACCACAGTAATCAATTACCGGACGCAGACTATTCGCATCTGGGAAGAGCAATCCATTTTTTCACCTCGCTACACTACTTTGAAGTGACAATATTGATTTATTTTGTGGATAAATAACGAATCCACAAAACGAAAATCAATGGAAGAATTCACTGGTTATTTTCAGTTCATTCCAGAACTGGTCATGAAGTATGCCCCACAGTTATTGCTGGCTATCATTGTCCTTATTGTTGGCCTTCGGGTAGTTAATCGCCTTTCCGATTTTGTGATGGACCTTATGGAGCGCTCTGGGGTGAGTAAAGATATTCGCCCTTTTTTGGGGTCTTTTCTGAATATTGCGCTGAAGGTATTGCTCCTTTTTAGCGTAGCTGGGATTATCGGTATTGAAACTACCTCTTTTGTAGCGGTGCTAGCAGCAGCGGGTTTTGCTGTGGGTATGGCGTTGCAGGGCAGCCTGAGCAATTTTGCAAGTGGGGTAATGATCCTGATTTTTCGGCCCTATCAGGTAGGTGATTTGATAGAGGTGGAGGATATTATGGGGCATGTGGAAGCCGTTCAGATATTCAATACAATCATCATTACTTTGGAAAACAAAATGGTGATTCTTCCGAACTCCGTTGCCATGGGAGGCATTATTACCAACCTTTCTGCAAAAGAATACCTACGAGTGGATTTGAATGTGACCATGCCTTATGGGGAGGAATTTGATAAAGTAGAAGCTATTATTTTAGATGCCCTAAAGAGCACGCCCAAAGTGCTGGAAACACCTGCACCATTTGTAGGTATTGAGTCCTTTGATAGCCATAGCATCGTCTTAGCTTTTCGGCCATACTCCACTCCTGAAGATTACTGGGACGTCTACTTCGAGGCCAATCGCCGAGTCAAAAAAGCCATGGGAGAGGCCGGTATTCGGGTAGCCTATTCCGAAGGAATTGAATTGGGAGATATTGGAAAATAAACGATAAACCACAGACTTATGCAACCTTTTCACTTAGCTTTTCCGGTAACTGATCTCAGCGCTACGCGCCAGTTTTACGAGGGGTTATTGGGGTGCGGCGTCGGACGAACGGACGAGCGCTGGATCGACTTTGACTTTTGGGGTAACCAAATTACAGCACACCTGGTTGATAGTGATGCTGACGGAGCAGCAGCCAATCAAGTTGATGGTAAAAAAGTACCGGTTCGCCATTTTGGAGCCATCCTACAAATGGACGAGTGGAACCAGCTGGCTGAGAAGCTCAAAGCCCACGGCACTGATTTTATAATTGAGCCATACACTCGGTTTAAAGGAGAACCTGGCGAGCAGGCGACCATGTTCTTTCTCGATCCCAGCGGCAACGCCATAGAGTTTAAGGCCTTTGCTGATTTTGCAAAGATATTTGCGACGGAATAGTGAAAACCATCACCTTTACTGATCCGCATCGGCAAAAGCATTTTGAGTTTTTCCTGCATATGGATCAGCCTCATTTTAATATTTGTGGCAATGTAGAAGTAGGGCCGTTTTTGGAATGGGTCAAACAAAAAGGGCTGGTTTTCACGCCTACCATTGCTTACGCCCTAGCCCGCACCGCTAACGAAATAGCTGCCTTTCGCTACCGCATCCGTGGCCAAGAGGTAGTAGAATACGAGACGGTGCAGCCTTCTTTTACTGTGAAAACGGAAATATCGGAAGTATTTAGTTTTTGTACGGTAGCCTACCATCCCGATTTTGACATTTTTTATCAAAGCGCCCGAGCGAAAATGGATCGTATGAAGACCAACCCCAGCTTCGAAGATGAACCAGGGCGAGATGACTACCTTTTTATGTCGGCCTTTCCGTGGGTGAGCTTTACTAGTTTTCAGCATGCTATGCACTATTCTCCTATAGATGCGGTTCCGAGGATAGCGTGGGGGAAATACTTCCGACTAGGTGATAGTATGCTGATTCCCATCTCTGTACAGGCTCATCATGCGGTAGTGGATGGGGTACATATGGGGCAATTTTTTGAACGCTTGCAAACTTTTTTCACGTTTCCAGACAAATTAATGAAACACAGATAAGTTTTTCCAATCCCACTTTTCCTTTGGTCGATCGGATCATTTCAGAAATGCAATTTTGATATGTCCCATCTAATCCGATAATATTCGGAATACCTTGTAGTTTTCCAAAAAATCCCTTTTTGTACCCCATGTATCTTGCAGGTTAATTTCTGCTTAGTTCCCCACTTTTTATTGAAA
>JBCCRH010000215.1:0-10100 GCA_039208045.1 Bacteroidota bacterium
CCGAGTTCGAAAAAGTGAGCGACATCATTCAATATATCAATTATTGGCAAGACCAATACCTAGACCTCAGAAGACAAAAAAGGCAGCTAAAAGATGATGAGGAAGGCTTTGACGAAGAACGTTTTAACCAACACTTAAAAGCAGTACGTGAAATTTCTAGCCAAGTTGGTGAGTTTTTACGCTTGGTGCGCAGTATGGGGCACCATTATCTGGATCAGTTCCAGCAAAATTCTTATGAAGAATTATTCAAACTCCTCAATGATGCTACCGGCTGGGAAAGTGTAAAAAGTGCAGGCATTGCCATACCTCCTGCTGCGGCAGTAGAAGAAGAAGCTACTCCGCCATTAGATGTGAGTGAAATACCTGGAATGAATTTATTGCCAAATGATGAGGCCGTACCCAAGGAAGAAAAGGCGGAACCATCTGAAGCAGCAGACGTGGTAGAACATCTTACTGAATCTATTCCTGAAAGCAGTGAATTGGAGCTTGTAGAAGCACCCGTACCAGTGATAGCGGATACACCAGAGGAAGAAGCCCCCATTTCTGAACTTCCTCCAGAAGAAGAGCTAGAACCGCTACCAGACGCTGCCGAAGACATTATAAAAGAAGGCCTTGACTTGATTAGAAAAGGAAAACGAAGCAAGGCGCTCCAACATATGGAAGGAGCAGTCACATCCAATCCTAACGACACAGATATCCGATACCATTACGCGTTGATGCTAGCGCAGCAATCCAGTAGTTTATCGCAGGCACTCCTACAGGTTGATAGGGTGCTAGAGATTGATCCGGAGCAGGAAGAGGCAAATTTCTTAAAAGGAGAAATTGCAGAGATCAATGAAGACTATGCTACCGCACTACAGTATTATGAGAAGGTAAGCGATCTCAATGAAGATTTTCCAGATGTCTTTTACCGAATGGGCGCATTGAGAGCTTCACTGGAAGAAAGCGATCCGACAGAAGCAGCTACTAATTTAAAAGTAGCTATGAAGAAAGCCCCTGATAATATCGATGCCGTTTACCAGTATGGAGTTTTACTAAATGAACGCTTGGGTAAATCCAAGAAAGCAGAGAAATATTTTAAGAAGACCATTCAGCTAGATGAAGATCATCCCTTTGCTTTCTACGATTTAGCATTGATTTACCATCAAAATGGTCAGTATGCTGCGGCAAGAGAGGCATATCTGGAAGCTGTTGAAAATAATGCAGAACTACGCACTCCTGAAAACGAAGCGGCATTTGTAGTGCCAGAAGCGACACCCACCCCAGCGGAACTTCCCACTTCCGCTGCAACAGAGGCCCCTATACTAGAACTTGCAGCTACTCCTGAAGATGCAGAAGAGCTAGAGATCAGTGCCATCACCGCATTAAAAGAAAATATCGCAAGACTCGAAAAGTTGCTACAACAGCGCGAAGAAGAGGCAATTGCAGCAACCATAGAGCCAGCAGCCATCCAAGAACCAACGCCACAGCCAGCACCAGAACCGGAGCAACCCACCTATCCTATTAAAACAGTACTCATCACAGGTGCTACTTCTGGTATTGGCAAAGCCACTGCCGATATATTTGCTGCGCATGGCCACCGACTTATCCTTACTGGTCGCCGTATAGAACGGCTAGAAGCATTGCAGCAAGGCTTTGAGCAAGAGCATAAAAATGAAGTATTCCTGTTGAATTACGACGTGCGCGACGCAGCTGCTTCGAAAGCCGCCATAGAAAGCTTACCAGAAGCCTGGCAAGATATTGATATTCTTATCAATAATGCAGGCAAAGCTAAAGGGCTAGCACCTATTCATGAGGGGCAGCTAGAGCACTGGGATGAAATGATCGATACGAACATCAAAGGACTCTTGTACATGACTCGATTGATTGCACCTGGTATGGTGGCCCGGCGCTCTGGGCATATCATCAATGTGGCGTCTACAGCAGGCAAAGAGGTCTACCCAAAAGGGAATGTGTACTGTGCTACAAAGTTTGCAGTGGATGCGCTCACTAAGGGCATGCGATTGGACTTACATCCTTATAATATCCGAGTAAGCCAAGTAAGCCCTGCTCATGTAGAAGAAACTGAATTTGCACTCGTACGCTTTGATGGAGATGCCGAACGCGCCAAAATCTACGAAGACTTTAAGCCATTGGCAGCATCCGATGTTGCGAATTCTATCTATTATTTAGCAATGCAGCCTTCGCATGTGAATATACAGGATGTACTACTTATGGGTACCCAACAAGCTAGCGCTTTTATGATCGATCGTTCTGGAAGAGCGAAATTTGAAGAAGAATAATATGCGGATGAACTAGCAGTCCATTTTTTTGTTACTCCTACAATTTTATACATTTTTTTAATTTGAATTTGATTACACGCTTCAAATTCATGTGTACTGCCCGTATATCTTATACCTACCCATTTCTAACACGCATAAACATATTCTAAAACAGACCTCTGGGACAACAAAGCTTTCGGCTAGGTGAGTAGTGCTCACCTTAGACATGATTTCTCTATCCCTAAATAAATACCATGAAGTATTTGACTCTAACTACTTTTCTCCTACTATGTTGTCAGTGGAGTAATGCCCAGGACTTTTTTTGGACGAACGTTCAACCCTCTTCCATTTCTGAAACAGGCAAACAGGATCTTTACCCTGATGCTTTCCGGACCTACCAGCTAGATACCAATAGCTTGTTGCAATTATTGGACCGCGTGCCTAAAGAACTAGAAACGCCTCTTGCAGAAAGTGAAAGCTTGTTAAGACTACCTCTTCCCGATGGCAGCGAAATGGTATTTCGTGTGGTGCAGTATGATATGATGGAAGCAGGCTTGCAAGCAAAGTATCCCTCCATTATCACTGTCCGTGGTATCAGTATTGATGATCCGAAGTTTACACTGAGGGCTGACTGGACACACAAAGGATTTCGAGCTTCTTTTGCTTCCGCAAATGGTAGAGTATTTATCGATCCGATCTATCGAAGAAATCGAGTAGGCTATATGGTCTACTATAAGAAAGACTACCCTACGGCTAGTACTCCTTTTACCTGTCATACCCACGGTGAAAAGGCATCTATTAGAAGTACAGACTCAGAGTCTACTACACGAATAGTAGGTGATTGTCAATTTCGTTCCTACCGCCTCGCGGTAGCTACTACTGGTGAATACTCCAATTTTCACGGGGCCAATAGTGCTGCTGATGCGTCCGTTGTTTTGGCGGAGGTAATCACTGCCATCAATCGAGTTAATGAAATCTATGAGCGCGATGTATCCGTGCGCCTAGTTTTAACTGCCAATACAGATGCTGTCTTTTATTACAATGGTAATACAGACCCTTACACTAATAGCAATGGGAGCACGATGCTTGGGCAAAATCAAGCCAATCTTGATGCAACTATTGGATCAGGCAGCTATGATATTGGGCACGTATTCAGTACAGGAGGTGGCGGCGTGGCTAGGCTGCGCTCTCCATGCAATAGCACGGCAAAAGCCCAAGGTGTCACAGGCTTACCTAGCCCAATTAATGATCCTTTTTATATTGATTATGTAGCGCACGAAATAGGACATCAATTTGGTGGCAACCACACTCAAAATAATAATTGTAACCGTAGATTTCCTGCTTCGATGGAGCCAGGAAGTGCCTCTACCATCATGGGTTATGCTGGGATTTGCAATCCAAATGTACAGTTTGGCAGCGATGCTTATTTTCATGGGTATAGTATTTTGGAAATGGCCAACTTTGTTACTAATTCAGGCTCCGGTGGTAGCTGTGCAACCATAATTTCTACCACCAACTCCCCTCCAGGCGCCACCGATCCTGGTGATCATTTCATTCCCCCTGCTACCCCATTTCGATTGGGAACAACAGGCAATGATGGTAACAATCCTTCTAACTCCCTGACGTATTGTTGGGAGCAATGGGATCCAGAAGCAGCAGAGGTTATGCCTCCGGTTGGTACCAACGTGCAAGGTCCTTTATTTCGTAGTTTAAATCCAACTAGCGAATCAACTCGCTATTTTCCAGCGCTTGTAGATGTTTTAGATGGTACTAGTTCACAATGGGAAGTGCTTCCAAACGTAGATCGGAATATGGAATTTCGCGTAAGCGTAAGAGATAATAACAGCAGCTATGGCTGTATTGGAGATGAAAATGTTTCGATTGGAGTAAGTACTTCAGGGGGGCCTTTTGCAGTGACTTCCCAAAGTGGAGCTACCAGCTGGCTAGAAGGGCAATATGTGTTAGTCGAATGGAACAAAGGGGCTACTGATATTGCCCCCATTAATAGCCCAAATGTCAATGTTTACCTGGCCAGAAATGGGCAGGATTTCTCCACCCTCTTGGCCTCCAATATTCCTAATAGTGGTAAAGCATACGTCTTATTGCCTCAAGGCACCAGCTCTAATGCTAGAATTATGGTGGAAGGTGCAGGAAATGTCTTCTATAGCGTAAATACTGGCTCTATCACGATTGGCTCTAGCGGGCCAGATTATGCCTTGGGTGCTCCAACCGCTATTATCACCTCTTGTCCAAACCAAAGTGTAACTTATACTATAGAAACAAGTAGTTTTGGAGGATATACTAACTCTATTAGTCTGGGCAGCGCCAATGTTCCTAGCGGTTTGAGCCTAGGTTTTGGTAGTACCACCCTTAGCCCTGGAGGTTCCACTACTTTAACGGTGGCCGGGCTACAAAATATAAGCACTGGATTTTATACGTTTAATGTTACTGCAACTAGTGCGAGCGGTACAAAGGATATTATTCTGTTCTTGAATCGTTTAGATGGCCCAGCAGCCATTTTGACCTCTTCGCCTGTTGATAATAACACAGAGGAGTCGGTAGCTCCAAGTTTTGATTGGCAAGATGAACCATCTAGCAGCAACTATGAAATACAGTTGGCGAGTGATCCTTCTTTCAACAATATTATTGCCACCACCGTCACCATCAATTCCAATTGGGCAGTCGATTTGGAGCTGGCTCCGCTGACTACTTATTATTGGCGAGTAAGCGGGATAGGAGATTGTGGCATTGGCCCTTGGTCTTCGATCAATTCATTCACCACCGTTCCATGTATCGAATTTAACAGCTCGGATGTGCCTATAGTCATCTCTAGTTCTGGTGCTCCAACCTACATTTCAGAACTCAATATAGGAGCGTCAGGAACGCTGAAGGACGTAAATATCATCAATCTGGAAGGAGATCATACCTGGGTGAGTGATCTAGTATTTACCTTAACTAGTCCTGATGGTACCTCTCGCGGTGTTTTCGGTGCAATATGCGGTAGCTTGGATGACTTTGATCTAGCCTTTAACAGTCAATCCAATAACGCATACAGCAGCATCCCTTGTCCACCCACTGATGGCAATATCTATCAACCTGCACAGTCTTTTAATAATTTCAATGACGAATCGATAAATGGCAACTGGATATTGACGATCCAAGATCGCTTCAACCAGGATGGAGGACAGGTAAGTAGCTGGGGGCTCCGGCTTTGTGTAGAAAACTATGTAGCAGCACTACCGGTTGAGCTGCTCAACTTTAGCGTTCAAGCACAAGAAGACGCTTTACTACTGAATTGGGCGACTGCCAGTGAAATCGACAACAAAGGCTTCTGGATCGAACGCAAGCTAGCTTCAGAGGCAGCGTTTACCCCAATTGCTTGGGTAGATGGACAAGGCACTACTGAACTCAAACAAAGCTACCAATATGTAGATGAAACGGCCCCTCGTGGGCAAACCATCTACTACCAATTACGCCAAGTAGATTTTGATGGGGCTTTTGATTTCTCTCCGGTAAGACAAGGAAAACTATCACTAGGGGCGAAAGAGATTCTGGTATACCCCAACCCAGCTTACTCCGAGCTAACCATCGAAAGGAGTGAAGATGCCCTTTCAAGCACGGCTTTACTGTACGATACCAAGGGACGACTTCTGCTACAACAGCCACTCACCTCGCCCAACTCTCAGCTTGATATCATTCATCTACCAAGTGGCATCTACTGGTTGAGCATCCGAGAAAGTGAGCGCATTTTTATGCAAAAGGTGATCAAGCTCTAAATAGCCTAAAACGCGCTGGGGATCAAAACATAAGCATTTTGGGCACGTTTGCTGAATAAATCATAATCCACCCAGATGTAGCCTTTATCGCCCCATTTTGATCCCCAGCAACTCATCAGTTCAAACGCTTTTTGTTTTTCGTCGTATCCGACCACGATGAAGGTATACACCTTCGCGCCATTATTAATGGGCTGCCATTGGCGTTGGTTTTGGATCGACTTCATCGCCTCGCTACCTTTCACTTCTACCAGTACCGGATTGCCGCGCATCAGCGCTTTCCGTATCTCAAATACTTTTTGTCGATTTCTACTGCTAGGCCGGAAGAGATGCAAGTAATTATCAATTCGATATTTATTAGTTGCGTATACCCCTGCGTTCAGTTGGCTGGAGCCAAAAGGCAAAATCGCGGCACTCACCGTCCCTTCTTTCGCCAAGAAGTTAAAGGCATCTGCGGCAGTCCAGGCAGTGCCTCGATTGTTTAAGTTGAGGGCAA
This sequence comes from Bacteroidota bacterium, assembly GCA_039208045.1. Taxonomy (GTDB): domain Bacteria; phylum Bacteroidota; class Bacteroidia; order Chitinophagales; family Saprospiraceae; genus JBCCRH01. The sequence goes on from JBCCRH010000215.1 coordinate 6,531, forward strand.
TGTAGTCGGGACTTAAATTGACTTTATAATTGCGATCAATATTTACGTAGTATTCCAGTAGACTAGCGGCCATATAGCTCAGCTCATTCTGCGAGGAGGAAGCTTTCCGAACGGGCATCATGTAGGCTTTCACGCTTTGTGCTTCCAGCATATCACGAGCATTGCTCCCTACCCCATCCACAATGGGCATATAAGCGTCGATCCATTCTTCTTTCGTGATGCCCAGCGCTAAATCTTTTACTTGGGCGCCGATAGTGGTGAGTACAAATAGTAAACCGGTAGATAGTAAGGCGATTCTCTTCATATATTGAGGGATTGTGTGGTTGCGTAGACTAGATACTATACGCAAATATAGGGCTCAATATTGTTTGTGAAACGCAGCTAGACCTCGGAGTCCTTAAGACCTCCGGAGTCTTAAGGACTCCGAGGTGTTTCCAGACTTAATTAAATTAAAATCTTATTGCATCTTCTTCAGCTTCGTCTCCACCGTCTTCACCTTCGATTTTTGCTGCTCAAAAGCCGCACGCTTCTCATTCAGAGCCGCTCGTTTCGTGCTTATTTCTTGCTTGGCTTCCGCCATTTTCTTTTCGTATTCTTTCAAATCTTTTTCCAAGTCTTTAATGTCATCTTCTAGATCATCTACGTCATCCTCCATATCATCCATCAGTTTTTCCTGTACTTTCAAGTCTTCCTTAACCTCTACTGCTGCTACTTTATTCACAAATCCTCTGATCCAATTGCGAGCAGCAGGTGCTGCTTCAGGATGTGTTTTGCTAGAGAGATATGCGCCTCCCAGGTTGAACCAAGTGACTAAGGTGTAGCGCCCTGAAGAGCCTGCGATTTGGCTATGAATATCGATTGTGTTTTTACTAACACTTTCAACCATCACATTGTCACCAAAAAATTCACCTTTCTTCTCATCTACATCATCTGCGTCAAAATCGTCTTGATAGTCTTCCCACATGTCTTCTAAATCATCTAAGTCCATTTTGGCATTAATAGCTACGCTGAAGCTCGGCTCGGTGCCTTGCGACATTTTCATCATACCTTCTTCTACGCGTATTTCGTTCTGGGAAAAGCCTATTTGTGCTATTAGTAGCATTATTATACTCATTGTTAGTATTCTCATTTTCTTACGTTTTTTGTTAAACAAATTCTATTCATTCACTTGGACGGGTGGCTCAAGATAAAGTCTCTCTACAACGGAATATTTCCATGCTTCTTTTTAGGTAAGTGCGCTACTTTATTTTTTAGCATCGCAAACCCCTTTAACAACTTTTTACGGGAATCTTTGGGATCAATTACCTCATCTATAAATCCTCTTCGTGCCGCTCTGTATGGGTTCGCAAATTTTTCTTTGTACTCCGCCTCTTTTTGAGCCAGCATTTTTTCTGGTTCTTCCGCTGCTTGTATCTCCTTTCGGAAAATGATCTCCGACGCACCTTTTGCCCCCATCACAGCAATTTCAGCGGAAGGCCACGCAAAATTCAGGTCCGCGCCGATGTGTTTGGAGTTCATCACATCGTAAGCCCCTCCGTATGCTTTACGCGTGATAAGCGTGATGCGTGGCACCGTAGCTTCCGAAAAAGCATAAAGCAATTTGGCTCCATTAACGATAATGCCATTCCACTCTTGATCGGTGCCTGGTAAAAAACCTGGTACATCTACAAGCACCAAAAGCGGAATATTAAAACAATCACAAAAACGCACAAAGCGCGCTCCTTTTCGACTTGATTCTACATCCAGCACTCCTGCTAAACTGTATGGCTGGTTGCCCACTACCCCGATACTACGGCCCCCTATTCTTGCAAATCCAACGATAATATTATCCGCATAATCGGGATGAATTTCTAGAAAGCTTTCTTGATCCACTATTCCTGCTACTACTTCTCGCATATCATAAGGCACGTTGGGATTATCTGGCACAATGTTAGCTAGTGCTGGCCGCGACTCATCACCCAATTCGTAGGGCAGCACAGGGGCTTGTTCTTCACAGTTCTGCGGAAAGTAGCTTAGTAGCTGCTTTACTTTTCTAATGCAATCTATATCGTTGCTAGCAGTTAAATGTGTAACGCCTGACTTGGTGGAATGTGCGGATGCGCCGCCTAGTTCTTCAGCAGTCACTTCTTCATTCGTTACCGTCTTTACTACATTGGGGCCGGTAACAAACATATAGGAAGTCTCTTCCACCATGATGGTAAAATCGGTCATCGCTGGGGAGTACACGGCCCCTCCTGCGCAAGGTCCCATGATGGCCGAAATTTGAGGAATCACCCCAGAAGCCATTACATTTCGGTAGAAAATATCTGCATATCCCCCCAGTGACTTCACCCCTTCTTGTATGCGCGCGCCGCCAGAGTCGTTCAGTCCAATGAGTGGAGCGCCTGTTTTCATAGCCAGCTCCATAATTTTACAGATTTTTTCGGCATGCGTTTCGGATAAAGCTCCTCCAAATACCGTAAAATCTTGGGCAAAGACATAAACTAGGCGACCATCAATAGTGCCATAACCAGTCACCACTCCATCTCCATTAATGCGCTGTTGCTCCATCCCAAAGTCGTGAGAACGATGGGTCACTAGCATACCTATTTCTTCAAAAGAACCTGCATCTAATAAAAAATGGATACGCTCTCTGGCGGTTAATTTTCCTTTATCGTGTTGCTTCTGAATACGAGCTTCCCCACCACCTAGCCGGGCAGCAGCTCTCATTTGTTCAAGGTCATGGAGTTTTTCTTGCATTATGATTTGATTTTATCTAATAAATGTTAGGCTTCTTTTTGCAGCAAAAAACCCTTTCCCACAGAATGGGAAGCTTTTCCAAAAAGGCTTTGATCCAGCCAGAGCAACGCATCGGTTACGCTAGCTAAGATGGGCTCCTTGGTGGTTGGCCGAAGGCTGATTTTCTTTTCTTCTTGCCCCGGCAAATTATCAGAATTGGCTTTTAGCAAGCTCTGAATCATTCCCGTCCAGTACATCTCCACTAAACCAACGAGGTAGCCACTCAAATTCCGATCTTTTAATGCCACCAAAGCTTCTTTGCGTACCCACTTTCGAAACTCCCGCTGATCGATCAAGTACTCATGCCCAAAGGCATAAGCCCCTTGGCTAATTTTTTTGCCATTTACCCCTGCCAAAATACGATTGATCGGATCATAGGTAAAAGGGAAATCGACACTCGGAAACGTGATTATTGCCACCCCTCCAGGCTTCAGCACCCGGCCAATTTCTTCCATCATACGGGCAGGTTGCCCCACATGCTCAATCACTTCTACCGAGATGAGCAAGTCGAAACTGTCATCTGCAAAGGAAAGCTCTAGCGCATTCTCCACTCGATACTCGATATTGGCAACGTCCGAATTCAGCTTTTTGGCGAAAGCCACATCCGCTTCGTTGATATCGCAAGCCGTCAGTTGATCGCAATATTGCGCCAGCATTCGATCATAGTCCCCTTCTCCTGTACCTAGGCTCAAGCCTTGCTTAAAGCGATGCTTTTGGGCTAGCTCCTCCAAAGTGTTTTTCACAAAAACGTAGCGATTGCGGTAAGTCGGGAGCAGCAATTTATAATTCATA
>JBCCRH010000216.1:0-10096 GCA_039208045.1 Bacteroidota bacterium
ATTGAAAACATCAACCTACATTTGTAGGCTAAAAAAATATTATCACTATGTCAGATATTGTTCAATTTAATAATCCTGAAGCGAAGCCTAAGTCGTTTTGGAAGCGCCCAGAGGGCGTAACGGGCTTGCTCTTTTTGGGCGCACTAATTGCAGGAGGGGCGTGGGTGCTAATTACCTATGGCGCTGCACTGGTGGCACTGCTCCAGAATACCTTGTACTTAGCGGGGCTATTGCTGGTGCTAGGGGCAGTTATTTATATGGTGTTGGATCCCAAGATGCGTAACCTAGTGTGGTACATGTACAAGAGTACCATGCGTTGGATAACCGGCTTGTTCGTAACTATCGACCCTGTTGGAATTCTCAAAAGCTATGTAGAAGACCTTCAGGATAATCTAGTGAAGATGCGCAAGCAAATCGGGGTATTGCGGGGTCAAATGCGCAAGTTGACAGGCATCATGGAGAAGAACAATCAAGAGATTGAGAAGAATATGAAGCTGGCTAAAGTCGCCCGCGACAAAGGCAAAGAGCAACAACTCTTGCTCTCCACACGCAAAGCTGCCCGCCTCAAAGAGAGTAACGCAAAGTACAAAGCTCTCCACCAAAAGATGGAAGTGATGTACCGCATCCTGACTAAGATGCACCAAAACTCTGAAATTCTAGTAGAAGATACCAAAGATCAAGTTAAGCTCAAAGAGCAGGAACGCAATGCCATTCGCGCTTCTCACTCCGCTATGAAGTCTGCCATGAGTGTGATGACCGGCGACCCAGATAAGCGAGCGATGTTCGATGCAGCGATGGAGTCTATCACTGATGATGTGGCCAACAAAGTGGGAGAGATGGAACGCTTTATGGAGATGTCCGCCAATTTTATGGATTCCATTGATCTACAGAATGGTATATTCGAAGAAGAAGGCATGAAAATGCTAGAGCAGTGGGAAAAAGAAAGCACGATGCTGCTGATGGGCGGGAAGGAATCTACTGATACTTTGGATTTGAATAGCCGTCCTTCGGCGGAGCCGGAGAAGCGGACGAATTCGGGTTCTTCTAGTTCTTATGATAATTTGTTTGAGTAGCTTGTTAGGCTGTACGCTTATGGGGCAAACGCATCAAATGTCTTTGCCCATATCATTTGGATTTTGTGGCTAGAAACGGCCGAACTCCTCCGTCAAACAGTGCCTTTTCGTGCCACCGCCACCTAATTCAGCGTGCTCTATAATAGTTCTATTTGTAAGCGAACATTGCCATTATTTGATTTTATTTATTTCTTATGGGAGTGTACAAAAGCCCATCTTTCATGCAGTCATAAGTGAAAGCAAAGACTGCTTTGATAGAGTCTTCTGTAAGCCTAGGATAATTTTCCAAAAGCTCTTTTTCCGTCCAGCCGGTAGCCAAGCGTTCTAGGATAAATTCTACAGCAAGTATTGTCCCTTTAATGGTGGGTTTTCCAAGTAAGATCGCTTGATCAGAAACAATGTGATCTTTCCAATTAATCATTTTTTATTTAAAGGTACTTTATTTTCTAAAAGATTTCAATGCATGATGAACTGCATGAGCACAACAGCCTGCCGGAAACGTTCCCAGCAGGCTGCTTTGCTTTTAACAAGAACTATACGCTATCGCACGGCTTTTTGCGCATCAATAATACCCCAGCCGAACTGGCTATTTCGACTAGGATAAATACTGGCTGCACTTTTCATTTTGTTCAAAACAGTAGCTCTGCTCATACTAGGATTGGTAGCCCAAATGAGTGCTGCTACCCCTGCCGTAGTAGCTGTAGCTGCGGAAGAACCACTAATATTAGATGGGGAGTTACCGCTCATCGCTAGCGTTAGGGAGGTCCTGGAATTGTCGTTGCGGCGCTGCATGGGCGCTACAAAGTCTACGGCACTACCAGAGTGGCAAATGTTACATCTAGTTAGTGGCGTACCTTCTTTTATTCCAGTAACGGCTACTGTTTTACTCAGCCAAGCTGGGAAAATAACACCATACCAGTTGGTAAAAGAAGTAGAGGTGCCTGCGGCAGCAATGATCATTTTCCCTCTGCCATAGGTGTAGTTGATCGCATCTGTAATTTGACCAGAAGAGAAGATAGAACCGATTGACATGCTGAGGATTTTTACATCGCTTGTATTACCAGCCATCACGATAGCGTCGGAAACGCCATTGGTTTCATTAGAGCCAGAAATAATGACATCATTAGTCGCGCGGATAGTGAGTAAGTCTGCATTGTAGGCTACTCCGGTAGTGGAGCCCGTTGTACCCCTCGGGCCACCCACCAAGCCTGCCATGGCCGTTCCATGTCCGCATTGATCGTTGGGGCCTTCGTTAGATGCCCACCACCACCAACCAGTGATTAGGGTACTAGCTTTACTGAGTGATCTACCTTGGGATAAACCATTATTGAATTGGCTATTAAGCTTCGCTTGACTCGAAGAAACACCCGAATCAATTACTGCTACGCGCACGCCATCGCCTGTAGAGGTGCTCCAAGCACTAGGAATATTCATATTGTAAAAATTCCAGGGCACCTTTGCGTTAGGAGAAACGGTAGTGAAATCAGCTGGGTTGATGGAACTAGCAGGGCTGTTATCACAACCAGCATCTCGTGCTCGGATTTCTTCGGGATCATAGCCAATGGGTTCTACATAACGAATTTCTGGGGAGTTGCGTAGGGCAGTGATCAAATTCTCATCCCAGATTCTGATATTAATCACCGGTAAGAACTCATTTTCGCCGAAAGGCATCAAATCAGCCGCACTGTAATTTTGCCCTGGGTAGTTCTGGTTGGTATAGTCTACTACTTGCTTAATCAACCTGGTTTTGACTTGCGTCCATTGTTCATCTTTGAGATTAATCTTATGCATGCTGTCGCTAATGTCGCCTACCTGCGCAGGTTGGTAGCCCAAAGAAATAATCGAATCGCTCAGTACGGCAGCACTCCAAATCATCTGATCATTAGCCATCGACCACAAGAAGCGATCTTCGCGTTCCAATTGTTGACGGACAAAGTCATTGATTTCTTTTTTGCTTAAGACCTCTTTGGGAGTGGAGTTGTTAGGTGCGATGTTTTCTTTTGCACATCCCCAAAGCAGTAGCCCTAGCATCAGGGCCAGAAATGGTTTTAATTTCATGGTCAGTAAAATTTATAAGTAAATAGTTAATAAGCTATCGTGTAGGTCTAAGTAAAAACCAGGTAGGAACATCTTTAGTAGAACTTCAGTAAAATATAAAATTATTACCAAATTTTCAGTATTGAAAAAAATGTATCTTCGCCAATAGAGAGAGTTAGTGACTACCTACCAAGCATACCGTCAACATACAAAACCCGTTAACTATGAAAAAACAACTTCAACTTGTTTTACTTCTATTTATTCTATTCACTACCATCCAGTTACAAGCCCAGCAAGCTTACCAGTACAATGCTTTCGGTGCAAAGCTACTCTTTGTAGACTTTGGAGTCGCCAATGGTATAGAGGATCTGGATATTACAAATGGTCTAGAAATCCAGTATCAGCGAGGCTTAGCTAAGTACTTGTCTTTTGCCATACCGCTTAAAGTTGGGGTAGCAAATGTCTCCGGCGAGCGCGATAATGTCACTTTTTTTGGAGCTGACGCCTTGTTACACTTGCGGTTGGCCAGAGATTCATCCTGGTTTCATCCTTACCTATTGGCGGGCGGTGGTATTTTGGCCAGTAATAATGATGAGTCAAATGTAAATGTGCCTTTAGGCATAGGTGCGGACATTCGAGTAGGTAAAAATGCCTTTATCAACTTACAGGGAGAGTACCGCGTAGCTTTCGAGGACGAGAGAAGCAACATCCAAGTGGGGATAGGCCTTATGTATCACTTTGGCAAACAAGATAGAGATGGTGATGGTATTGCTGATGCAAAAGACAAATGCCCCGATGTGCCTGGTACTGCTAGCACCTCGGGTTGTCCCGATACTGATGGCGATGGCATCTCGGATGCTAGGGATAAATGCCCCACAACTCCTGGTAGCGCCCGTACTAAAGGCTGTCCTGATAGCGATGGCGATGGCATAACCGATGATCAAGATGCTTGCCCAACAGTGGCAGGTAAATTAAATGGCTGCCCTGACGAAGATAATGACGGCGTCGCCGACAAAGATGATAAATGCCCTAGTGATGCAGGACTAGCAGAGTTAGAAGGCTGCCCTGACACGGATGGCGATGGGGTGGCTGATCCACTTGATAAATGTATCAATGAGGCAGGCCCCAGCTCCAATGGAGGTTGCCCCGTAACAGATCGAGATGAGGACGGCGTCCGCGATGAAGCCGATAAATGCCCTGACACTCCGGGTACTGCTGCCACACTGGGCTGCCCCGATAGCGATGGCGATGGCGTAGCTGACGCAGATGATCGTTGCCCCGAAAAAGCAGGCCCTTTTGCTGGTTGCCCGGATACGGATGGCGATGGCGTAATCGATGCTGATGATGCCTGTGTGGATCAACCTGGCCCAACTACTAACAAGGGGTGTCCAGAGATTAAAGAGGAGGAACAAGAAGTATTAGACTTGGCGATGAGTGCCGTACAATTCGAAACTGGTAGCGCTACGTTAAAGAGCGATTCCTATACTATCTTAGATCAGATTGTTGAAATTGCCAATCGTTATGCTGGCTACAGCCTAAGCATTGAAGGTCATACTGATAATGTAGGGGACGCCGAGAACAACCAAGTCCTCTCCGAGGATCGTGCAAGAGCTTGCTATCAGTACCTACTCTCAAAAGGTATACAAGCCTCGCGCCTCTCCTTCCAAGGCTTCGGCGAATCGCAACCTATTGCAAATAACAACACGCGAACGGGCCGCCGCCGGAACCGTAGAGTGGAGTTTAATTTGTTTGTAAAATAGAGGGAGGGGGAAGGATGTTGAGGGGTTTAAGGGTTGAGGAGTTTAAGGGTCAAGGAGTTATTATGTGCATATATACCCCTAAACCTTCAAACTCCTCAACTCTTAAACGTCCTTTCGATACTCCTCATAGCCCACCCTCTCCAGCTGCTCATATTTTTTTGCTACGCTTTGCGCTAATTCAGTTTTGTATGTAAGCATGCGTGCGAGTAGGGCTTTGTCGTGACTACCCAGTATGGACGCAGCTAGAATACCCGCATTTTTAGCAGCATTCAGCGCCACTGTGGCTACAGGCACGCCGTTGGGCATTTGGAGGATGGAGAGGATAGAATCCCAGCCGTCGATAGAGTTGGACGATTTGATGGGGACGCCGATGACGGGGAGGGGCGTGAGCGAAGCGACCATGCCCGGCAGGTGCGCTGCACCGCCTGCTCCTGCAATGATGACTTTGATGCCACGTTGGTGTGCCTGTTTAGCGAAATTGAACATGCGGTCGGGAGTGCGGTGGGCGGAGACGATTGTTAGTTCGAAGGGTACATCGAGCTCTTTTAGAATATCTGCGGCGGCTCTCATAACGGGTAAGTCAGAATCGGAGCCCATAATTATACTAACCATGTGGTATGTGTTTTTTTAGTTATCGAAAGACTTGCACGCGGGCATAGCCATTTTTAAAATCGCGAACATCCATAAATTTGGGGGGAATTACAATTTTTCCTTTATGATTTACAAAAGCGAGGCCACCGTATACGGCAGCGCGGGCCAGGCCCTCCTGAAAGCTCCAAGCCAAGCCAAATTCAGGGCGTGTTACAAGGTTTCCATCTTTATCAATTAAGCCCCAAAAGTCGCCCAATTGGTAAGAAGCTATACCTTCCGCGAAGCCATACAATTGGTCAAATTGAGGCTCTATGATAAGCTTACCCGTAGCATCTATACTACCGTATTTTCCGTTTTGGGCAAAGACCCACCGCTCTTCCTGCCCATAGAATAGGTACTCATAGGAAGGTAAAATGACCCATGCACCTGTAGTGTCGATCAAGCCATAGCCATCTGCCGTTTTAGCCACCGCTAAATGCGTATTGAAATCTTCGGCTGCCTCAAATTGGGTGCGGATAACCCAGCGGTTGAGGGTGTCCAAGTAGCCATAGTTTCCGGTTTGTTTCACCCGTATTCGGTTGTTGTGGGGAAAGCTTATTTTCTCATAGCGTGCTGGAATAACCCAGTTGCCAGCCGAATCGATCAGGCCATACTGTCCAGTGAATTGTGCTTTCGCAAAACGCCCTTCAAAATCGGATGCTGCCTCGAACTGCGCAGGAATAATGGTGGTACCTGAAGCATCAATAAAGCCTATCTTTTCCCCTTGCCGAAAACGAGCCCTGCCATTTTTCATATCCCACAAATAGTCAAAGGTATCGGGGACAATTAGCTGGCCCGCACGATTGATAAGGCCCATTTTTTGCTCATAGGTTAGTACTCGTGCAAATCCTTCGGAAAATGGCCAAGCTCCTTTATAAGTCGGCGGTACCTGGTATTGCCCACTAGGCGCAAGATAACCCCAGCGCCCCCCTTGCCTAACCGCCGCCAAGCCATCTGTAAAATCGCGGAGCTCATCAAATTTTCCTGGAATAACAAGCTGTCCATCTTTATCAATAAAACCCCATTTGTAGGCAGCCGCTTCAAAATCACTTTCTGGTGGTGGTAGCGCATCTGTCGCACCAGCATCAGAAGAACGCTCTTGTGGATCATTTTGGCAGGCGGTAAGATAAAGGCAGCTAAGGCAGCCCAGCAGGAAGATGGTAGTTCGTAAGTTATTGGTTTGGGGGTAATAAAATGACATATATGGAAGAACTTATATTTCAAAATCAACCCCTCTGCGGAGTAGGTCGGCATAGCGTTCTTGTACTAATTTTTCATATTTTTCCTTGTCAAAGCTGTACAATTTGGCAGGTCGATGCGCCACGCCTTTTTGTATGCCCACGGCAGTAAGCACCCCCATTTTTAATATTTTAGTGCGAAAATTGCGCTTGTTGAGCTGATCCACGCCCAATATCGATTCGTACAATTGCTGCAATTGCGAAAGCGTAAATTGCTCAGGGAGTAGCTCAAAACCAATCGGCTGGTAGCGCACTTTGGAGCGTAGGCGAGCGATGGCCATGTGTAAGATACGGTCGTGGTCAAAGGCTAAGCTGGGTATCTGATCGATTTCAAACCATTTTACTGTTCGAGCATCAGAAGCAGCTTGTACAGGGTGGGCCATCAAGTTAATTAGTGCAAAATAAGCCACGCTGACCACCCGTCCACGTGGGTCCCGCTCAGGATGGCCAAAAGAATAGAGTTGCTCAATAAACACATCTTTTACACCCGTTTCTTCTTCCAATTCGCGCAGCGCCGCTTGCTCCAGTGTCTCATCCATATCTACGAAGCCCCCCGGCAAGGCCCATTGTCCTTCGAACGGAGCGTGCGCCCGCTGGATGAGCAACACCTTGAGCTTACTGCTGGCGTCAAATCCGAAGATAACGCAGTCAACCGTCAAAGCTGGTCTTGGGTATTCGTAAGTGTATGGCATCTAATTTATGCGTGTGCGTGTTGCTTAATGAGCATCTTTCGACGCTGATCTAGTTCTGGGGATAAACCCACTGGATAGTTTGCTAATTCGATCTGCTGAAAAAGGGCCTGCTGTCTTATGCTGAAAGCTCTAATATCGTAAATACTTGGAAAATTGTAAACTAATTTACCACTTCTGAAGATAGCTTGTAGTAGATTTTCTGCTTGGCCTCCATTTATGTGCTGTCGTTGGTCAGTTAAAGTAGGTATAATTTGATGCGGCGTATTTGTTATTTTCTCGTCTATAATTTGGTCGCCTAGCGGTTGGCCACTTTCGTGGAAATAGCGCTGCACTTGCTGTAAGCCGGGTATAGAAGTCTTGATGGCATCTTCTGAAAGCTTGACTTTATCCTGCCACTGCCCGTCTCGATCTTTCAGGGCCGCTAGTTTGTACACGCCACCCAAGGCCGCTTGGTCGTAAGCTGTGGCAAGCTGGGTACCCACGCCCCAAACGCTGATTTCAGCACCACTTTCTTTTAAAGCCGCTATGCGATGCTCGTTCAAATCATTACTCGCCACAATAGCCAGATCAGCTAGCCCCGCTTCATCTAAGAGCTCTCGCGCCAGCTTACTAAGGGCTGTCAAATCACCGCTATCCAAACGAATACCCAGCGGCTGATACCCTTTTTCAAGGAGCTGGCGACTTACTTTTATGGCATGGCGCACCCCTTGTTCCGTATCATAAGTATCCACCAAAAAAATGCAATTATTAGGCATGGCATTAGCGTAAGCCTCAAACGATTCTAGTTCACTGTCGTAACACATCACCCAAGAATGGGCATGCGTCCCCTTGACGGGAATCCGAAATAATAGGCCTGCTAGCACATTGCTAGTACCGGTACATCCGCCAATATAAGCCGCCCGGCTCGCTGAGACGCCACCATCTGCTCCCTGCGCTCGGCGCAAGCCAAATTCGAGCACGGCATCCCCTTGTGCTGCCCGCACCACTCGACTGGCCTTAGTAGCGATGAGGGTAGAAAAATTGACGAGCGTCAGCAGTGCCGTCTCGATCAATTGCGCTTGCACAAGCGGCCCTCTTACGCGGATAAGCGGTGTATTAGGAAAAACCACAGTTCCTTCTGGAATGGCATCAATATCACAAGTAAATTCCATGCGCTGCAAAAAGTTGAGGAAGCTTTCGCTAAATAGTGCTTTACCATCGCTGCCTCGCAGCGTCCCCAAATACTGAATTTCATTCACACCAAAGTGGAATTGCTGCAAAAAATCAGCCGCCAAGGCTAAGCCACACGCTAGCGCATAATGCCCTCCAAAGGGTGCCTTGCGAAAGTAAAGGTGAAAAACTGCTTCTCGATCTGCCATGCCGTTTTTCCAGTAGCCTTGCGCCATAGTGAGCTGGTAAAGGTCGGTGAGTAGGCTGAGTTTTTGCCCTTGGTAGAGTTTAGACAGGTGTGAGGAAGGTATCATAAATGCCTTAGTTTGATTTTTAAACTAAGTTAGTTTGCTTTTAGTAAACCTACAAGTTTTGCCCAGTAATTACACCCAATAAAATTTTATCGACCAACTTTCGTTGAAAGGAATGAGTCTATTTGAATGGCTTTTTCATTGGTATTAATATTTAGAAATGCGATATATTATAGTATCTTTTTTGGGATTCATTACCCTTGCAAGTTTTGCACAAGACAGCACCGCTACCAACCAGCTCGAACCCCTGACTATCGCTTATGAATATCAAAAGTGGGAAGATTTCCGATCCTATGAGGGGAAGTTCCGAGTGTTGATCCCAGGCGCAGTGAGCACAAAAGAGCAGACTTTGGAGACTGGGGTAGGGGAGTTGACTTACCATACGGCCTACTGCGAATTAAAAGACAAGAATGCAGATAATCTAGTGTACATCATAAGCTATTGTGATTATCCAGATGGAGGTATGCACTCCGATTCTACGGAACTTCTGGGTGAATTTTTTGCTGCTACGATGGAAGGCGCTGCTGCGAGTGTAGAGGGTGCGGTAGTGTATGAGCAGACTAGGGATTTCCGGGAGTATCCAGGGCGAGTATGGCGTGTGGATTACTTGGAGGGGAAGGCCGTGATTAAGACTAGGGCTTTTTTGGTGGGTAATCGGTTCTATTCTTTGCAAACGATTACTACCAAGGAGCGGAGTCTGAATCGGTCGAGCGAGCGGTTTTTTAGTTCGTTTCGGCTGTTTGGGGGGTGATGGGAGGGATGGTTTAGGGGTTTGGGAGTTTTGGGGTTGAGGGGTTTAGGTGACGGATGACGAGTTTTGGGTGATGGATTATGGGTGACGAGTGGGGCTCAATATTGGATATTTAAACTGTGCTATAGCCAAGTAATATCCAATATTTCGCGGGAAAGGATTTTGGGTGACGGATGACGAGTTTTGGGTGACGGATTACGGGTGACGAGTGGGGCTCAATATTGGATATTTAAACTGTGCTATAGCCAAGTAATATCCAATATTTCGCGGGAAAGGAGTTTGGGTGACGGATGACGAGTTTTGGGTGACGGATTACGGGTGACAAGTGGGGCTCAATATTGGATATTTAAACTGTGCTATAGCCAAGTAATATCCAATATTTCGCGGGAAAGGAGTTTGGAGGAAGGAGGGCGAAGGACGAAGGAAGGGTTTTCTGGTTATTTTTTCTTTTTAGG
>JBCCRH010000217.1:0-10074 GCA_039208045.1 Bacteroidota bacterium
AGGCAGGCATCACGCGCCTGCGCGTACGCCCCTGGGAAGGTGAAGAGCACTACATCGACTTCGGCGAAGATGCTTACTTAGCCTACACTAGTGCCAACCCAGAGTTTGATACCAAGCTGCTCCGCCTGGGGTATACCTCGATGACTACCCCCAATTCTACCTTCGACTACGACATGGAAACCAAGGCGTTTACTTTGCTCAAAGAGCAAGAAGTGGTTGGTGATTTCAACAAAGAAGACTATCAGTCGGAACGCTTTTTTGTGGAAGTGCGCGATGGGGAGAAGGTACCCGTATCTATGGTCTATAAGAAGGGCTTCAAGAAAGACGGTACACAACCCGTATTACTCTACGGCTATGGCTCCTATGGTGCTACGATGGATCCTTATTTTAGCAGCGTGCGCCTGAGCTTGCTAGACCGTGGTTTTGCCTTCGCCATAGCACACATCCGTGGTGGGGAGGAAATGGGCCGTCGTTGGTACGAAGATGGCAAACTCTTGAATAAGAAAAATACCTTTACTGATTTTATTGATTGCGGAGAATATCTGGTGAAAAATAACTACACCAACCCAGATAAGCTATTTGCCTATGGTGGTAGTGCGGGGGGCTTGCTCATGGGGGCAATTATCAATATGCGCCCTGATTTATGGAAAGGTGTAGTAGCTGCTGTGCCTTTTGTGGATGTAGTCACTACGATGCTAGACGAGAGTATTCCGCTTACTACTGGTGAATATGATGAGTGGGGTAATCCCAATGATAAAGAGTACTATGATTATATCCTTTCGTATTCTCCTTATGACAATGTGGAAGCAAAAGAATATCCCGCCATGCTAGTCACCACTGGTTTGCATGATTCGCAGGTGCAATATTGGGAGCCTGCGAAGTGGGTGGCAAAACTGCGAGAGTTCAAGACCGATAAGAACCCATTGCTTCTCCATACCAATATGGATGCAGGTCATGGCGGAGCATCAGGTCGTTTTGAGCGCCTGAAAGAAACAGCTATGCAATACGCTTTTATGCTCGACCTAGCTGGCCGAGCCGAAGTAGAAGTCATGAACTAATGTGATCCCTAATGTGTCCTCAAGTGTCTAATGTGGTTAAAAAAAGCTTAGCCTAAGCGTTGAAAAAACCACATTAGGCACATTAGGGCACATTAGATTAGACACTTAAGGCGCTCCTTAGCTTTTCAATCACGCTATCTACCTCCTCCTTCGTATTATGATGAGAAAAAGAAAACCGAATCGTTTTCCGTGGAGAGCCAGGGTATAGCGCATCCATCACGTGGGAACCAGCATCCGCACCAGAGCTACAGGCACTACCTCCTGATACACTCACCCCTGCGATATCAAGATTCAGCAGAAGTAAATCCGCCTTTGGTGAGGCAGGGAACGAAACACTGAGTAGTTTGTAGTGCCCTTGCCCTGTCGGATCACCATTAATCATAATATCTTTAAAGTGGGCTTGTAACTGCTCCAGCATGTAATCGCGTACCGCACGCACTTGTTGCTCTAGCACTTCACGCTGCTCCATCATACTAGATAGTGCTTTTGCTAGACCTATGATACCATAAATATTTTCGGTACCTGCCCGCATATTGCGCTCTTGCGCACCTCCGTCTACATACGGCTTGATGAGGTTATCGCTATTGATATAAATGAAGCCAACCCCCTTTGGCCCATGCAACTTGTGCCCAGAGCCCGAGCAAAAAGAAAGCTTGGTTTTGGATACATCTAACGGATAATAGCCAATGGTCTGCACCGTATCTGAATGAAAATAGGCGCCATGTTCTGCGCAGATAGCGCTCACTGCCTCTAGATCAAGCAGGGTTCCCACCTCATTGTTGGCATGCATGAGTGTAACTAAGGTCGGAGTATCGGTCGATTGGAGCTTTTCTTGTAACTCTTCCGTACTAATGTGCCCCTTAGCATCTAAGCTTAAAAACTCCACTTCTACTTGCTCATCGCGCTGCAAAGCATCGAGAGAATGCAACACACAGTGATGCTCCACTTTCGTGGAAATAATGCGTCGGACACCCAAATCGCGCACCGCACATTTGAGCGCCATGTTGTTTGATTCTGTGCCGCCAGAAGTGAAGAAGATTTCTCCAATAGAAGCCCCAATAGCAGTAGCTACCGTCTTACGCGCTTGTTCTATCGCTGCACGGGCCCGCCTGCCTTCATTATGGATAGAAGAAGGATTACCATATAAATCCTCCATAGCATGGAGCATTGCTTGCTTAACTTCGGAAGAAAGCTGCGTAGTGGCAGCATTGTCTAAAAAAATTCGAGTCATAAGATATCATACTAGTTGCTGACTAAACTTGAAAGCACCAACATACAAAGATATTTTCATATATTTCTGCAAATCGTTGTAGTTATTTCGCAATCACTACCTCTGCCGCTGACTTCAGCATATTAGCCAGACCCTGAGCTTTTTCGGCGGTCTCATGCTCGGCATATACCCGAATGATGGGTTCCGTATTCGACTTACGCAAATGTACCCAACCCTCTTCAAAATCAATTTTTAGACCATCAATGGTATTGCAATCCTCGCTTTGGAACTTGCTATGCAGTGTGGCAATCAATAGGTCAATATCAATATCGGGGGTAAGAGCTATTTTATCCTTCACAATATGATAGCTGGGGTAAGTAGCGCGCAGCTCCGAAACTTTTCCGCCAAAAGCGGCCAAATGAGATAGGAACAAGGCTACTCCTGCGAGTGCATCCCGTCCGTAGTGCAAGTCTGGTACGATAATTCCGCCATTACCTTCTCCACCAATCACTGCACCGACAGCCTTCATTTGAGTAACCACATTAACCTCTCCAACGGCACTCGCATAATAGGTACCTCTGTGTCTTAGTGTTACATCACGCAGCGCGCGAGTAGACGAGAGATTGGAAACCGTATTTCCAGGCTGATGCCCTAATATATAGTCGGCTACTGCTACTAAAGTATACTCTTCTCCAAAGAACGTCCCATCTTCCGAGACAAACGCCAAGCGATCGACATCTGGATCAAGGGCAATACCCAAATCAGCATTTTCCGTAAGGACCATTTGCGACAAATCGCCCAAATTCTTAGGCAATGGCTCCGGATTGTGCGCAAAATCGCCGGTCGGATCGCCATGGAGTAGTACCACCTCGCAGCCCAGGGCTTCCAGCAAGATGGGCATAGCCAAAGCACCAGTTGAATTAACACAGTCGACCACCACTTTAAAACGCTTATCCTTTACTGCCTCAGCATTCACTAAATCCATCGCCAAAATGGCAGCTACATGCTTTTCAAGGTATCCATCTTTTGTACTATGCTTCCCTAATTTCGTGACATCCGCGTAGTCAATCTGGCCATCCGCTAGTAATTGCAATAATGCCTTGCCGTCTGCCTTAGAGATAAATTCCCCTTTGTGATTCAGAAACTTCAGCGCGTTCCACTCCTTGGGATTGTGACTGGCGGTGATGATGATCCCTGCTCCTGCTTCTTCCTCCGGAACAGCCATTTCGACGGTAGGCGTTGTAGAAAGTCCCAGATCAACTACATCAATACCAAGGCCCACCAAAGTATTGACGACCAATGCATTCACCATCGCACCCGACATACGCGCGTCGCGGCCGATAACTACTTTGGAAGCAGCTCCATTTTGCAATAACCACGCGCCAAAAGCAGCGGTGCATTCAACAATGTCTTGTGGAGTGAGATTTTGTCCGGCAGTGCCTCCAATGGTACCGCGAAAGCCAGAGATAGATTTTATAAGTGCCAATTCAATTCGAATTTGTTTGAGCGCAAAAATATAAATTAGCGAACTATATTTGTGCCTGCAATTACCAATAATATTTAGGATGTCCAAAGAGTGGTTTGAAAATTGGTTCGATTCTCCCTACTATCATATCCTGTACAAAAACCGAGATGATCGGGAGGCCAAAGCATTTATCGATGCGCTATTACGGCATCTTGGGCCTTCAGCCCAGGCTAACATCTTGGACTTAGCTTGCGGAAAAGGGCGCTTTTCGAGGCACTTAGCGCAGAAAGGATTTGACGTGACTGGCTTAGATCTCTCTAGTAATAGTATTGACTATGCTCGCCGATACGAACAAGAAAATCTATCCTTCTTCCAGCATGATATGCGCCGCCCTTTTAGAACAAATTACTTCGACTACATCTTTAGTTTTTTTACCAGCTTTGGCTATTTCGACACCGACGAGGAGCACTTACAAACCTTACAAGCCATTCGCCAGGGCTTACGCCCAAATGGGGTGCTAGTACTCGACTTTTTCAATTCAACTTATGTCAAAAATCAGCTTTTAGGAGAAGAAGAGAAGGTGTTGGATGGGATACGTTTTAAGATCAAAAAATGGGTAGATGACACATCAGTCTTTAAGACGATCCAATTTGAAGACCAGGGCACAGCCTATACATTTACAGAGCAAGTACGGCTCTTCAGCCTAGATGATTTCCGCCAGCTTTTTCGAGTAGCGAGCATCGAAATTGTTGGTACCTTTGGTAATTATCAACTAGCTCCCTTTAGGCAGCAAGAGAGTCCTCGATTAATCTTAGTGGGAAAACCGTATGACCGAACTACTACAACTTGACCAAGAATTATTCTTTGTTATCAATAACGACTGGCACAATTCAATCCTGGATGCTATTATGCCTCATTGGCGTAATAAATATAGTTGGATTCCGCTGTACGTAGTGCTAGCTATTTATGTCGTTTATCAGTTTAAGCAGAAAGGGGTGTATTTGATTTTATTTTTAGCGGTAACAGTGGGGATTGCAGATACGACAAGTAGTCAGTTGATCAAAAAAAATGTACAACGGATAAGGCCCTGCAATGATATACAACTACAAAGTGAAGTCAAGTTACTGGTTCATTGTGGAGGAGGCTACAGCTTCACCTCTTCGCATGCTACCAATCATTTTGCAGTAGCTAGCTTTCTAGTGTTTACATTAGGATTATTTCCTTGGCGGAAATGGCGTTGGTTGCTTTGGCTATGGGCTGCAAGTATCGCTTTTGGGCAAGTATATGTGGGGGTGCATTACCCTTTAGATATTCTTTGTGGAGGCCTAATTGGCGCACTTATTGGCTGGCTGATGGCTAGGCTGTACTTGAGCAGATCTTTCTTTTTTCCTAATCAGTGGCAAGTTCATCCAGCTAGTGTCTAGCAGATTTGTGTTTAGCCTTTTCAAGCTGATATTAAACAAAAAAATAGCGAAAAATCGCTGAATTCCAAATTTTCTTCGTATTCTTAGGCATCCCAAAAAATTTAACTGCCACTGCTAAAGTCCACTGAACATACTTAATAAACGTCACCTGACTTGATAATGGACTAAAATTAAGTTAACAAACCCTTTAATCTTTTCAGAAAATACCTATTTTTAGCCCAAGGTTACAACCAAATTATTGCCTAATCTGTAGCAAAAAATTAGCATGATATTTTCACAAAAAGGACTTCGCTTACACATTATTCTTTTCTTCTTAGTGCTTTCCGTGCCTGCCTTTGCACAAACCACACTAACCGGAGAGATCACTGATGGAGGTACGGGGGAACCGCTCATTAGCGCCAGCGTATCTGTAAAAGGTACTACCAACGGTACAGTTACCAACTTCGATGGAATATTCGAATTAAAGACGGATCAAGCATTCCCGATCACTTTGCTCATCTCTTATGTAGGGTATACTGAGCAAGAGCTCGTGGTCAATAGTGCTGATCAAGAGATAGAGGTAAAACTAGAAGAAGATGCCGTAAATATCGCTGCTATCGAAGTAACCGGAAGACGGATTTCTGAAAAACAACAACAAGCACCCTTATCTATTGAAACCCTGGACAATATCGGTATCCGAGAGACTGCCGCTGCTAGTTTCTATGACGGATTAGGCAACATGAAAGGAGTTGATTTGACTGCTGCCAGTTTGGGCTTTAAAGTAATTAATACGAGAGGATTCAATAGTACCAGTCCTGTTCGTTCGTTGCAAACGATTGATGGAGTAGATAATCAAGCTCCTGGACTTAACTTCTCTTTGGGTAATTTCCTTGGAGCTACGGAACTAGATGTGAATAAGGTGGAAATTATACAAGGGGCAAGTTCTTCATTTTATGGCCCCAACGCCTTCAATGGTGTTATTGCCATGGAAACAAAGGATCCATTTTACACAGAAGGACTTTCTGCACAAGTAAAGATTGGAGAGCGTAACCTGCTTAACCCAGAAGTACGCTGGGCAGATAGCTACAAAAACGAAGACGGCAAGAAAACATTTGCTTACAAGCTTTCTTTCTCTTTCCTCGGTGCAGACGACTGGGAAGCCAATAATACCGCAGCAGTAGATGATACGCCCACCCCAGAAGGAAATCCTGGTGGATGGGACGCTGTAAATATTTATGGCGATGAATATGAGCTATTAGGCGATTTCACACAAGCCACTTCTAACCAGTTTAATGATGCAGCTGGCTTAGAAATCGTGCACAGAGGAGGCTATAGAGAAGAAGACTTAGTGGATTATGATACGCGCAACTACAAAGCATCTGCTTCTTTTCACTTTAGAACTGATCCAGATGCAGAAGAGCAGTCACCTGAGTTAATTCTAGCCATGAATTATGGTTCAGGAACTACCGTATATCAAGGGGACAATCGCTTCAGCTTACGCAATATTCAGTTTTTCCAACCCAAGATTGAATTCAGAAAGCGTGGTGATTACTTCATTAGAGCTTATATGTCTAGAGAGGATGCTGGTGATAGCTACGATCCGTACTTTACCGCATTGCGCTTAGAAGAACGAGCGCAAAATGATGGCCGTTTCTTTGGGCAATATAGAAAGTGGTGGGAAGATAATGGCATAGCTGATGAAATGATTGAACGAGGCTATCCTGAGTTATCGATAGAAATCGGCCCAGATGGATTACCAATCATTAATTTTGATACAGAAGGTGCTCAAAAGTGGTTAGCTGACAACCAGGATTTCTTAAACGAAATGCACCAAATGGCGCGTGACTTCGTCAATGAACCTGATCCAGGAGATAATGTAACTGGCCGTTTGGTGCCAGGTACTGCGGCATTCGATGAGGCGTTTAATGAGATTACTACCACTTTCAATAATGAAGACGGTGGAACTCGATTCTTTAGTAACTCAGCGCTATACCATATCCACGGTGAAAAGCGATTCAATCCAGAATTTGGAGAAATCATTGTGGGTGGAAATGCCCGTTTGTTTACTCCTGACTCTAGGGGAACGATCTTCTTTGATTCTGCTGGAATTGATATAACCAATTTTGAGTATGGACTGTATGCGGGGCTGAACAAGATATTTTTTGATGGGAAGCTTCGAGCGAATGCTACTGTCCGGATGGATAAAAATGAGAACTTTGATTATATCTTCACCCCTGCGGCTTCTTTGGTGTATACCCCAGGCCCTAACCATTACTTAAGATTAAGTGTTTCTTCAGGTGTACGTAATCCTACTCTATCTGATCAATTCTTGTCGCTTAATGTGGGCCCTGCCACGCTTGCCGGTAATTTGAATGGAGTAGATAGTGTGATTACCCTCGAATCCTTCCAAAATTTCTTAAATGGATTCTTGCAGCGTGACCTGCTGGAGTTTTATGATATTGATCCCATCCGGCCAGAACAAGTACGTACTATTGAGGCTGGTTATCGGGGTACGCTTTTTGAAAAGCTCTTTGTTGACTTGGGTTACTATTTCAATAGCTATACCGACTTTATTGGGTTTAATATTGCGATTGATGCAGAGTTTGATAGTGAATCTTCGTTTATTCCGGCCGATGTAGATGTCTTCCGCTTTGCAGCAAATGCCGAAGAGACGGTCACGACCCAGGGCTTTAATATTGGTCTCAACTACTACTTTTTAGATTACTTTGTAGCCTCTGGAAATTATTCGTACAACGCTATTGTCTCTGCCTCGGATGACCCAATTATCCCTGCCTTCAACACGCCAGAACACAAGTTTAATATTGGCCTTTCGGCAAGAAATATTCAGTGGGAAGGCTTCCGTAACTGGGGCTTCAATATCAACTACAAGTGGATAGAAGGCTTCTTGTTTGAAGGTTCTCCACAGTTCACTGGTTTTGTACCTACTTATGATCTAGTGGATGCGCAGATTAACTACAACATTCCGAAGTGGAATACGACTGTAAAATTAGGTGCGACCAACCTATTAGATAATCAAGCCTTCCAGGCATATGGAGGCCCAAGAGTAGGTCGCTTAGCCTATATTTCATTCTTGTATGAATGGAAGAAGAAATAAAAAATTTATATTCAGCAACTAACAAATACAATTTATGAAGAAGTTCAACTTTGCAATTTCATTTTTATTTCTCTTTGCGCTTTCAATGACAGTGCAAGCCCAGGAGGGAAATCCATTCGTAGACGCCATCTATGAAGTGGAAGTAGAGCAAAACGTCACCTATGGCGTAAATGCTACTATTCTGCCTATCCTTGTTGGCCTTACTAGCGAGGCAGTACCAAGTCCATTAAGAATGGATGTGTACACACCTGTTGGTGACTCTGGCGAGGATCGACCAGTGATGTTTGTACTACATACTGGTAACTTTTTACCTTTTCCAGATAACAATGGTACTGGAGGTACTAGATCCGACTCTACAGTAGTAGAGGTATGTAATCGCCTAGCGCAACGTGGCTATGTGGCATGTGCTATTAGCTATCGCTTAGGCTGGAATCCATTAGACAACTCGCAGGATGTTCGTAACTTTTTCTTGATCAATGCCGCTTATCGTGGGATTCAGGATGTACGTACTGCTACTCGCTTCTTGCGCTTAGATGCGGTAGATGGTGAAAATAAATATGGCATCGATCCTAATAAGATTGGGGCTTGGGGAATAGGTACTGGCGGATATATTGTTGCTGGTCTGGCTACTTTAGAAGATGTCCAAGAGACCTTTATTCCTAAATTTCTGATTGACTTAGGAAATGGAATGCCTGTTCCTATGGTAAGTAACCAGACAAATGGTAATGTGAATGGTACTTCTGTAGGTATAGTGCCTGCTGGCTATCCAGTACTGCCTGCTGGTGATACCCTATGCTATCCAAATCATGTTTTTTATGCAGACGGCAGTGAAATTCCATCTAATCTTAATTTAGCCGTCAACAATGGTGGTGCATTAGGATCTTTGAGCTGGATCGATGAAAATACCATTCCATGGGTTACCTTCCATGTACCGACCGATCGATTCGCTCCTTATACAACAGGTACGCTAACGGTTCCTGGGACAGGGGATCCTGCCGATCCATCTGATGATTTTCCCATTGTAGAGGTACATGGTGGCTTTGACGTGCATGCAGAGTTGGATGAACTAGGAATTAATGATATTTTCGATGGTGTCGATGATCTCATCGAAGATAACTACGAAGACTTTGCTGATCTTGCACTGGACAGAAGTGAGGGTCGCAAAGGGCTATTCCCTTTCCCTAACAATACAGCTAGTGAATCTTCCCCGTGGGATTTTTATGCTGAAGATATTCCAACAGCTGCCTTGCACCCTGCGCCAGAGCCAGAACTCGCAAGAACCTATTGGGATTCCATCTTTGCTTTTGCTATTCCACGGGCTTGTATTGCACTAGATTTAGGATGTGACTTTACTCCTAGCTCAACGGAAACAGTGCTTGATGCTGCTGATTTGGGCTTGCAGCTTGCACCAAATCCAGCAACATTAGAAGTGCAGGTTACTACCGCTACGGAGTTCCCTATTCAGGCGATTGAAATGTATGACTTATCTGGCCGTATGGTACGCCATATTCCACAAGTCAACAACAATCAGATTGTCATACAACGACAAAATCTCAATAGTGGAATGTACTTCCTGAAGATGCGATTTGAGGAAGGGATTGTCACGCAGAAAGTGATGTTTGAATAAGGTATAACTATACCTAAAGAAACCTCGCGGATTGTAAATCCGCTGAGCACGGGCTTAGTTTTTATAGTTCAACAATACTAGATTTGTGAAAATATGGCGACGGCATTTTTCCGACTTGCAAGGCGAAAAACGCAGGCATAGCCTTAGCTACGCCGAGGCTTTTCAACGTAGCAAGACGGGAAAAGGGCTAGTCAGA
>JBCCRH010000218.1:0-10028 GCA_039208045.1 Bacteroidota bacterium
CAACGACGAAGGAGCCCTTCCATTTTTGTTCTCTGCCTACCAGATTTTTGAAAGAATTGGTTCGCCGAATAAGGATAGGGCAGTGAGCCAGTTACGTGGCATTATAGAGCGGATCGGGGAAGAACGCTTTAATGAAATTGTTGAAAAACTGATGAGCGATAATAACCAGGAAGCATAACTTAAAATTTCTACTATGGATATACTAACGAAAGCAGCAACCATCATCGGCAAAGGCTTCTGGAAGCACAAGCGGGCGGAAGCCTTTAAAAGCGACTTGGTCGGGGCATTGATTGATTGGGTGGAGCCTCTTTTTTTGACGAGTGAGCCGGAGCTAAAGGAAGCACTAGCAGAAGGGCCTGCTAGTCCGGAAACGGAGGGTAAATTGGAAGAGCACTTAAAAGCGTATGCCGAGCAACACCCCGAATTTCTAAAAGCATTAGAAGAAAAGCTACGGCCCATCACCCGTAAAAATGTGGCTGAACTGGATAGTGCAACCAATATCGTGGAGGGCGATGTGCAAATCGGGGATGAGGGAAGTACGGATCAAGGGGTGGATGAAAAGAATGTGCTGCGTACCAGTGGGGAGAAAACGGAGATTAAGGGGGGCTTGCGAATTGGGGATCGGAAGAAGGAGTAAACATAGCCCTTTACCAAAAACCGAAGGATTTCTACCAAAACCCGAAACATAGGGGCTATTGGTCGAAAGCGGCAGATTGTCGATGCGGAGCGCGTTATATTTGAATCGTTCAATTGTGCGAACAAGATTTTTTTTAGTGGCTTCTAGCCCATCGAACACAAAAACTTTAATGCTAGTAGTATTATGCTCCAAGCAATGCTTTGAATAAGCGCTTGGGGCTTTTTGTTTTTTGGCCCCTACGCTTCGCTCCTGCCTACCGGATAGGCCAAATCCAAAAACCGAAGCATTCGAACCGATTTCCGAAATCTCTTCTCCGAATATCGAAAGTGTCCCGGTTGCGCTGCACATCCCGCCTACATTTGTAGCAGAACAAAACAACAATCATTAATTAAAAGAGAGCATAATGACTATACAAGCTACACAACTAGAACGCATCACAAGAATTAGAGCGGCGCATTCTTATCCTTCGCATGCAACAAATGAGCGCATTATTACAAGGCTTCTACACCATGAAGCGACAATGGCGGTAGTGGGCTTGGGCTATGTTGGCCTACCCATTGCCTTAGCATTTGCTAAGACTATTCCGGTGATCGGTTTCGATATCAAAGCCGACCGGGTAGCCTTAATGCAAAAGCAAATCGACCCTTCTGGGGAGCTGCCAAAAGCAGCATTTGCGGACAAGCACATGGCGTACACTTCCAGAGTGGCAGATTTAGCGAAAGCGAGCTTTTACATCGTGGCGGTACCTACTCCGGTGGGAAAAGATAAGCTGCCCAACTTGCACGCCCTCAAGGCGGCCACGCATAGCATCGCGACGGTGCTACAGGCAGGCGACTATGTGGTATTCGAATCGACAGTTTATCCGGGCTGTACCGAGGAGGTGTGTGTGCCGATCTTGGAAGAAGTATCAGGCTTGAAGCTGAATACCGACTTTAAAATTGGCTATTCACCAGAGCGCATTAATCCGGGGGACAAGCGAAATACGCTGACTTCCATCACCAAAATTGTATCGGGAAGTGATGAGGGGGCCAGAAAAGAGATTGCAGATGTCTACAGCCATATTATCGAAGCGGGTGTATTTGAGGCCACATCGATCAAAGTGGCAGAGGCGGCGAAGATTGTGGAAAACACCCAGCGCGATGTCAATATTGGCCTGATGAATGAGTTATCGAATATCTTCAAGGCGATGGGCATCAATACGCTGGATGTGTTGGAAGCAGCGGGCACGAAGTGGAACTTCCTGAACTTTTATCCGGGCTTAGTCGGCGGCCATTGCATTGGAGTAGACCCGTACTACTTGGCTTACAAGGCAAAAAGTTTGGGTGTGGAGCCCAATATCATCCTGCATACGCGCCATACCAATGACGATATGCCATCTGAGCTAGCTCATCGCATTTTTGAAGCTTTGGCAGCAAAAGGCATCTCGCCAGCAGGTGCGCGGATACTGGTGCGCGGCATTACCTTCAAGGAAAATGTGCAAGATATTCGCAATTCTAAAACAGCAGAAATGGTGCAACACCTGATGGCACAACATGCAGAAGTAGCGGTGGAGGACCCATTGGCCATACCAAGCGAAGTGCTGGAAACCTACGGCATCCTGATGGTTGATCGGCCTCAGGGGCAATACGATGCGATTGTGCTGGCAGTACCTCACGATGCCTTTAGAGCAGATGGATTGCCATTTTACAGCACTTACGGCGGCGATGAACCGATCCTGTTTGATGTGCGCGGTATCTATAGGGACGAGGTAAAGGAGGTGGATTACCACACTTTGTAGCTCACACTCAAACTAGCATTATAATGAAAACTACTATACTTTTTCTGCTCGGCCTTGTCACTGGCTCAGTACTTCCGGCGCAGCAAGCGCAGCCAGTGCAATTCGCTACCAGCATGGACCAGCAGCTCTACGAGGCCACCCAGCAACTGCTCAATATCTACCAAAAGCACTACCAAGCAGCGGCAGCGGCAACGACCGATATGCAGCCCATTATCGACCTTTTTCAGTACTCCTTTGTGCAAACAGATACCTTGGCGTCGCAATATTTGCAATACAAAAGTGCGGTAGCACGCAAAGAAACGGGCTTGCAGTTTCACTCGTCCTTTACGTCGCAGTCGGTGCAAAATCAGGCGAAGGAAGCACTCCATACCATCGGTACGGGGCCTATGGCACGGGTCGGTGTGGAGTGGAATATGCTCGAATCGGGGCTGTTAAAAAGCAGTGCTAACAAAAGAATTGCGGAGGTAGACTGGCAAATTTTTGAGCTGACTCGGCAGCACGAGGCGCAGGCCGATAATTATGCCTATCAGTACAATTACATCATTCAGCAGTTTAACCATAGCAAAGTGGAGCTGTTGCAGCAACGGAGTGCCTTTTTGGAGCTTGCCCTAACAATCGTGGAGCAGCTCTACCTGACGCATCAGCTCAGCTACCAGGAAGTATTGGAGTATCGCCGCAAACTAGAGGAAAGCAAGGTTTTAGCGAAAGCGTACGCCAAATACAATAGCACGCCGGTGCCGACTAGCGATAGTGCGCCACCTACGTGGAATGCCCAAACCCTACCCGTACTAAGCATCAAGCTAACAAACTTGCTGCAAGAAGAAGCCCAAGAGGCCGAGATGCACACCTTGCGCCAGCTCCAAAAAGAGAAGGTGGATTTATTACAAAACCCTGCTCTAAACTGGCGATTGAACACCCGCTTCAGCTACAATTTTCAATTCGATAATGCCGCGCCAACGGAAGGTTTTCCCACTTTAGGCATTGCCTTTAGCATGCCCATTCGCTTCAACAAACAAGACCGAGCAGCCTTGGCCCAGATCGAAAAAGCACAAATCGACCAAGCAACCGCTACTCACCTGTACAACAACAAAAAGGAGCTGCTCAACCTTTACCAAGAATACAACTATACGCTGAAACAATACATTCGCTTTTTGCACCAGCAAGAAGAATTGGAAGAAAAAATAAGAATCGAACGAGCACTATTGGGCCACCACTCTACACCAACAAGTCCGATGCCGCTGCTTCAATACTATGATGTGAGTTTAGAAACGACCTTGGAGTTGATTGACCTAAAGCAGCAACTCTATCTCCGACTATTGAAGATGTACACGCTCCAGCCCAAGGTGGATTTGGCGAGTGTCTTGGCATCCATCCCTACCCAGCATATTGAGCGAAAGCTGGCAGGGAAGCGCCTCTTGCTATTCGTCGAGTCGGATGTGCATCGCCTGGGTTCTTCGAGTTATTATGTGGAGTACCTCAAGAAAAATGAGCTGGAAACCATTCTACTCCCGGCCGATGCCGACCCAAGCTGGCTGACCTACTTCCAAACCAGAGGCTTCGAAGTATGGACGGAGCAAGCACTCAGTATGGCGACAGGCACCTATCGCTTTAAGAACCACCACATTGTGCTTAGCGCAAATGATAAAGCACGACCCACTTCGCATACCTACGCCATGGTCAAAACGGATGGTTTCCAGGTACGCTATGAATTAGAAAAATGGATGCATGAGCAGTGCTATCAATTCAAAACGACGCATTTCCTATTTGTCGGGATTGCCTCGCTTCATCAAATGGAGAACCAATTGCTTGATCTACAAGCGAATAATTACTAGCCATTATGAAAAACTTTAGTTTCAAAAAGAAAGCTTCGGTTATCCGAACCTTAAAAGAACCGCCCAAGCCTAAACAAGGCTTCAACTGGCAACGCTGGATGTGGATCGGTATCCTGGGATTTATTGCCTTCCAAATCGGCCACCGAGTGTACAAGGGGTTGGCGAAGACGGAGGCAGAAGGGCAAGTGGAGTTTGGCAAGCAGATCGTCACCTTTGTGCAGGATATACAGCTGATGGAATTGCAAGTCAAAGAAGGGGATCGGGTGGCGCAGGGAGATACCTTGTTTTGGTACAAAAATGAAATAGATCCCGAAACCGATAATCACCTTTCGATCAAAGGGAGTAGCCCGGTGGAGTGGGTAGAACGCGAGCGCTTGCAGGTAGAAGGAAAGATAGCATTGAAAAAGATAGAAGAAAAAGCAACAGGACAGCGGCTGTCCTTGGCACACGAAACCTACCAAGAACAAAAGGAATTGGTGCTGCTCGGCGTGACGAATAAAGGCGATCGCCTGATCGGTTTGCAAGATGAAATCGCACGCCACCAAACGAGCATCAAGACGATCCGAAAAGAGATCGAATACCTAAAGCGATATAGACGAAAATTGCGCAAGCAAGCAGAACAGATACAGGTGCTTCACCGTGGACAGTATGAGCATATTGGGACGACCCAAGCGTATATCGCGCAAAAATCAGGCATTATCGGTCGCATCAATTTCGAGAACTTCGAAATTTGCTACGAGCAACAGGAGCTACTCACGATCCATCAGCCCGAAACCCTTCGCATACGCGCCTACTTCGACCAAGAAGAAATTCCCTACCTCCAGCAAGGCGACATCGTCGATGTCTTCTTCCCGGACGGTAGTGAGAGCAAGGGCCTGGTGCATCATTTCCACATTTCAACCTACGCAGTACCTTCTGAATTTCAGAAAAAATACGAGCCAACAGAGCGCAATATTGTAGTCGACATTTTACCCCTACACGAAGCGGAGGCAGCGCGCTGGGAACAGTACTACAAAATGACGGTAAAGCTATCAAAAAGCCGCTACCAACTTTTCCCATAAAGCATGGCCCGCGCTCAGTGGATTTGTAATCCGCGAGGCCCTGAAACTTATTTTCGTTGCACACTTAACCATCCCAACTAGCATTACCATGACACAAAAAGTACTACGACTAAGCGGACAATTACAATTGATGGAAAGCGAAGGGCACCAATATGCGATGATTACCAATGCGAGTCAGCTAGCGACCCTTCCTTTTGATCAGGTACACGGCATCGTGCTGCATAGCGACTGGGAGCGGGAATCGCTAAAAGTGCTGCATACCTTGCGATCGAGCAGGGAACTTCACCACTATTTGATGCCCGTTTTTTTACAATATCCTTCGGAGCACAAACTACTCGCTCAACAGGTCGATGGCGCTTGGGAGCGTCAATCGGCTTACCAGATAAAACGTCAGGTAGTGGCGATTTGGGAGCGGCTGGCAGAACTGCGCCACGCTCGCCCTGCCGATGGTAGTAAAGAAAGTTTGCTACTGAAGACCGTGCAATATATCTACAGCCGAGGCCAAAAACTCAGTGCCAAGAGAGACCGAAATGCTCTGATTGGTTATACCTATCCTTTTCTGAATAGCTTTTGGGCGGTGGAGGATAATCTACATCTTGTTGAGCATTTAGCAGAATTTCAGCGGGAAGGGTACCTCGAAGGCAAGTTGGTCGATAAGGTGAATTTGTGTACGGAATGCGATAGCAGCTACCTCAATTTCAGGGAAACATGCAGCAAGTGCGGATCGCTAGAATTGGAGACAGAAAACCTCATTCATCACTTCCGCTGCGCCTACGTTGGGCCGGAATCTGACTTTCAGCGCGACAACCAATTGATCTGCCCTAAGTGCGACAAAAAACTGCGCCACATCGGCATCGACTACGATAAGCCTTCAGAGATTAGCAACTGCCAAACTTGTGGCCACCACGCCCAGGATACGCCCATGAAAGCGGCCTGCGTGGACTGCGGCCATGAAATGGACTTAGACGCCATCCACACCCGCCCCATCTACGACTATACCCTAAGCGAGCTCGGCGCCCAAATCGCCAAGCAAGGCTTAGCACGACATAATGCTAGTAATTTTCCAAGCTCCCTTCCAATTGGAACGATTGGTTGGGAGTTTTTTCAACTCGTTCTCCAACAGGAGTTGGAGCGCACTAAGCTACGGCCAGGCTCTAGCTTTATTGGAAGCTTACAGCTAAATACCGAGGCTTTCCACTTTTTGGGGCCTGATACTAAGGAGCAATTACGCCACGAAATTCTGACGATTATCCGAAGCTATCTCCGCGCTGCGGACGTGCTATCGAGTAAGGGTTTTGATCATTACCTTTTCATCCTTCCGGAAATGACCTTGGAAGAAGCTGCCGACTTGGAGGATTTATTGCAGTACAACTTGAGTAAGCTGATTGGAGACAACTTTACGGACATTCAACCCTATGTCGAAGTGCTCCTACAGCCCCTCTCTACTAATCTCGACCCATGCATCCTATCCTAGAGCAAATACTGCCCGAATATATGGTGTACTGGCAGGAGGTCGGTATCTGGAAATTTATTCGCGTATTTTGGTACTTCGTCATTTTTGAATTGACCCGCTATATCGGAGCGGACTTTCTGGTGGCGCTTTGGTATTGGTTAAACCAAAAAGGCCGCAAGGCAAAATGGGAGCAAGCTCGCCAGGCACTCTACAATGAAAATCCACTGATCTCCATCATCATACCCGGAAAGAACGAGGGGGCGCACCTATACAAACTCACCAAGTCCTTAGCGGAGCAGACGTACAAGAATTTTGAGCTAATTATTGTAGATGATGGCTCTGATGATGACACGCCAATTATCGGCCGAGACCTGGAAAAGCGGGGCTTGATTGGGCAATTTATCCGCAATGAGATGCGAGGTGGGAAGGCAAGTGCTGCCAATTTGGCCTTGCGCTACACGAAAGGAAAACTGATCGTTCACTTGGATGCGGACTGCTCGTTTGATTGTGATGCTATTGAGAATATTATCATTCCATTTTATATGGATGAGAAGATTGGCGCTGTGGGTGGCAATGTGAAAGTGCGCAATTATCGCGAAAGTCTTTGTGCGAAGCTGCAAGCAATCGAGTATTTGAAGACCATCTCAGTCGGTCGTATTATCTCCTCTCAGTTGGGCATCTATAAGATTATATCGGGCGCATTTGGTGCTTTTCGCAAAGACGTGATTGATAGTATCGGGGGCTGGGATATTGGGCCGGGGCTGGATGGCGATATTACGGTGAAGATTCGCAAGTCGGGCTATCGCACCGTGTTTGAGCCTACAGCGGTTTGCCTTACCAATGCGCCTTCCAAGTTTAAAAAACTCACCAAGCAGCGCCTGCGCTGGGATAAGTCCATCATCCGCTTTCGCGTGCGCAAGCATGCCGATGTATACGTGCCGCACGCCAATTTTCGTTGGAGCAACTTTTTTGCGCTTTTTGAAAATGTGTTTTACAATGTCGTGCTCGACATCACTTGGTGGGTCTATATGCTCGACATCTGCATCAATTTTAATGGCAGTTTACAATTTATCATCCCCATGAATTTGACCTTGTACATGGTTGTAGGCTTTGTGCAAATGACGAGCGCCTATATTTTTTCGGAGCGCCGCAATGAAGAATTGTTCCTCTGGCCTTATGTGCCACTGATGAGCCTCTACACTGGAACTTACTTGCGAATCGTACGTACCATTGCCTATTATGAGGAGTTTTTCTTCCGAAAATCGTACAATGACCCCTGGAATCCAGTGAAATCTTCCTCGCAAGCTAAATTAAATGGCTTTTAGTACTTAAATTGAACACACAATACCCAAGCATGAAAGGCATTATTTTTACCAACTTTCTAAAAATGGTCGAGGAAAACTACGGCTATGCCACCGTCGACCAATTGCTTACGGAGTCGGATTTGCCGTCGAAGGGCATCTATACAGCTGTAGGTACCTACGACCACCAAGAAATGCATACGCTTGCCAATGCCTTGGGCCACTTGAAGGAAAAAGAGACGGCTGATTTGTACTATGCCTTCGGCACCTACTTTTTTAGCGTGTTCGAGCAGCACTATGGTCACTTTTTGGAAGGTCAGCCAGATGCCTTTACATTTTTGGAATCCTTGGAAGGCTACATTCATGTGGAGGTCAAGAAGTTGTATCCAGAGGCGGAACTCCCTCAGTTTTTGACGCAGCGGCTTTCGCCAAATAGCTTGGAGATGATCTACATTTCGGAGCGTCGGATGTCTGCTTTCGCAAAAGGCCTGATTGAGCGCTGTTTTGCCTACTATCAAGAAGAAGCTGCTATCGAAATGATTCCACTGGACGAAACAGGGAAAAGGGTGAAATTTGTGCTAACCAAACATCCGAGCTGAAAAATCAGAAGCTATGGAAGAGATTGAGTTGTTAGGCCGAAAACTGGAACGGGAGCAAGCAGCGCGCGCCCAAGCGGAGTCGATTTTAGAGAAAAAATCGCTAGAGTTGTATGCTGCGAACGAAGCATTGCGGCAGCTCAATGAGCGACTCGAAACAACCATTCAGGAACGTACTGCCGACCTTGATCGCATTGCAAAGCAATACCGCCAAATTGTTGAAAATGTAAGCGATCTGATCTATCGGGCAGATGCGATTGGAACCATTACGTACATCAACCAGGTGGCCTTTGTCAAGTTTGGCTACACCGAAGCGGAAGTCATTGGGAAGCGCTTCACTGCATTTATTCATCCCGATTTCAGAACAAAAGTGATCAAATTCTATCAGGAAGTTTTCCAAAAAGGCCAGCCACAAAGCTATTTTGAATTTCCGATTCTGGATAAGTGGGGCAAGACCGTATGGCTAGGCCAAAATGTACAGCTCCTTAAAAAAGGGGAGCAGATCGACCAAGTATTTGCGGTAGCAAGAGATATAACCGCCCGCAAAGCAGCCGAAATAGAGCTGAGTCACGCGCAAAGGCGATTACGCGAAAGCGAAGAAAAATACCGAGGCATTATGGAGAATATGGAGTTGGGACTGCTAGAGGTGGACGTAGAGCAAAATATTCTCCGAGCATACGATTCGTTTTGTGAAATGACGGGCTACACCAGCGACGAACTCATTGGGCAAAATGCAGAGGAGATATTCATTGTGCCAGCATTTAAGTCGGTAATTCAAGCCGAAGATAGAGACCGTCGGACGGGTAAGTCTAGCGTGTACGAAGTGCAGATTAAGCACAAAAATGGTCGCCCGATCTGGGTGCTCATTAGCGGGGCGCCCATTTACGACAGTGCGGGAAAAATGGTGGGTTCCATCGGTATTCACTATGATATTACCAACCGCAAAATGCTAGAGGAGGAATTGCGGCAAGCAAAAGAAGTAGCGGAAGAAGCGCGCGCTGCGGAGCAACAATTCTTAGCTCGGATGAGCCACGAAATCCGCACGCCACTCAACGCCATCGTTGGCATGACCCACTTGCTGTACGATACGCAGCCCTCTTCGGAGCAGCAAGAATATTTGACGGTGCTAAAGCGATCCGCTGATATTCTCACGGGCTTGATTTCTGATATTTTGGACTTTAGCAAGATACAAGCTGGAGAAATGAAAGTGGTCAAGCAGCCGCTTGATTTGCCGGGCTTGGTACAGTCGATGCGGAAGACCTTTAGCCTGCAATTTGAAAATCGGCCGGTAGCGGTTCGAGCTAATATTGATCAGCGCATTACTAATCTTCTATTGGGCGATGAACTTTTGCTGAGCCAAGTTTTGCTCAA
>JBCCRH010000219.1:0-10013 GCA_039208045.1 Bacteroidota bacterium
CTTGAGAAAAGGGTAGCAGTTTAGGACTTTTGTAGGGTCAGAAAAATTATCGAGTGAAGACGTTTTTTGCTCATCTAAAAAAGAACATAAGCTATGGCAAAGAGAAAAATAGATCAGTTTAGAATCCTCTTTTTACTTCTCCTTATTTCGTTTATTGCACAAGGTTTAAGTGCTCAAGGTTGGATACGGACTTTTTATACGGGCACCTTTGGCGGCGCCTATCAAGATGATGGGGTATACATTTCTGCGATGCCTGGATTCAATGGTTCCACGCAGCTAGTGCTTTTTAATACCTCAAGTGGCAATGCGGAATTTGGCCCATATTGGACTTCTCATAAACCACTTTCACTCATCAGTGGCAGCATTCCCGGTAACCAACCCATCCATCGATTTAGCCGATCGGCTACCTGGAAAACGCCTGATTCCTTAGCCGTGCTGGTAGAGGCAGAACCTAATACAGGGGGAGATCGCCATCTTGAGCTCCTTCTATTCTATGAAGATTATAATGTTTCCACAAACGCTAGCTCCTTCGATACCGTTTGGATAAAGGATATATATGCTACTCCCAATTTTAATGTCTACGCTACAGAAGTAATTCTAACTGCTGATGGTAATTATCTCGCTTTAGCGGAACGGGAAAGCACTTTTAACCCTGGCAATCGTGATTTACTTTTGGTAAAAGTAGCAGCTGATGGCAGTGTACTTTGGTCATCTGTAATAGAAACTCTTGATTATGAAGAAGGGGTTGCTTTAGAGCAATTATCAGATGGTAGGATACTCATCTTGATGAACCGAGCGCTTGACTCGTCTATACAGCCGTGGATGCTTGAAGTAGATGATAATGGTTTAGTGCTAACTGAAACAAGCCTATCCGCTTCGGGTAGCGATGAGGCTACCGGATTAGCACCGACTGCGGATGGGAATTTGATCATTAGTGGCCTAAATCATGCTCCAGGAGAAGATGCTTTCCTACTTAAAATTGACACTGATGGAAACCAAATTTGGCGAGAAGATTATGCTTTTCCTGATCAGAAGGTGACCCTAAATGCACTCCTTGAAAACCCTGAGGGAGACATTATTTTAGTCGGAAGACACGAAAATGAGCTGACTACTGATATTGGTGCATTTATCATGAAAGTTAGTGCGACGGGTAGCGCCAATTGGGAGCGTGTCATTCGGCCTGATGCACGCGATAAGCGTTTTACGCACCTTGTCCTCCACCCGAACGGTGGTTATGTTATGGGTGGGTGGATAGAAGAAACGGATAGGCCCTTTGGGCTTTTGGTGCAAACCGATGTGAATGGGATTATCAAGCCGGGGCAAATCTTTGGCAATGTTTTCCAGGACTTAGACGAAGATTGCCTCGAATCGATGGAAGAGCTGCCATTAGAAGACTGGATGGTGGAAGCCTATCAGAATGATACGACTATCTTTTATGGCAATGTAGATTCACTTGGCAACTATTTAATTGAATGTGATACGGGAAGTTATACCGTCAATGTGATCCTTCCGGTCGACTATTGGGAGTCCTGTGTGGTAGATACTTCTATTCATATAAGTTACCTCGATACGGTCGAACTAGACTTTCCCATACAGCCAGCAATCGAATGCCCTTACCTTACGGTGGATCATAATTATTTTTGGGCCAATCCCTGCAACGCTACCCTGTTTTTTGTAGAATACTGTAACCTTGGCCCTGTTTTAGCTGAAGATGCTTATGTAGAGGTTATTTTAGATTCCGTCTTCACTTTTGAGACTTCGCAGATACCTCCCTCAAGTATTGATGGACAAATAGTGACCTTCCCGCTAGGCGATATTGCTCCCAATGAGTGCTTTAGGTTTGAATTTACGGCCTTTACCGCTTGTGATGCGGAGCTTGGGTTTGTGGCTTGTTCGGAGGCACACATTTATCCCGATAGCCTTTGTTTTCCACCTTCTGATGAATGGTCGGGTGCTCTTATTGAATCGGAGGGATTTTGTGATGGTGATTCTGTGCGTTTTATTCTAAAGAATGTAGGGACGGAACCGATGGACGAAACGCTGGAATATATCGTTATCGAAGATGCTGTTTTGCTGATGCCTGGCGCTTATGAATTGGATCCTGGCGAGAGCATGGAGGTGGCGGTAGAGGCCAATGGAAGCACCTTCCACTTTATTGCACAGCAAGAACCTGGGGCACCAGGCTTGAGTAAGCCCATTAGCGCGGTAGAGGGCTGTATTGGTAGTAGTGGTAATGCGGCAAGTCTTGGCTTTTTTAATCAGTTTTCAACAAATGATGGGGATAGTTTTGTGTCTTCTGCCTGCTGGCCACTCGCTGATTTTTGTGGGCTGAATTTGATCTCTTCTGTACCTTCTGGTTTTGATAACGAGAACAATATCTTCGAAGATGCTGAGCTAGAATACAGGATTCTTTTTCGGAATACGGGAGATGAAAGTGCTTCTCGCGTAGTGCTAGTGGATACGCTTTCTTCATTCCTTGATTTCTCTACGGTACGTCCAGGAACCTCTAGTCATCCCTATGAATTTGATGTTGATGGGGAAGGTGTAGTTCGATTTACTTTTACGGACATCAATCTTCCGCCAGAATCGGAGGATGAGGTACTGTCTAATGGTTTTGTGAATTTCAGCGTAGCGCAAAAGCCCGGAAATGAGATCGGTACGGTCATCGAAAATACTGCTTCCATTTATGTAGATTTTAATCTACCTATCACCACTAACACGACTTTCCATACGATTCATGAGCCATTCATTGAAGTCATCAGTGATGTAAACGAAATAGATGATACCGACTTGGAGCCGCTTTTGGTGTACCCCAATCCTTCCGTTGATGTGGTACATTTTGAGCTGCCAGCGGGAATGTATGAGGAGGTAGGGTTCCAATTGTTTGATAGCACTGGACGCATGATTCGCTCTGAAAGCTTTACTGGATCACATTATTTGTTCGAACGCAAAGAGTTGGCTGCTGGCCTCTATTTCTAC
Source organism: Bacteroidota bacterium (assembly GCA_039208045.1). Taxonomy (GTDB): domain Bacteria; phylum Bacteroidota; class Bacteroidia; order Chitinophagales; family Saprospiraceae; genus JBCCRH01. The sequence continues at coordinate 2,980 of JBCCRH010000219.1, forward strand.
ACGGTTTCCCGTGAAGGACAGCGAGTGTATTCGGGGAGGGTTATTTTAAAGTGATTAAAATAAGGGGAGGCTCGGCACCCTAATTATTTCTTATGTGCATCTTTTACTGAACTATACACATCAAAATGATCAAAGTAATAGGTATCGCCACTTTCAGAATTGGGAGCAAAGAGTAGCACTAACTGATCGATTGTCGCTTGAGTAATGGAAGTGTCAAGTTGCTCTACAAAGGTGAATTCGAGGCGATGCCATTCGTTCTGCTTTTGGGTATGGGTATTAAAGCGGCTATGCCTGCCCTTTGGATAAGCGGAAGCTTGCGCTCGGCTCTTATTTTCGAGTTGGAGGACGATCTCCGTACCTACAGGAGCACTTGTGTAGATGTCGATAAAAAACGTCTGGGTTTCTTTGGTAAGTGCTTTGATGTCTAAGTTGGATATGCTGTAGGTCAGTACATCGTAACGGTTGGCTTTATTTCTTACATATTTGCCCGATAGTGCAGAGGTATTGACGGCATTGGGAGCTGGATTTTTTGCATCATTAGTGAATGTTCCTGAAGAAAACGTATAGCTTAGTTGTTTGCTATCTGTTTCGAAATCTTCTAGCGAAAATAACTTTGCTAATGGCGCTTTCACTGATACATCCAGTGTAATTTCCTGCGTTTTACAAGTGCTATTTATAGCGACCTTGACAGTACCTCCTGCTTCTCCCCAGTCAACAGTAATTTCAGGCGTACCTTGCCCTTCTACTAAGGTCGCACCCGCTGGAAGTGTCCAAGTGAAGGTGCTTCCTTCAGGGGCGTTCAGGATGGTATATTTTACAGCTTCTTCCTTTTGTTCGACTTTCCGCTTTCCGCTAAGGCTAGGGAAAAATCCATCGAAGACGCGCACATACTCCACTTCCATAGTTTGAGGAAAGGTGGTGGTCGCATCAGGATTGCCTGGCCAATTGCCGCCTACGGCAAGATTGAGAACAAAATGGAAGGCTTGGTCAAAAGGCCATTTATTTGGAGCAATGTCTTCTGGATGTTTGGTGGAGTAGACATAATCGTCCAGGAGCCAGCGAATTTCATCTTTTTCCCATTCCACAGCGAAGGTGTGAAATTGATCGATGAACTCGCCTTCCTGAAGGCGGTAGCTGCCTTGTGCGTAAGTATTCTTTGGCCAAGGCTGTCCGTAGTGAATAGTGCCATGCACTTGATTGGGTTCACTGCCTACTAATTCTACAATATCGATTTCTCCACTTTGCGGCCAACCGCCATACACTTGTTGGGTAGGTAGCATCCAAAAGGCAGGCCACATACCTTTGCCAGTAGGCAACTTGATAGAAGCTTCGAACCTGCCATAGGTCCAGTCTCCTTTTTCAAGTGTTCGTATTCTGGCAGAGGTATATGGTTTATCATTGACCTGTTCTTCTTTTGCAATGATTCGTAGCGTGCCATCCACTATTTCTACATTTTCAGATTGGTACCATTGCAATTCGTTATTGCCCCAGCCGCAGAGGTTAATATCGCAACCGTCTCCGAGCTGGAACGACCATTTATTGGTATCTAGCACCGTTTGTTCAAACTCATCTTCCCACAGTACCTGAGGGCATTGTGCAATTGAGTAATTATACCCGCTAAGTAAGAGTAGGAAAATGAGATGAATCCGGTTCATAGTGCTTGGTTTTGGTCTACTAGTTAGTTGTTATGGAAATAAACATTATCAATGAATACAGTTATTTCACCAGAAGGCAATCCAGAAAATATTAGCTGTGCAATATTGTTCCGAGTAGTTAGATTAACGAAATCAGTTAGAGGAATATCCAGACTAATCCATTCTCCCTGTGCCTGGTTTTCATAGATGACCTCATGTTCAGTATCATCGCCACCATCAAAGCCACCATCAGGTCCGAAATCGACCAGCTTTATTCTAAAGGTAGTGGCATCGGGTGTCCAAACATCTACATGGAAGTGGGTCATACCGGTAATATCGATTTGATTCATGACGGTTTCTGCACCCACAAAATTGAGGTTGCTATACTTCAGCGTCGCACTGCCCATTATATCGACTTCTTCAAAATCAGCTGCCGACCAAACTGTTTGCCAAGTATCTACCGGTACATTCGTATAAGCATCACTAAACATAGAAATCACATCTGCCGCATCTAGGGTAGGCGTAGGGGCCGCTACTGGCGGCTCGGTTGGCGCAGCCATATTATTGTGGAAATATACATTATCCACATACAAGGTCATCCCACCAGCCGGTTCTCCAGAAAATATTAACTGTGCAATGTTTTGCCGAGTAGTCATATTTGCAAAATCAGATAGGGGCACATCAATGCTAACCCATTGTCCCTGTGCTGGCATTTCAAATGTCAACTCATCCTCTGTATCATCACCGCCGTCAAAACCACCGTCAGGCCCAAAATCCACTAGTTTTATTCGAAGTAGACTCGCATCGGGCGTCCACACATCTGCGTGAAAATGCGTCATGCTAGACACATCGATTTGATTCATCACCGTTTCAGCACCTACGAAATTCAGGTTGGTGTACTTCAGTGTCGCACTACCCATGATATCGACTTCTTCAAAATCAGCTGCTGACCATTCGGTGCGCCAAGTGTCTACTGGCACATTCATGTAGGCATCACTAAACATGGAAATCACGTTGTTTTGTGGAAAGGTAGGTGCTGGGGCGGCTACTGCTGGCTCTGAAAAGAGTCCATCGTTATCATAGAAGAAGACGTTATCTATAAATACGGTCGCCTGCCCTCCTGGGGCTGCCGAATAGATAAACTGAGCGATATTACCTCTGGTCGTCAAGCCGGTAAATTCAGCTAGCGGGAGATCTAAACTCACCCACTCCTCCAAAGCAGGGTTTTCAATGGTAATCTCGTGCTCGGTATCATCACCTCCATCAAAAGCACCATCGGGACCAAAGTCTACGATCTTCACTTTTATCTCTGTGGCATCTGCCGTCCATATATCAGTATGGAAATGCGTCATGGAGCTAATGTCAATCTGGTTCATCACCGTTTCGATACCCGCAAAGCTCAACTCGCTGTACTTTTTGACATCATCGCCTGCAATCATAGTATCCAAAAGTGCGCCAGCCGACCACTCTGTCAGCCAGGTATCTACCGGTACATCGGTGTAGGCATTACTAAACAGAGAAATAACCTTGTCGGCTGCAACCGAAGGGGTCGGGGCTGCCACAGTAGGTACAGCAGTAGGGCCAGCCACCATCATACAGCCGTCTCCAAGGATGATATCATCGAAATAATGAATCGTCTCGACATCTCTAGGGCCCTGAAAATCAAAGAACAATACAAATCGGTCAAACTTATCCGAATCGTTAGACGAGAAGGGAAAACAAAGTTCTTCCCATTCACCAGAGACCGTAGTAAGAACGGACACTTCTGAATTAATCGAGCCATCCGCACTATCTTCCAGTTTAACATTAATCATTTGCCCCGCAGCAGGAGAGTACACTTTGATTCTCACTGCCTGCACCGTAGAAAAATCTATCTTGGAAGATAAATCAAAGAAAAATCCAGCCCACGGTTCTATGCCTGCAGTTTGTGTGACTTTTACGGCTTGCTCAGAATCGTTGATCCCCCCTACATCAGGATTGTCGGCATATTCGATCGTAATCGTACCGTCTTTTTCCCCAAAAAAGGTGTACTCTGGCCCTTCGCACTCAAAATCCAAGGCTACTTCTGCATTAACTTCCGGATTAACCGTGAGAAAGACACAAGCGCCAGTAGTATCAGGCTCTGGTGGAACATAAGCGGAAGGTGGGGGAATATCATCTAGGTCGTTACAGGATGGTAACGACATAAAGGAGATACAGAAAAATACCAGCATGACAACAGCTGGAATACTGCTTCCTTTGTCAAAAAATATATTTTTATTTTTCATGATGCGCTTTTTTATAGTTTGAAAGTATCGATCAATTGTATCCATCATTTTGTGGATAACTAGGCCCTAGTAAGTCAATCTGCTGTGGAGGAATCGGCCAGTTTTCCATGTATTCACGAAGAATTTCTTTAGGATTTCCTTCCGGATACGATTCGTTCATATTATCATTATTCATGTGGTCAAGCAGGAATTCGAATAATTTGCCCGTTCGCTTGAGGGTAAACCACCGTTGTCCTTCAAAGGCCAATTCACGTGCTCTTTCATCCAAAATGGCTTGTAAATCTATCGCTCCTACAGCAGCTGTTTTTGCTCTGCTTCTAACGGTATTGAGGTACTCTAAGGCAGTAGCTGTTTGACCTAGCATCATATGTGCCTCTGCACCAATCAGATAGGTTTCAGCTAAACGGTAAATCATTACGTTTTTAAAATGATTCCGATCCGTTGGCTCTACCTGATCATCAAAAAACTTGAGAATCCCAGGGTTTTGCCTACGGTAGTAGAGCATAAACTCATTTTGATCCGTAAGAGAGTTTTCGTATAAGTCTAGCGGCTCTCCAATATTTTTACCGGCAGGTAGCGTTTCTTCGTCATTGTACAAGTATTCGAAAATATAGTAGGTTCCATTTTTTCGATCATCATCTGGGTCTTCGTTGAGTAGGTTGATGGTGTAATCGTTGAGAGATAAGAATCCCACTCCTGCTCCACCATTTTCAACCGACTGGATGAGGCCTGGTGCTTCTGCATAGCTGGACACTATATTCCAGTTCATAATGTGGAAGCCACCACCACCAATCGTTTCATTTTCAAAGTTAACAGCAAATAGGGTTTCGGAGTGGTCTAGCTCTCCGGCAAATACTTCAGCTGTAGTCGGAACAAGTGCGTGATTACCACTCATAATGATGGCGTCAGTTTGCGCAGCAGCTTCTGCCCAGTCTTCTTCCCACATCGCCACTTTGGCCCTTACGTGCCGGGCAGCTCCTTGTGTCCATCTGCCGAATTCAGGCGTTGAGTATTCTAAGTTACTGATCGCGAAATCTAGGTCACTTTTCAATAAAGAGAAAATTTCTTCTACGGAAGATTTGTCGCGAGGCACCTCAAATGCATTTTCTGGCGTGGTGGGTTCGGTGCTCACAAAGATGTTATTGAAGCAGCGGTAGAGCGTAAAAATAGAATTGGCTCTCATACATCTAGCTTCTGCAAGAATTTGGTTCCGTCTACTTTCGTCAATACCCTCTAGGGCTTCTGCTGCCTGAATAATAGCATTGGCACGATCCACAATTTTGTAAAAATGCACCCAATATTTGTTAATACCAGATTCTGTGCCGAAATCCCCAAGGCTAGCGCCCCAAAGCAGGCGGCTGTATAGGGAAATTTCTCCGGTAATTCCCACCCCAAGGTCACTTTTAGCCTGAAGAATAAGTGGGAATGAACCGTTTAAGGTATTGTCCTCATATAATTGCCGATTGAGGGTGTATAACCCAACTACAGCAGATTCCAAGCCTTCTGGTGTAGAGTATAAGAAATCTACAGAAGTATCGGAGAGGAGTTCATCTTTCAAAAAATCATCGCTACACGCAGTAAACAGTAGCGCGACAACCAGCAGCGAAGTGCTTATTTTTAGATTAATTCGATTATATAATTGCATGTCTCTTTTTTTTGGAATGATTTATAATCCTACTTTAAGACCAAAGGTGAAGTTTCTAGTTTCAGGGAATACAGTTGTAGCACCATTCACCAGATTTTGTTCAGGGCTATAGGATGGAAAATCAGTAGCTGTGAACAAGTTCGTCCCCGTTGCATAAATATTTAAGCTATTGATACCTATAGAATTGAGCATTGCCTCTGGGAAGGTGTAGCCCAGCGTTACGGTTCTTAGACGAACGTAGGAAGCATCTCTAACCGCAAAAGGAAACAAATGCAAGTGCGTATCTGGCTTTGGCCGTGGAAAGTCAGTAGAAGGAAACTCAGGCGTGTAATAACGAGATCGGACACCATTGATAGCCCCTTTCCACAATTCACCATTTGCAAGTACAGAATTCAACTTAGTTACCCCCTGAACGATGAACACATCCACAAATAGGGAGAAACCCTTGTAACTCATCGTGGAATTGATAGAGCCATACCAATCTGGATCGGTGCTGGTGAACACATTATCTCTATTGTCAATCTGTCCATTTCCATCTTGATCCACTACGCGAATGTCACCAGGTTGTGCCAAGGGGTTTCCACTATCTCCAATATTATCACCTTCCTGGTAAATACCATCATACTGAGGGAGCCAAATATTGTTGATGGATTGGCCAATGGATAAGCGTCGTCCAAAAGAATCGGTAATATCGATGGGGTTACCCTGATCGTCCACTTCTCCTGTAAGCGAAAGAATTTGATTTCTGTTTCTGGAAAAGACCATACCCACCGACCAATTAAAGTCGCGACTTCTGACTAGGTTGGTGATCAAGCTCGCTTCTATACCTGTATTTTCTAGTTCTCCTACATTAAATCGAATCACATTGAAGCCAGTCGTTCCCGCAATTGCTCTATCCAAGAGTAAATCACTTGTTTTCGCATAGTAATATTCAAGCGTTCCTTCAAAGAAGTTGCCAAATAATCTAAAATCTACCCCCACATTAAAGGTAGTGGTGGTTTCCCATTTCAGATCAGGATTAGGTAAGCGGGAGGAAGCGGTAGCACCACTTACCGTCTGCGTGCCGAAGACGTAGGGAATATCATCAGCCACCCCAAGGGTTTCCAAAGAATTAATCCCCTGGTTACCCGTTGCACCATAGCTCACTCGGAATTTCAACTCATCCACTGACGTTATATCTGCCATAAAGGGTTCTAAATGAACTTTCCAGGCAGCAGATGCCGCAGGGAAAAAGCCCCACTTATTATCTTCCGAAAATACAGATGCTCCATCCGCTCTAGCGGTAACCTCCAAGAGGTAGCGATCTAAAAATCCATAACGCACCCGACCCAAATAAGACAATAGTCGTCTTCTGGAAACTACTCGATTGTTCGCCAACAATGTGGTCGCATCGCCATTAAAGCTCAGCGCATCATTGGTAAAGCCTGATTTTTCCGTTTGTGTAAACTCCGTTCGCTGCTCATCAAAAGCCTGTACCGCAGTAAAATC
>JBCCRH010000220.1:0-9974 GCA_039208045.1 Bacteroidota bacterium
ATTTAAAAGCTATTTTCAAAATCGTTGAAAAGACTGGTAAGCCCGCCAGCACTAATGCCATTTCTAAAGAAATGCAAACCAGCGCAGCCTCTGTTACCGACATGCTCAAACGCTTATCCGATAAAGAATATATTCATTACCAGCCCTATCGTGGAGTAAAGCTTACAGACGCTGGGGTGCGCATTTCTACGTTGCTGGTACGCAAGCATCGGCTGTGGGAGGTCTTCTTGGTAGAAAAGCTGCACTTCTCCTGGGATGAAGTACACGAAATCGCAGAGCAGCTAGAGCACATCAAATCTCCTCAGCTTGTAGAACGACTAGACTCCTTTTTGGGGCAGCCAAAATTTGATCCGCATGGTGACCCCATTCCTGATGCAGAAGGTAATTTTACACAGCGCAAGCAGGTGTTGCTATCCGAAATGGAACTTGGTGCCAAGGGTACCGTCGTTGGGGTGCAAGAGCACTCGCCCGCTTTTTTGCAGTACCTCGATCAGCTGCAAATGGGCTTGGGAGCAGAGGTAGAGCTACTGGAACGCTTTGAGTTTGATGAGTCTATTCAAATTCGCTTGAACACTACCAAAGAAGTAATGCTTTCGCATAAGGTAAGCCAAAATGTGTTTATTCAACTTAGCTAAGCCATCTATTCCAAGCGAGCCAGTCCCGACTTCGCCTTTTGGTGTAAACCTGTGCGATACTCATCCGGCTTGATGCGCAGGCAATCTTGGAAAGCCGCTTTTGCCAATGCAACGTTTCCTTGCTCCTCGTAGATTAAGCCCATCTGTAGTGCTGCATTGCAGGCAAAGAAATAAGGGGCTTTTCTACCTCTTGTAATGGTCGATCGGTAGGCACTGATGGCGTCTTCATAGCGCTGAAGGCCATGTAAAACTCTGCCCATTCGATAGGTATATTCTAGTTGATTAGGCGATCGCTTCAGGTCACTTTTCTGAACCTCCTCAAGTGCAGTAAGTGCTCGTTGATAATAACCGCCATCAAATAACAAGCGGGCTTTTATTAATCCTGCTATGGGAACTGTTCCAGCTTGTGCTTCCAAGTAAGCATTTTTATCCTCACCCGATTCAGTATCGCCATGGTCAAGGCAAGCTTTCATATATCTTCGATAGCCTTCTCTATCGCCAGCAATCAGCTTGTGCCATGCCAGTTTTTGGTAGGTTTCTTTGATGAAATTTCGGCCTCGAAATTTTTTTAAAAATGCCGTGAAATACTGATCTGCATCCTCATCCATTCGGCGAAGTTTTGCCATGCCCAGCATGAATTCGAGGTAAGGGAATGCTACGTACTGCCTTGTTTTGGGGGCCTGTTGCAAAATGCGAATTGCCTCATCATTCTTGCCAGTCCGCATCGCAATATTAGCCATGATGAAAGCGTGGAGCGGGTTAGTCGTAGGGCTTAGCCTTCCTTTTTTTACTGCTTGCCAGGCCCCTTTGTAATCGTGCTTGAGGTGCAAAAGGAAGTAGGCGTGGAGGACATGGGTTTCTGTTTCGAAGATAAAATCGTTGGTAGCGGCATAGTCTAGCACTTGCTGTATTTCGGCCTGCCCTTGTTCGATCGTGCCACTTAGGCCCAGCAGCCGCGCGCCCCATTTATAGTTGTCTGGTATAGTACCCACCATCGCATGCAAAATGCCTAAGTCTTTTAGGTTGGGCATAAAGTCAGGAAACTGCTCTTGGTTGCGCTGAAGTAGTTTATAGGCTTTACTCACATCGTTAAACGCACTGAGATAATCCTCAAATTTTAGCTGCACTAAGGCCCATTGTAAGCGGATATCTGCTTGCGCATAAAGATAGTAAGGCGAGCTTGGATCACCTTCTTTGATACGTGCTAAGCGCTTCTTTTTATGCTTGCGCAATCGGTCGTAAACGGCTTTGTCCTCAGAAATATAAATCGTGAAAAAATCGATATAGTTTTCGATATGGATTAAGACTAGGTTGTCGGGATCTTTCAGCTTTTGGTGAGCCAGTAGCGCGTATGCCTCATTGAAGCGAAGGCTTAGCACTTTTTGGTAGACATCGCGAGCAGAGGAGTCAAACTCAAAGTGTTTGCTGTATGCACTGCTGCTGAGTAAAAGCAAGGTGATAAGATAGAATAAACGGCTCATCGGGTTTAAATTAAAAAGCCTTAAGGGAACACGAAGTAATCCTTAAGGCTTTTGATGCGGTATCGTTAGCTTTGCCTAAGCTTTCGCTTCTTCTGGCTTATCGCTCAAAATATAATCGTCTACTAAAATACGGGCACAATGCTCACAAGAGATGATCTTTTTGCGCTGACCAATTTCCAGCTGTAACTGAGGTGGGATTTTGTTGAAGCACCCACTGCACGAATTACGGGCCACTGTAACTACTGCCAAACCATTGCGGTAATTCGTACGAATACGGTCGTAGGCCACCAATAGCCGGTCTTCAATTTTCTTACGCGCTTTATCTGATTTCTTGCGTAGCTTTTCCTCGTCTTTCTCTGTCTTGGCAATAATCTCTTTCAGCTCTACCTTCTTACGCTCCAAGTCCACTACTTTACTCTCCCGACGATCTTTGGTAGCTTTATAGGTATCTGACTTCTTTTCAATTTCTACTCGCGCTTCACGGATTTTCTTCTCAGAAAGTTGAATTTCCAGGCTTTGCAATTCCAACTCTTTCGTTAACGCTTCGTACTCCCGGTTATTTTTTACATTATCCAGCTGCGACTTGTAGCGCTCGATGAGCGACTCTGATTCTTTAATGTTGGCCTGATGGTTGCTCACCTCTTTTTCTAAGTCACTAATCTTGCTATCAAGGCGCTCCACTCTCGTATTAAGACCTGCCACTTCGTCTTCTAAGTCACTCACCTCTATCGGCAGTTCGCCTTTAAGTACTTCAATCTGATCGACTTCAGAATCGATTTGCTGAAGCTCGTATAATGCCCTTAATTTTTCTTCTACTGTTGCTTCTGCCATGTAGTTCTTTAAGATTGTTTTAAAAATAACGAACTGGATTGGTATCTAGGTTCGTACAATAAAGCGCAAAATTACTAAATTTTTGCGATATAATCTCATGTAATAATTCAATGGTATATTGCTCACTTTCGTAATGCCCAATATCCGCAATGACTAAGTGCCCATCTGCATCAAAAAATTCATGGTATTTATAGTCAGAGGTGATGAAAATATCAGCACCTTGCCTAATAGCTTGCTTTAGCAAAAAGCCTCCAGCACCTCCACAAACGGCTACTTTTTCTACGGGTTTCCCCAATAGTTGGGTATGCTTGATACAACTGACTTGCATCTGATCTTTAATGAACTGAAGAAAAGCGCGCTCCGTCATTGGTGCCGCCAGTTTCCCGATCATACCTGATCCTACAGAGGACTCCGGTAAGCCCACAGATGCTGCTGTCGGTTTGGGGCTTAGAATTTTGGTGTCTACCAATTGTAGCTTTTCCGCAATCTTGGCATTTACACCTTGGTAGTACACATTATCTAGGTTGGTATGAATGGCGTAGATCGCAATGTCGTGCTTAATGGCTTTAAGTACCGTGCGTTCCACGTAGTTTTTGCCATTCAGGCGCTTGAGCCCTTGAAAAATGATGGGGTGGTGCGCAATAATTAGGTTGCAATTCAATGCAATCGCTTCTTCCACAATCGCTTCTATCGAATCCAGGCAAAGGAGTACTCCTTTGATTGGGGTATTTTCATTACCTACAATTAGCCCTGCATTATCGTAGCTTTCCTGCAAAGCAGAAGGGGCAATCGTTTCTAAATAATCGGTCAGGGTCTTGATTGTTATTGCCATAGTTATGCGGGTCTATTCCGGATTTTTTGTTCGATTGAAGTAGTAGAATATCCTTCGATAAATGCTAGTGTAGCTACTTGTCCTCCATTATGCACGACAGTGTGATAACCTACGATATCTTCTGGCTTATAATCTCCTCCCTTCACTAACACATCGGGCAATACGGCTTCAATCAATCGCGCCGGGGTATCTTCTTCGAAAATGATTACTGCATCGACAAAGTCGAGGCTAGCCAACATCATTTGCCGTGTTTTCAGGTCGTGGATCGGGCGGTGCTGCCCTTTTAGTTGCTTCACCGAAGCATCAGAGTTGAGGCCGATAACGAGTCGGTCACCTAAGTCACTCGCTTCCGCTAAATAGTGCAAATGGCCGTAGTGCAAAATGTCAAAGCAGCCATTGGTAAACACTACCTTCTCCCCTCCCTGTTGCCAAGAAGCTACAGTAGAGCGAATGTCGCTCCAAGCAAGTAGTTTAGCGCTAAGCTGTTGCAGTTTCGTCGCTGACTCCATGGATAGGCTGAGGGTTATAATTTCGATTGATAATAGGCAACAGGATCAATGCAAGTATTCCAATGGATACATTGCAGCCTAATTGAATAGAAAAGAACGCAATATTTGCCCACGAAAAACCATCGCTACCGCTCACGCCATACATGGTGAGCGCCGTTTGTGCTAAAAAGTGGTAGGTGCCCATTCCACCCGGCGAAGGTATCACGATGCCCCACGCGCCGAAGACAAACACTACTAGCCCCGCCAAGGGCGATAGGTGCGCAGTAGGTGCAAAGGCAAAAAAGCACAGATACGTCATCAGAAAATACATGAACCAGATATTCACGCTGTGTAGGATGAATAAGGCAGGGTTCTCCAATTTGCTAATCGTTTGGATTCCTTGCCAAAATCCTTTGGCCAGCTCCAATATTTTTTGCCCAAAAGAGGTTGCCAAGATGGGTTTGCGTAAAGCAAAAAGTAAACCCAAGAAGAGCGCTCCAGCTATTCCCAAGATCACTAAGGAACCGAAGGAAACATACGTTTGGGCGAAAGCCCACAGGGTATCAAACTCAATTAGGAAGGCCACACTAGTGAGAATAATAATGCTGAGTACATCCACCACTCGATCTACCACAATCGTTCCCATCACCTTTTCGATGCGTATATTTTCATAACGTGCCAGCGTCCCCCCTCGTACAACTTCACCGATCCGTGGAAGTCCTAGATTAGCAAAATAGCCTAGGCAGGTCGTTAAAAAAGCATTAATCAATTTGGGTTGGTAACCCAATGGCTTAATCAACATCTTCCACCGAATCGCTCGACTTACATTACTAATGGTGAAAGCGGTTAAGACGGCTAATATCCACCAGTAGTTGGCTTGCCGGAAATCTTCGATAACCTTTTGCAAGAGGCTACAATCTTCAGCAGCAATGCCTTCTTGAGCGCAATACTCTTGGTAGGCTGCGTTTTGATTCGTATAAAGTAGGTATAAAATGCCAAGACCGACTCCCAAGAAAACCAGGAATTTTAGGGCGTTGACGAGATATTTTTGCCACATATGCCGCTTTATGGATGATTGGGCGGCAAAGATAGCTTATTGTTTTCATCCACAAAAACTACGCTAGGCTCAAATGCTTTGGCTTCTTCTATACTCATCAATCCATAGGAAATTATGATGACAATGTCGCCCACTTGTACTCTTCGAGCTGCGGCACCATTTAGGCAGATGACGCCAGAGTCTCTTTCTCCTTTGATCACATATGTTTCGAGTCGTTCCCCATTGTTGTTATTAACAATCTGTACTTTTTCCCCCTCCATAATATTGGCTGCTTCCATAAGCGCTTCGTCAATCGTAATGCTACCTACATAGTTGAGGTCTGCTTGCGTTACTTTGGCTCTATGTATTTTGGATTTGAATCTTTGAATCATCATAGTCGTACGTGATATATTATTTGGTCAAGTAAGGTTTGAAAGTTTTTTCATTTGAAAACAAAGAAAACTATCATTAAGACGAAATTAAATTACGTAAGGGTGTTAAAAAGTGTTAATAATTTTAGTCGAGTAGGACATTGTCGATTAGACGTACGCCATCGATCCATGCAGCTAAGCAGATAACTGCCTGTTGCTCTCGGTCTTGTATAGCTTGTAACGTTTTAGGGTGCGCAACTTCTAGGTATTCCAATTCAATGGGGTGAGCAGCTAATATTTCTTTCCCTGCCTGTACTGCCTCTTCAATGGGGTGTGTGGCTAGGTGCTCCTTCACGGTTTTTAAGCATTGGTATAGCTGTGGAGCAATCGCACGGCCATTTGGCGAAAGCCTTACGTTACGAGAGCTAAGTGCCAGCCCATCGGTTTCTCTAAGTGTTGGACAAACGATTAGTTGGGTGGGAAGGGCTAGCGTATCAAGCATGTGCCCGATGATACAGGTTTGTTGATAATCTTTTTGCCCCATAAAGAGCTTGTCGGCCTTGGTAAGATCGAGCAGGCGCTTAACGACTTGGGCTACCCCCTGAAAATGGCCGGGCCTGAACTTTCCTTCCATAACTTCGTCAAGTCCTTGAAAATTGATGGACACTTGTGTCTTGGTCTCGGGGGGATATACTTCTTCTACCGTAGGCATAAATAGAATATCGCAACCAACCTTTTCTAACTGCTCTATGTCTTTACCGGGAGTACGAGGGTAAGCCTCTAAATCGCTAGGTTCATTGAATTGGGTAGGATTGACAAAGATACTGCAGATGGTAATGTCACTATCTTGAATAGCAGTTTTCAACAAGGCGAGATGGCCTTTATGCAAGGCCCCCATAGTCGGCACAAAACCGATTTGCTGGTGAGACGTTTTTATTTGTTGGAGGTAAGCTTGTAAAGCGGCTGTTTTTTTGAAAAGAAGCATGTCGATCGTAGTGTTTTTGTGCGACAAGCGCAAATATAGCCGTTTTTGTTAACAGACTATTAAGTTACAGCTAATTACATGAAAGTCTTCGATTTTTGCTATCTTTGCAGTCTTATTTTGTTGAGCCTCTGAGCATTATTTCATTTTACTAATTAGATTTAAGCGATTTATGAGCAAGAAAAAGGTGCTGATCGTTACGCAGGAAATGCAACCTTACACTGCACTTTCTGAAGTGGCAGCTATAGCGAGGAAATTACCCCAGTATGTACAAGAAAATGGGATGGAGATTAGAGTGTTGATGCCACGTTTTGGGACGATCAATGAGAGAAGACATAGGCTGCATGAGGTAGTACGTTTGTCAGGAATGAATATCATTGTTAATCAGGATGATTTCCCTTTGATCATAAAAGTGGCCTCTCTACAGGAGGCGAGAATGCAGGTTTACTTTTTGGATAATGAAGATTTTTTCAAGCGTAAATCTATTTTCTTGGATGAAGATGGCGTTCCTTTTGAAGACAATTCTGATCGAATGGTTTTTTTCTGTAAGGGCGTTATCGAAACCGTTAAAAAGTTTGGATGGCCACCAGATATTGTACACTGCCACGGTTGGATGACTAGCTTGATTCCGTTGTACTTGAAAAAAGCATACAAAACAGAGCCACTATTTCAGCAATCCAAAGTCATTTATTCGGCATATAAAAATGAAATAGATGCGATTGGATCGACGGAGGCATTTGTGGATAAAGCTAAGATCAAAAATCTGGAGAATGGAGATTTGAAGCCTTTCCAATCTGGAGAAGGTTTAGGACTTCATGAAGGAGCAGTAGCCTATGCAGACGGCGTCATTCTGGGCAGCAATGAGTTAGACACAAGTGTTCATGCTGCAATTGAAGACTTCAGCAAACCTGTATTGGCTTACGAAGAAGAAACTGCTTTCTCATCCTACGTAGAATTCTACAACCAGTTTTTGACAAAAGAAGTAGAAGAATAGACCCTACTTCTTCGCACAATCAAAAATACTTATGAAAGGACTTCACTTGAGTCTTTGGGCAACTCTTTTGCTCTTGCTCATTCATGCCTGTTCGGATCCAACCTTAGTGGGTTCAGATTTGCTTGATAGCGACCGGATTACAGTAGAATTTACCGATACTATCAGAGTGGTAGCCCGAACTACTAGAGGCGATTCAGTACGTACGTACGCCCCCAATTTTGATAGTCAGATTAATACCTATTTATTTGGCGATATGTCAGATCCGGTATTTGGTAGATCTGTTTCTTCTATTTACTTCCAGCCATTGCCCGAAGTATCCAATCCTGATTTTTTTGATATACGAATTGATTCGGTCATTCTGGTATTACCCTACGATACGAATGCTTTCTATGGCAATACGGAGGCGGTATTTGGTATGGATATATTTGAGTTGGATGAAATAGTTGATCGATCACAAGAATTCTACTCTGATCAAACTTTTTTGACTAAGTCTACTCCTATTACGAGTGTTGATTTCCAGCCTAAAAGGGATAGCCTAGCAGTAGTGGACTTTCCTGGCATGGACGGAGAGCCAGATAGCACTTCCTACCCTGCTCACTTGCGTATACCGCTAGGCATCGAATTCGGTCAGTCTTTGACTCGCCTCGACCCAAGTGTCTACGCAAGAGATAGCATTTTTGTAGAGTTTTTTAATGGAATTCACCTCCGGCCTACCACTTCAAACGAGGGGATGCTCAGTTTCGACCTAAAGAATTCTACCCTAGCAGGAATACATCTCTATTATGTGAAAGACGACTCTATCCCACGTCAATTTCAGTACCGATTGCTTAGCGGTAGTGGAAAATTGACCAATTTTGAGCACGACTATTCGGGGAGTCCTGTAGAGGATTTCATAGATGATGAAAATGCAGGAGAGTCCTTCTTGTTTGTTCAAGGCATGGCAGGCACTGATGTAACGCTGGAGTTTCCTGACTTATCTGACTTTAAAGAAGATGTCATTGTCAACCAAGCTATTCTTGAAGTAACGGTAGCAGACTTCAGCGATGATCCAGAAGGTATATTTGATCCTTGTGAAGAGTTGATCCTTTCCAAGAGAAACGAAGACGGCGGGCTAGAGTTAATTGATGATCTACAGCTGATTGTCACAAGAGGCTTATCCAGAGAGGACTTGTTTGGAGGGCAATTAGAAGAAGTGGAGGATACCGGCACGCTGATATATACCATGAACTTATCGGGCCATTTTCAAAATATATTGGATGGCGTAGAACCCAACCAGTTAATTATTTCTGTATTTCCTAGGCCAGAACGAGCAAATCGCAGTATCTTGTTCGGAACGGCTCATCCTGAAAATGCAATAAATTTAAAGTTAGCCATTACTAGACTATAACAATTTTCGCTGTCTTGCCTTGAATAAAATAAAACCCAAATAAGAAATTTCTGACCTCCAAAAAATTCATTTTATGTGTGGAATAGTAGCGTACATTGGTAAAAAAGAGGCCTATCCTTTGTTGGTGAAGGGCCTTCAGCGTTTAGAGTATCGTGGGTATGATAGCGCCGGCATCGCTTTATTGAACGGAAAAATTAACGTTTTTAAGAAAAAAGGTAAAGTTAAGGAGCTGGTTGACTTTGCAATGGACCTCAAGAAAGAAGGGTCTTCTGGTATCGGACACACTCGATGGGCTACCCATGGGGTGCCGGATGATATTAATGCGCATCCACATATTTCTGGGAATAAGCGATTGGTTTTAGTACACAATGGGATCATTGAAAACTACGCTTCGTTAAAGGAAGCATTAGTTAAAGAAGGACATATTTTTACCAGCGAAACAGATACAGAAGTACTAATCCACTTGATTGAAGAAATACAATCTCGTGAAAATCTTCCATTGGAAGAAGCGGTAAGAGTAGCGCTGACTAGGGTAGTTGGTGCCTATGCTATCGTAGTAATGGATAAAGAAGACCCCAACAAGCTAGTGGCTGCCCGCAAAGCCAGTCCATTAGTGATTGGCGTTGGTGATAATGAGTTTTTCTTAGCTTCTGATGCTACACCAATTGTTGAGCATACTCGAAAAGTAGTGTACTTAAACGATGAGGAAATAGCTGTGGTAACGCGTGATGGGGAGCTCAATATCCGGACGATAGGGAATGAAGTGCAGACTCCTTTTATTCATGAGCTCGATATGAAGATTGAGGCGCTAGAAAAAGGAGGATATGATTTCTTCATGCTCAAAGAAATTCATGAGCAGCCCAAGACGATTGCAGATGCCATGCGTGGCCGTTTAAATGCGAATGAAGGATGGATCCACCTCGGAGGGGTCATGGAG
>JBCCRH010000221.1:0-9968 GCA_039208045.1 Bacteroidota bacterium
ATCTGGAAGAGCAGGCGTGTTCTCTTATTAGCCAATCGCTGAATCGTTTTTTTGCTACTAAAGAGTTGTCGATAAGGGACTAGGGTTGGTAGCGATAGAGATTAGAGTTTTGTAAGTAGTCGTGTACAGCTTCGGGGACTAGGTACTGTATCGACTGCCCAGCCTGAATGCATTTGCGGATGTAGGTGGCCGAGATTTGCATCAATGGCGCTTCGAACAACTGTACACTCGGATGATTTGCCAGCTCGCCCAAATCATAAGTGGGCCGCTGATACACATAGATGGAATAATTAGCTAAAATCACCTCATAATTTTTCCACTTATGTAAACTCGCTAGATTATCTCCCCCCATGATGAGTGCAAAATCTTGCTGTGGAAATTTTTCCTTCAAGTAAGCTAGCGTATCAATGGTGTAGGAGGGCTTTGGCAAGCCAAATTCAATATCGGAGGCACGCAGGCGTGGGTTGTCGCCAATAGCGAGGCGCACCAAGTGGAGGCGGTCATAATCGCGCGCGAGCGATTTTTTGGGTTTCAATGGATTTTGAGGGGAGACTACTAGCCAAACTTGGTCAAGATCGGTTTGGGTGGCCATATAGTTGGCAATAATTAGATGGCCGATGTGTACTGGGTTGAAGGAGCCGAAGAAGAGGCCAATTTTTTTGGTGGAGGGCATAGCTATGAAATTTAGCGATCTTCAGGAACCTCATTTTCGATAATAATTTCTTCATCAGGGGCGTCGATATGCCACTTTTCTTCTATTCTAATCAGACGATAATTTTCCTCGTAGCGCTCGTATTGATCCTCCACCTCACAAAGGCAAAAGGCTGTATCCCCCTGTTCTTCACAGCGCAATTTTAAAAATTGAGTAGTGAGCACGCTAGAGTCGAGGGCTTCTTCCACAATGATACGTGACATAGTTTCAAGGCGGCGCTGTTCCGCAGGCGTACTCAGCGCTTTGGCTGCTTCGAAATTATTATTATCAATAAAGGCTTGGTAAGCTCTCAGCGTAGCTTCTGGGGTGGCATACTGTGGAGGTGCTTCTGTCTGACAAGCTACACCAAATAGGCACAATATGACGATCCTAAACCAATGCTTCATCTGTTGGGAATTCGTCAACACCTCTTAATTACTCAACATAACGGGCATTACCAACATCAGAATCTCTTCGCCTGCGGTCTCTTCTACCGGTAGTAGAATACCAGCGCGAGTTGGCGTAGACAGCTCCATCTTCACTTCCTCTGATTCCATGACGCCGAGCATTTCTACCAGAAATTTTGCGTTAAACGCAATGGTTAGTGGCGTACCCTCGTAGGTGCAAGCTAGTTGCTCTGTCGCTTCGTTAGAGAAGTCAAGATCTTGTGCTGAAACCGTTAGGCTGCCATCATTGATATTCAGGATGACCTGGTTGGTCGTTTTATTGGCATAAATGGCAATCCGCTTGAGCGAATTTTGGAAGTCTGTGCGTGTGAGGGAAAGCAGGTTAGGATTGTCTACTGGAATTACCGCGTTGTAGTCTGGGTAGCGGGCATCGATCAAGCGGCATACTAAGTTGGTATCGCCAAAATTGAAAAAAGCATTGGCTTTATTGAATGCCAACTGCACGGAATCGCCATTTGGCAAAGAGCCCTTCAGCAGATTGAGGGCTTTTTTAGGAACGATAAAAGAAGTAGAAACCTCACTATTGATTTCGGAAAACGTGTATTTCACCAACTTATGGGCATCCGTAGCTACCATAGTGAGCTTGTTGAAATCCACCTGAAAGTATACCCCCGTCATAGCAGGGCGCAGTTCATCATTGCTGGTCGCAAAAATGGTTTTATTGATGCCTTGCTCCAACAGATTTGCCGAAAGGCTAAGCGTATCGACGGTGTCTGGCGTCGGAATAGCTGGGAAGTCCGCTCCGTTCTCACCTGCCAATTTGTACTTACCATAAGCAGAGGTGATTTCGATACCAAAATTTTCGTCATTTACCGTGAAAGTTACCGGCTGCTGTGGCAGTGCTTTAAGCGTTTCCAAAAGAATCTTAGCAGGCACCGCTACTACACCGTCCGCATCTGCCATCACCTCTATTTCTGTCGTGATAGAGGTTTCGAGATCAGTAGCAGCTATAGTCAGCTTGTTATTGTCGATGGTAAACAGGAAATCTTCCAGGATAGGGAGTACTGGATTAGAGCCGATGGCCCCGCCTGCTAATTGTAGTTTTTTCAGTAACTCGGAGGAGGAAACGCTAAATTTCATATGTGGTGTGTAAACGGTTAGTGTGTAAGCAGTTGATAAACTACAAAAATAGCTTTTATGATTTAGATTATCATCCTGAATAACTAACAGAATGTTAATAACTTTTGAAGATAGATGTATTAATTTCGCGTTTCAATTTGCGAACCATGATCGATAGAACCAAGCAACCTGCTATTAATGCAATTAAAAATCTGCGACTTCCTCCCATTTCGACGGATCAGTTGTCGAACGGTGTACCGGTGTATAGCATCAACATGGGTACCCAGGATGTAGTGAAAATAGAGATTATTTTCAAGGCAGGGCGACCTTTTGAAGAGAAGCGGTTAGTAGCGCGTGCTACTAATAGTTTGATTAAAGAAGGCTCAGCGAAATATCCCGCCAATGTACTGGCTGAAGAGTTGGACTTTTACGGCTGTACGCTCAGCACGCCCTTCAGCTTGGATACTTCGACCGTGGCGGTTTATTGTATGAATAAGCATTTACCAAAAGTGATGCCGATTATTGGGGAGGTATTGCAGGGGCCTGCTTTTTCGCAGCGCGCACTAGATGCTTATATCCGCAGAAGCGCCCAACAGCTAAAGATTGACCTTGCCAAGAGCGATGTGCTGGCCTATCGGCAAGTGACAGAGCACATTTTTGGCGAAAGCCATCCCTACGGCTACAACAGCTTTGAGGATACCTACGGCGCACTCGAACGAGCAGATTTGCAACAGCACTACGAGCGGGCCTACCGCAGCAATAATTGTCAAGTGGTGATGAGCGGAAAAATAAGCTCGATGCACTTGGAGTTGCTCGATCAATGTTTGGGCCATTTTCAAGAAGGAGCTGTTCCTATGCAAGCCCTTCCTATCCCCAAAGAAACGCCTCGGAAAATCAAGATGGAGCACCCCAATGCGGTGCAATCGGCCATCCGAATTGGAAGACGATTATTCAATCGGCACCATCCGGATTATTTGCCGATGTATGTGCTGAATACGATTCTTGGAGGCTACTTCAGCTCTCGCTTAATGACTAATATCAGAGAGGATAAAGGCTACACGTACAATGTGTATTCTTCGCTGGATGGCATGCTATTTGATGGTTATTTCTTTATTGGAACAGAGACGAGTAATGATTTGGCGACAGCCGCAAAAGCAGAGATTTACAAAGAGATACGTCGGCTGCAAGAAGAGTTAGTGGGCAAGGAGGAGCTGGAAATGGTGCGCAATTACCTCATTGGTACTTTTCTGACGATGTTGGACGGGCCATTTAATGTGGCAGAGACCGTAAAGACGATTATGCTGGAGGATTTAGCGATCTCCTTTTTTGATGACCTCATACGTACCGTACAAGAGATACAGCCTGAGCGCATCCAACAACTCGCTCAACAATACTTAAAGGAGGAAGAATTGTGGGAGGTAGTGGTTGGATAGGGAAAAAGCGTAAAATATGGGCGAACGCCTTTAGTTTATCAGGAATTTTGCGTTTTTTTGCGCCTTAAACAAAAAGCATTTAAAGGGCCGACGTTTAAATAATATTTGCTAATTTAATAGCTTTAATGAAAAGCCCTCTTGCGTTCGTTGCCCGGCAGCAGCAAGAGATAAAATAGAAGGATAAACCTGAATGAAATTTTTTAGCTTTTTTACCCAAGAACTTGCCATAGACCTTGGCACCGCCAATACCTTGATTATCCAAGATGGAAAGGTCGTTGTGGACGAACCTTCCATCGTTGCGGTCAATCGCCTCACGGGCGATACGATTGCCGTTGGAAAGAAGGCGATGCAGATGCACGAAAAAACCCACGAAAATATAAAAACGATCCGTCCGCTGAAGGATGGGGTCATTGCTGATTTTCAGGCTGCCGAAAATATGATCAAAGGTTTGATCAGTATGATTGGTAACCGGCGTAAGTTTTTTAGTCATATCAAGATGGTAATTTGCATTCCATCGGGTATTACAGAAGTCGAAAAACGTGCAGTATTTGATTCTGCCGATCATGTCGACTCTAAAGAGACCTACTTGATTCACGAACCCATGGCGGCTGCTTTGGGAATAGGCCTAGATGTAGAGGAGCCTATTGGCAATATGATTATTGATATTGGAGGGGGAACCACCGAGATTGCCGTCATTGCTTTATCTGGCATCGTTTGTGATCAGTCGATCCGCATTGCAGGGGATGAATTTACGAGTGATATTATGAGCTATATGAAGCGGCAGCACAATATATTGATTGGGGAGCGTACGGCAGAACAGATCAAGATTCATGTAGGCTCTGCTTTGCATGAGCTGGAAGATGAACCAGAAGACTTTCCCGTAAATGGCCGCGACCTGATGACGGGTATCCCAAAGCAAATAAAGGTATCGTATGGCGAGATCGCGCATTCCTTGGATAAGTCGATTTCTAAGATTGAAGATGCGATCTTAAAAGCATTGGAGACCACTCCGCCGGAGCTGGCTTCTGATATTTATCGCACCGGGCTATACCTAACGGGAGGTGGTGCGCTCTTGCGTGGTTTGGATAAGCGGATTAGTCAGAAAACCAAACTACCTGTTCACATTGCGGAAGACCCACTACGTGCGGTGGTGCGCGGAACGGGCATTGCACTTAAGAATACCGAGAATTTCTCCTTCCTCATTGATAGAAAGAGCGTATAAGCAGTAAGCCTCAGCCCATAGACTATGTATAACCTCCTGCAAGTATTTATTCGAAATGGTAGTATTCTACTGTTCTTACTGTTGCAGGCAGTATGCTTCTTTCTCATCGTTCAGTTCAACCGTAAACAAGGAAAAATTGCAGTGACTACCGCGAACGCAGCAGTGGGTACTACGCTAGATTATTACGACTACTGGGCAGAGTTTTTCACCCTGCAGGAAAAGGTGGATGGACTTATGGCAGAGAACGATTCCTTAAGAGCAGACTTGTACTACTGGAAGCAGATTAAAGCGCAAGAAGTGGACACATTGCAAGTGGATACAGGAAGTATTTACAATCAGTATGACCTAGTGGGCGCTGAAATTATCAATAACTCCGTGCTGGGTACGAATAATATGATAACGCTCAATAGAGGTCGTGAAGATGGGATCGCGCCGCATATGGGGGTGATTGGGCAAAAAGGCTTACTTGGCGTGGTGCGCTCGGTTTCTGAAAATTATTCCTCGGTCATATCCCTCCTAAATCGGCAAAGCCGGATTAGTGCCAGGATAGATCGCTCGAATGCCTTTGGCACCCTAGTTTGGGAAGGTAGCGATACG
The DNA here is from genome assembly GCA_039208045.1 of Bacteroidota bacterium. Classification (GTDB taxonomy): domain Bacteria; phylum Bacteroidota; class Bacteroidia; order Chitinophagales; family Saprospiraceae; genus JBCCRH01. The sequence goes on from JBCCRH010000221.1 coordinate 5,470, forward strand.
CGCTTCATGCAACTCAAGGCGGTCCCCAAGCATTACGAACGGATTAGTATTGGGGATACCATCCGCACTACTGGTTTTTCTACTATCTTCCCATCAGACATTCCCATTGGGGTTATTGAAGAAAAAGAACTTCCCAAAGGGGATAATCACCTAGACATCAAGGTGCGCCTGATAAATGATATTTATACCGCCCGCTTTGCCTATATTGTGCGCAACTTGAAAAAGGAAGAAATACTTTCTACACGCGAATAGTAAGCGCATGACCAGCAGTACATTTATCAATGGTGCTCGATTTATTCTATTATTCTTGCTGCAAATCTTTGTCTTCAAGCGCTTATCCCTTGGTTGGGAAGGGTATATTTATATCAATGTACTGATCTATCCCCTATTTATCTTACTACTGCCGTTGCGCACGCCCAAGCCCGCCATACTAGGCCTTGCCTTTTTGATGGGACTCTGTATCGATTGGTTTTACGATAGCCCGGGTATCCATGCTAGTGCTAGTGTCTTTACGGCTTTCATGCGGCCTTATGTGCTGTATTGGTACACGCCTCGCGAGGGATACAATGTAAATTACAGCCCTACAAAAAAGCGAATGGGCTTAAGTTGGTTTGCAAAATATGCAGCTACCTTGCTTGCTATGCATATTTTTTGGTATTTTTCAGTAGAAGCCTTTACCTTCTTTTATTTATTGGACATTTTAACCAAAACAGTCTTTACCTTAGTATTATCAACATTAGTTACGTTGATGATTATGTTAATCTTTAATCCCGTAGACTAAAACATACCATTTACTGTGGCGGATTTCAATCGAAATAGGCAGTTTTCCATCCAGGTATTTTTCTTACTAGCTACGCTCTTGCTAGTGGGTAAGGCCCTAGATTTGCAAGTCATCAAAAACCCGAATAAAGAGGAGACCGAATCGACGGGTATCGGGAAGTATACCGTATATCCTGCCCGAGGCTTGGTTTTTGATCGCAACGAAAAGTTGTTGGTTAATAATAATCCGATGTACGATCTGATGGTAGTATACAACCAGATTGATCCGCAGATGGACACCACTGCTTTTTGTGACTTACTGGGCATCGATAAGGCGTACTTCAATAAAGCCCTTCAAAAGAATTGGCGTAGCCGCAGGTTTTCGAAGTCGGTTCCTTTTACGTTTTTAAGTAAAATTACTGCGGCGACGGCTGCAAAATTTCAAGAGCGCTTATATGCTTTCCCTGGCTTTATCCTACAATTGCGGAATGCCAGAGGCTATCCGGACTCCCTCGCAGCGCATGTACTGGGATATATCCGCGAGGTGAATAACAAAGAGGTAAAGCTCGATGAATATGTTATTGGGGACTATATTGGAGCGAGCGGCCTAGAGTTAGCCTACGAAGATTCACTACGAGGCGATAAAGGAATTCGCTACTACCTAAAGGACAATCTCGGCCGCGAAGCGGGTTCCTATAAAAATGGAAAGCTAGATGATCCCCCAGAAGCAGGGCGAGATTTAATTACAACACTCGATAAAGACCTTCAGCAGTATGGGGAGCTGCTGATGCAGAATAAAGTAGGAAGTATTGTCGCCATAGAGCCTAAGACGGGAGATATACTTACCATGGTAAGTGCACCCACCTACAACCCACAAGATTTAGTCATCGGAGAGGCGCGCAATAGAGCGTATATTCAGTTGGATACTAATCCTTATAAGCCCTTTCTTGATCGGTCGATCATGGCACAGTACCCACCAGGCTCTTTGTTTAAGCCTATTGTGGCCCTTATTGCTTTGCAAGACTCTCTGCTACAAGCAGACCGTACCATCCTATGCGCCGGAGCGTACTACCTAAACGGCGAACGACTAACAGGGTGCCATAGCCACCCTACTTGTACCAATGTGTCTACGGCTATTCAGCACTCCTGTAACACCTATTTTGTAACCCTCTTTCGAGAAATTATTGATCAGCGCAGCATCACCGAGCCACAGTATGGATTGGACCGCTTTAATAGTTACCTCACCAAGTGGGGATTTGGTTCTCCCCTAGGTATCGATTTCCCGAATGAAAAAGGGGGGAATTACCCTACTTCTGCTTACTTCGACGAGCTCTTTGACCAGCAGCAAAAGGGGCAAAAGTGGCGCTCCGCTTGGATTCGATCTTTAGGAATTGGGCAAGGTGAGCTGCTATCCACTAATCTGCAACTTGCTAACCAAGCGGCTATTCTAGCCAACCGAGGCTGGTACATCACCCCCCACTTAGTCAAAAAAATCCGCGATGAAGCAGGCAACGTTAACCAGCAACAACGCTTTTTGGAGCGCAAAAGCGTAGGCATCGACGCCCGCCATTTCGATCCGGTGGTACAGGGTATGAGCCAAGTGACTTATGGTACTGCGCCTTTGGCACATATTCCTGATATTACACTAGCAGGAAAAACCGGTACCGCCGAAAATAACCAACGTACCGGTAAGGATCATTCTATCTTTTTCGCTTTTGCCCCGGTTGATGATCCTAAAATTGCTATCGCCGTATACGTTGAAAATGGGGGCTGGGGAGGTTCCTACGCAGCGCCCATTGCGAGCTTGATTATTGAACATTACCTACGAGATGGCGAAATCTCCGATAGCCGCAAGTGGATTGAAGATCGTATGCTGAAGGCTAATTTGTTAATGGACCCCTAGGTATAGTCACTACCCTTATTGCATCTTTGCAATTAATTAAAATAAATAGTAATATTACTCTCACTTTCTTCCTTGCTTTAATTTTTCATGTTCCTCGATAACGATTTACTGCTTAGACGTACCGATCTAGGCCTATTATTTTATTCAATTAAACAAATTTACAACTATGAGAAAGGTACAGCAAGGACTCTATTATCTTACCCTTTTTGGGATGCTTTTTCTGATGACGACCACTTCTATCCAAGCTCAAGAACTGGAAATTAATGGTGGCGAAAACATCCTTGCCTCCAGTATTAACTGGAATAATTTTGATAAGGTTACCATCAAATCTGGCGGTACCCTAACAATAGATGTTGATGTGACCAAGTCAGGTAGCATGCAGGAGTTTAAGGTAGAGGGCGTATTAGTCATTAATACTGGGTTTACCCTTACCTGGCCTGGCGGCATGACTTTTACAGAAGGAGACTCCAATGATTCCACTATCAATGGGAATATCATTCAATCGAACGGCGTATTTAAGATTGATAAGAAAAATGTAGTTGGTTCCGGTGGGGTCTTGATTGAGGGCCCGAGTGATAATTTCACGCTTGATGGAGGAGGTACTTTATTTGGCCAATCTAGTAAGAGTAGTGCCTGCCCCAGTTATCCCTGTCAGGCAGGGGTGGCGCTACCGGTAGAGCTAGTTACCTTTGAAGTTGGGGAGTATGATGGAGTAGTGATGCTTCATTGGGTAACCGCGAGTGAAATAGATAACCACTACTTTGATATAGAACGTTCTTCTAGCGGCACTGATTTCAAGCCTATTGGTCGTCTTGAGGGGCACGGCACTAAAGAACAAGCAACGCGCTATGAGTTTGCTGATGAAATGCCAGTGCTCAACCAAACGAGCTATTATCGCTTACGCCAAGTAGATTTTGATGGTACAGAGGATTTCTCACCGATTGTTTCGGTGCAAATGCGAGCTATGGCAACTAAAGCAGACTGGACGCTATTTCCCAATCCAACGAAATCAACCATAGGTATTCGATTTTCAGGCATACTAGATGAACGAGTTCAGATTCGGGTAGTAGATGCACAAGGAAAATTGATTCGTACTTATGAGGAGCATTCTCAAAGTAGCTATCTATCTTATCCTATTGCAGATATTCCTGCTGGGACGTATTGGGTTCAAATCATCAAGGCAGGTGAAATATCCCAAGAGAAAATAATCATTCACTAACGAACGCCTAGCTACGATAGTGGATGAGCAAACGAATAATTGATCCTCTTGTTAATTGGCGTTCTAAGCTCTACATTTGCCCAATTAATGAGTTAATCTTTGTGTATGATTGTTTCTGCTATCGTAGCTACCGCCAAAAATCGAGTAATTGGTAAAGACAATAAGATTCCGTGGTATCTATCAGCGGATTTAAAATACTTTAAGCGTACTACGCTGAACCACCATATCATCATGGGCCGCAAGAGCTTTCAGTCCATCGGTCGCCCTCTGCCTAAGCGCACTAATGTAGTGGTGACGCGCGATCCGTTCTTTATGGCATCTAATTGTTTGATCGCTCGATCTATTGAAGAAGGGCTCGAAATAGCGAGTAATAATGGAGAAACAGAAGCTTTTATCATCGGTGGAGGTCAGATTTATGCACAAAGTATAGACCTCTGGGATCGCCTGTATTTGACGGAAGTCGACCTAGAAGTGGAGGGCGATGTGTACTTTCCAGAGCTTAATTTTGATGAATGGAAATTGCTTTCCAGCGAGCCACATCAAGCAGATGAGAAAAATGAGCACAACTACACCTTTTTAGTGTACGAGCGTAAATAAAGGAGCCTGTCATCTACTCAA
>JBCCRH010000222.1:0-9954 GCA_039208045.1 Bacteroidota bacterium
ATACTTCTAAACCAATTCTGCTGTAATTCTCCAAAAAGGCTACAGTAGAATCCGCTCAGAGTCGGGCTTTTGGGATTATATCTTCACCAATTTCGTTCGGTATATTAGACCGTCCACTTTCACCTTAACTACATACACGCCAGTTGGTAAACTCGCTATGTTAAACTCCGTCACATTAGCTACTGGTGGCAGCACCAGATGACTATCCAAATCATAGACTTCAATTTGCTGGACTAAAGCACCTCTCGGCACTTTCAGGAATACTTCGCCGCTGGTTGGATTTGGGAAAATGAGTGCTGTTGGGTCAATATCAGCTTCTTTAGGAGGAATACCTACTAGTATTTCTCGCTCTGGATTAAAGACCGGAATCCGTGCCTCGTTATTATCAATGGCGTAAATATCTGTGATTAAAGTTTGAGAGGAGGTAACACCAGCAATATCGTCGATAATACCTTTGATTGTGGCAATAGGGCCGTGTCCAGAAACTTCATTCTGATCCGTCCGGACAAGTGCCATTTCTATTCTTCCTCCTTCAAATACCTTATCCAACGTAATCATATTGATATTAGGCTCACCGAACCAACTGGCTGGGTATTCGATGGTCAATCCATTAGGATCAACTAGATCAGGATCAAAAGTGATGGTGAAAGCGATGCCATAGATATTTTCCATCGGCAGGTCTTCCGATCCTAAAACGATAGGTACCTCAAAGCTAGAACCACTAGGTAACTGATCGGGAAAATCCACAAATACAGGCGGATCAATCGCTGTGCCGGGCAAGGCATCAATGGGCTGTATGGGGCCGTGGGTACGATTGTAATTTTGCTCAATCGCAGCTATATCAGCTTCATCGACGATGCCATCACCATTACAGTCTGCATGTTTGTAATTGACCCCATTAGCGAAGCTTTCTTCCCACGGTGCTGAGATGAAACTATCCCATTCGTTGCTATCTTCCTCCCGCGTAGGCCCCTGACTACCAAAGGCTAATCCGATATTGAGTAAATCCACGTGATGAGCCAAGTTATCGGCATTGGCATCGCCAGGCCACACTTCTTCTTCATTTTCCATAGTCTCTGTCTCCGTACAGATATTATCGAGCAAGAGCAAATCTCCATACAGCGCCAAGGTCTCAATCGTGCCTGTGAATTCGAGGGTGCCGCCATTGGCGTCGGGAGTGCCTGCATTGACCACTACGCTGATGCCAGGGGCAATCATGCTTGGTAGCTCCGAAGGGTTGCCTACCGTTATCAGGTCGCTACCATTTACGCTTACGCTAAAGGAGCCATTAGCATGGTAATAATCTAATGTGACAGCTACCACTTGCTCTGGTAATGCAGTAAAGTCAAAGCCAATACCTGACTGGGAGATGGTAACAATCTGCCCCGTACCTGCGGAAAACTGAGGATAGGTGGTGCTATTGAGCATGAAGAGGTAGCAGTTTTCACAATCGTCTTCCTCCTCATTTTGATAACTGAGCAGTATGCCATCTTCTTCTCCGATCACATCATCGTCGAAATAGCCAGTGCTTGAGCCGTAGAAACTCGTTTCAAAATCTTCAAATTCGACGCAGGCGTCATTCCCACAGTAAACCTCCTCTACTGTCGCTATGGCTTGGCAGAAAAGACTCTCGTCTGTTACCTGGAAAAACCAATCAGAAAGCATAGAGCCATCCAAGCCTTCCAGCGTAATCGGCAATTCTTCATAGCTAAAGGTAGCTACTTCCAACTCACCTCCCTGTGGGCCATACACCAAATTAAACGTATTGCCCACGCCAATAGCTTCAACATTCAGCTCCACTGTAAAGGTGCCGTCCTCTTGGCATTCCCCCAACTCCACATCTAGTCCTAGCAGGCTACAGCATGGCACGTTAACTATTACATCCTGACAGCAATCCGCTCGGTCATTTTCACAGATAGTAAACGAAGACTGACCATCTGTAGGGATTGGTAGCGTGAGACTTACGGGTAAGGCTTCGTAGAGATAAAAGGCGGTTTCACCACCGGTGAAAGTGATGTCAAACCCAATGCCATCGGCATTGCTAGCATCAAAATCTAGCAGGAGCTCATAGACTGCCTCTTCGCTATTACAGTTGATCGTAGTACTAATCTCCGCCTGCGGGATGATGCAAGGGCCAGGGCAGTCAATCGGGCCTATTTCGCCCAAAGCGGTACAAGAAGGGTCGCTATTATCGATGATGATAAACTCATAGATGGTTGCTCCATCCCCTTCAAAAGGACCGAGAGTAATAAAGGTTTCCTCATAGCTAAACGAGCCATAATTATCCCCATTACCAACCACGGTATAGCCACCAGCACCACCATTTTGCTGCTCTACCAAAAGATCAACCATAAAGAACCCATCCTCACTACATTCCTCTGCTTGTACAACAAGCGCATTTACCTGGCATTGATTGGGATCGCAAGTCACCGCGCCTATTTCTGCGTAAGCAAAACAAGAAGGATCCGCCACATCAAGCAAAAGGAAATCATACTCCGTGCTCCCATCACCAACAAAAGGCCCTAGTGTAATGGGAGTATTACTATAGCTAAATGGTCCATTAATTTCTCCATTGACAAATACAAAATAGCCGAGTGGGCCAGGGTTTTCGGCCTCAAAATCAATAGACACGGAAAAGTTCTCACCATCACAATCACTAGTCTGTACTGACAGGCCATTAAAATTACAGTCGTTCGTACAGTCTATAACATCAGCTGTAGTTAACAATACACAATCTGGGAAGCTTATATCTGTGACAATGATATCCAAAGTTCCAGTATTATTGGCGGGTAGTGGGCCAATAGTGGGGACAGAACCATCATATACAAAAGGGCCATATTCGATACCATCGACAAATACGTAGTAGCCATTGCTTCCAAGATTGTCATTATATACGACGAAAATATCTAAAAATAGTCCACCATTATCACTACAATAGGTTTCACCAAATACGTCTATAATTGGGCAGTAGCAATCAACTGGTACCACAAAAGCGTCTTCATATCTACAGTCCGGTTGATCGGCGTCGACTATCACATACTCGATTACTCCTGAGTTGAACGAAAAGAGTGGACCCGTGGTAATTGAAGTCGTATTGTAGGTAAACGGGCCATAGGTATCATTACCAATTAGAATTTTGTATCCACCAGTGATGGTCTGATTAGTAGTCAGCTCGAAAGTAGCAAAGAGGAGGTTATCCTCACAAAACGCTTCTACATTGACTTCAAAATTAGGACAATCAGTACAGACAAATGGGGTATATAATGTAGAATTACTACAAAAACCATATTGATCATCAATTCTTATAGAATGCGAATTTTCAGGATATTCCGATATAGGCCCTATTGTGGCAGGAAGCAAGCTACTATTAAAGAATCCTAGAAATTCGTCATCAAAGTATATGCTAAATTCTCCTGTTGTGAATTGGTGATCAAAATCGATGATAAGATTATAACCTCCATTAGGTAGGCATACTTGAGTAACCTCGATGTCGCCAATAAAACAAGGTGGGCATGGGATTTCTATATCAACAGTTTCGCAACAATTTGGATCATCTGCTTTGCAAATGGATATTTGATCGACAAAATTGCCCGTATTAATAAAAAATAGGCCATGTGTACCTGGTGATAAGATATAAGTTTCGCCAATCGAGTTGGAAACATTGTAAAGTGCCGAAGGATCGCCATCAAATTCGAGTGTAAAGAAGTATTCTCCAAAAGCCTCACAACTGATGCTGTAGACCTCTATGTTCGAAATATCGCACTCATAGGTGCAAGGCAGGTCAAAGTCAAATGTAAAGCAGCAATTCGGAGATGCTTCGCTACAAATTGTTAATTGGTCAAAAAACTGGTTGGGGCTACGGAAAAATTGTAGCGTGTAAGGGCCGTTTTGATTGATAGTCCTCACATCGCCATCTAAGTTAGTGACCGTGAAGGTTTCACCTGCATTAACCGATTCAAAATCGAAATCAATTTCATATTCGCCAAAGGGGCCAAGGCATTCAATGTAATTAAAGTCAATGCCTCCAATTTCACAAGCTTCTGTACTACAAACAATGCCCAAGTTGGCAGCAGCTGAACAGTTGTTAAAGCTGTTATCTTGAATAACAAGGATGAGTTCATCTACAGCACTAAAAGTAATTGGCCCAACGGTATTAGTAGTACTATTAGAATATGGACCACTGTAAAGCAATTGGCCATAGGCAAAGACGCTGTATCCTTCTGGGCCGCCCTCATTTGGCTCGAACGAATAGGTGATAAACAAGCCTTCTCCCGTACATTCAGTGGTAGCCGAAAGATTATTGATAGCACACTCTAGGCCGATAGGGCAAGGCGCATTATATACAATGCTAGTCGTACAATCAAGCGCGCCAGGGCTGTCAAAGTCTAAATCAGTGACCAAAACCTGCTCCCAAATAACAGTTGGATCCCACGCGAGGTCAGGAAGTACGATGGGCAAATCAGTATAGTTGTAGGTACCCGAAAAATTACCAGGGCCGTTCAAAATAAATTGCTCACTTACATTCTGATAATCGAAATTGATGATTAGGTCGTACAGCTCATCGTCTTGGCAGACAAAATCAAGCTGAATGTCTCCAAGCTCGCACTCCTCACTTACTGTCGTACAGATATTATCAACGCCCAGGCTCTGGCCCCCTATGGTAAGCGTTTCGATCGCTCCACTAAAAAGAAGCTGGCCGCTACTATCATTTTCAAAAATTACCTCTAGCTCTACTTGGCCATTAGAAGCTGGTAGCGTGTAAGTCGTATTTTCCAATGCGGAAAGCACGACTAGCTCCCCATCATTTGCTCTGAAATTGACCGCCCCACCGGTATAATAAAAATCCATGCTTACTTCCGTGGTCGTAGCTGCTGGCTGGTCAAAATCAAAGGTGCCAGCAATACCCACAAAGAAAACAAATCGACCTACACCTCCCAGATATTCTGGATAGAATTCGGCAAGGGAGACTAAGGCGAGATCGTATTCCTCAGAGCCATTCGGACGTTGAAAACTAGTGAGCGCTAGCGGAATATCATTTTCCGTGTAGACCACTTCACCTGGTGCATCCTGATCGCTTCCGGCAAATGCCTGTGTAAAATACTCAAAGCCCATGCAGCCATTAGGATTGCAATCCACCCAGGGGAGAAAGATTTCTGAACAGCAGTCAGGAAGGCTTTCATTACAAAGCTGAATATTGATACCGCCCGTCCCGGGCTCTTGAAAGATGCCATCAAAAGCAATAAAACCATTTTCACTGGGTGGAAAGTATTCGTAGAAAGAGCCGTTAATGAAGACATCAAATCCTGTGGATGGCGCATTAAAAAAATCAAAAGTTAGCTGGACAGATTGACTAGTATCTTCTGCGCAGCCTGTAAAATAGCCGGTAAGGTTTTCGATGCGACAATCGGTATTTTCACAATCAACACCGCCAATATGAAGCTTTCCCCCGCAAGATTCATTATCCGTATCGTAAGCAAAAACTACATACTGACCATTACTACTACCTGCTAATGGGCCAAGCTGTACATTGGATGTGGAGTATTCAAAAGGCCCAAAAAGTCGGTTGTTAGCTTGAACCATAAAGCCATTATTACCAGGAGTAGAGATATTGAAGGCAAGATCGATCAGAAAAGAGTCATTTTCGCAGGCCAGGGGCTGTGCGGTAAACTCGATGACTTCACAAGTTGGAAATTCTTCATTGTAGCAAACATTATCGATCACAAATTCTTGTCCTCCAATGGTAAATTCCTCAATAGCACCGGTTAAGCACAATTTTCCGCGCGGAAAATTAGGAGCAGGATTATCAATCGGGAACAGGTCTACTTGAACGCTAGCAGGAAGGAGTGTCAAATCCACATCCTCCAAGTCATTGAGCACTTGTATAGTACCACCATTCACGCCTAGGTTGACCTCACCACCCCCATCGTAGAAGTCTAAGCAAACGTTACTTACTGTGCCAAAGACGGCACTAAAATCAAAGTTGAGGTTGATATTACTAGGAATGAGCCCGTTTCCCCATTCAGCGATAGGAATACCAAAGAATCCCTCATCTACAGTGACATTCCAAAAGTCGAAGCTCCCATCGAAGTAAAAGAAATTTTCTACCGTGATATGAAGATCATCATAGCTTAGAATAGTATCACCAGGGGAGTTGTCATTGTCTATGCCAAAGCGCGTACCTATTTCGAGTTCCTCAAAGTCGAGGCAGGTAGGTACACAGCTTAAATTCGTATCATTTACCCCTTCGACGAAAACCGTATTCGAACAATCGAGCGATTCAATATAGATTTTCACTTCCAACTGCCTGTAGGGATAATCGATCGCCTCAAGGAAGAGCGGGAAATCAGCAGGCGGATAAATACCCTGTAGATTATCATCAATATAGAGCTCCACGGGAAGATTTACACCCTCTTCAAAAGTAGCATCTACAAAAATATCTAACTGATTGCCATTATCACTGCACTCCACAGGATAAGCAATAAAGGCTGTCACAGGACATTCGGATTGACTTAGCAATTGATGGGGAAGTAAAAATAGTACTAGTGCCAAATAGGAGAAAATAGAGTTTCGATTCATGGTTGGCCGTATTTTTCGATGATTAAAGCAAGTGGTGTAGATTTTCATACTATAAAAATGTCGGTCAATGAGCAGATAGAAAAAGACTTTATTGGCTATTTTTTGGAAAAAATGATAGATTTATGGCAAAATTATAATTGCAAATAACTGTCTATCAACGCTATGCAGTGATTATAAATTTGGGAAATGCTGAGTAATACCTTGCTTCAAATATTGCCAAGTCTGTCTAAAAAAGAGATGACTAGATTCAGAGAGTTTGCCTATTCCCCTTATTTCAATAAACATGAGGGAGTCAAGGCACTCATTGATTATCTTTGGAAACTTTATCCCGATTTCACAGAGAAGCGCTGCGATCGACACAAAATATTTGCCACACTTTTCCCAGAAGAAATACACAATCAAGCAAAGTTAGCGGTACTATTCACCTACGCACTTCGCTTGCTGCAACAATTTCTGCAAGTAGAAGTCGCACATCAGCACTCGGCCCAAGGGCAGCTCTATCTGCTACAGGCCCTACGCGATCGGCAGCAGCATCCCCACTATGAAAAGATACTTGCTAAGACGGAATCGATGCTTGAAAAAGCAAGTCGACGTGATAGCCACTACTTTCGGCAGCAATTTTTATTGGCTACGGAAGCAGATGCCTATTATACTGATACGCAGAGTAGAAAGCACGACCACAATATTCAATGGCGGCAGAATAATCTAGATCGGTTCTACCTGGCGGAAAAATTGAGGGATGCCTGCGAAATGCACGTCAGAAGTCAAATACTTAAGGTCGACTATTCAACTCGACTCTGGGAAACGGTACTGCGGGAAGTAAAAGAGAATTTGCCTACTTACCAGCAAGTCCCCGCTATTTACATCTATTTCTTGATCTACCAAATGCTAACAGAGCAGACCTCACAGCACTACTTCGAAGCACTCAATACGCTGAAGCGAGTAGCTTCTTTCTTTGAGCTGGAAGAGCAAAAAACATTATACAACTATTTACAAAACTATTGTATCCATCAAATCAATACGGGTAATGCTGCTTTTTTACAGGAAATATTTCATCTATATAAAATGCAGCTCGAAGGAAATCTAATGATCGAAGAAGGTTATCTTTCCGAGTGGCACTACAAAAACATCGTTACCACAGGTATTCGCTTAAACGAAATGGACTGGGTATTTTCATTCATTGAAACCTACAAGCACAAGTTAGAGCCAGAAGCGATGGATAATGCCTATCGATTCAACCTTGCTTCTTACTACTATGCTACGCAGCAATACGATCAAGTACTATCACTACTGCTGCAGGTGGAATACAGTGATTTGCGGTATAGTCTAGGAGCTAAAGCATTATTACTGCGTACTTACTACGACCTAGAGGAGACAGAGGCCCTGCTTTCGCTCTGCGATTCCTTTCGGCAATATCTACTGCGCAATAAGCTGATGGCAGACAACCGGCGAGTAGGCTATTCTAATCTATTTAAACTTACCAAGCGAGCAGCTATTCTGCGGTCTAATATAGGCTTTACTGCCACCAAACGCTTGAACAAAGAAATGAACCGCCTAAAAACAGATATTGATCGAGCAACTATATTCAATAGACTTTGGCTTGTACAAAAGTGGGAAGAGTTGGACAAAAGCCTCCAATTAAATACAAATACATAAATTATCTATTTCAACATGCGAAAACAATAACTTTGAGCGTTGGAAAGGGAATTTAGTGAACATTATAAAATAAATGAAAAGCTTATGAGAATAGTTCTAATTGTTGTTGCTGCACTCATTTCGGCCGTACCGATGAGTGGACAGTACAATCCCGCAAACAACCAACCCGAACTAGGGTATGCCGTATATTATGCTGATTATTTTGAAGGGCAAAATACGGCAATGGGAGAAGTCTACCGAAAGGAAGCATTTACCTGCGCTCATAAGTATCACTCAAAAGGCACCCTACTCAAGGTATCTCGACTCGACAATAATACCTCTGTAGTTGTTCGAGTAAATGATAGAGGGCCTTATGGAGAAGGGCTTATCGTAGACCTCTCTAAAGCTGCTGCCAAGCGATTAGATTTGCTGAAAGCCGGCAAAGCCAGAGTGAAGCTAGAAGTAATCGGTCGATCCAATACGAACCCTGGCGATGATCTAGCTGGCCAGACTGCTGCCATGAGTTATGCAGCTCCCGCACCTGTTGAAGACGAAGCGGACTTTAGTTCGCTCTATGGATTTGAAAATCCTGCAACCACCACCAATCGGACATACAATACCGATTCAGAAACAGGCGAGTATTATGGTAAGGTTAGAAAACTCGATGAAAATCAAGCCGACCTTGCAGATCGTTTTGGGGTAAAAGGCTTAGAAGAGCTCACTTCCAGAAACAATACGGCGCCTAGCAATACCCTGCCGAATGCCATGAGTAAAGACATTTCGGTAAAAGGGTCGATGCCTATGATTCAACAATTGCCTGTTGATCAGATGGGGTATGCTATTCAGCTGGGGGCATTTTCTAATTTACTAAATGCCCAACGGCAATATCTAGATTATCAGAAGGGAGGACTCCGCAACATTTATATGTCTACGGTTACCGGTAAGGATGATACCCTGCTGCACCGTATTGTAGTGGCAGCTTTTTCCTCAGAACAAAAAGCAGAAACCTATCTAGCCAGTATCAAGCAAGTGCTTGGACACGATGGGCTAGTGATAAAGCTTCCATAAAGTTATTTGGGCCTCTTTTCCTGCTGTCCACTCAAATTCGGAGCGTCGAAAAGCTGTACTGCCTTTGTGCTAGGTGTCTTCCCTCCAGGTATTCGCTCAGCCACCTAGCACAAAGGCAGTACCTAGCACTACCAAAGAAGCTTTTCGCCACTCCTCATACCGCTTCCATCAGGGATGCACTGGTCTCAGCCTTACCACTAACTAATATATTCATTATCAAGTAGTTAAAGTTCTATTTCTGAAGAGAAACTTTATTTTTATTTTTTTGGATACCTTAATTTTGGTTTTTCTACGACAAATCTTGTACTTTCGTAAGAGTTAGATAGTAATCCCATGAAAGAAAAGTACACGACTAAGACTATCAATACACTAAACAGTATACTATAATAACCGAGCTGCAAGAAGTTGCGGCTTTCGTAGTTTTGAAAAGATCGATTATTCGTTTTCCAAATTTAGTAATTGACGACTAATTTTTGATTTAAGCTATTTACAGCTGTTGAGTTTTGCATGTGACGACTAAGGTGGAGCTTGACGGCTTGATAATAAAGATGTTATTCATAATCTAATTTTTTTACCTAATTCGTTTAACAAATTTGTGATCTTATGGGAAAAACGAATTTTACATTCGCCCGAGTGCTATTTGTAGCACTCCTAACCCTTATCGGGTTTACAAGC
>JBCCRH010000223.1:0-9906 GCA_039208045.1 Bacteroidota bacterium
AAATACCCCCGTAATTCTTAATCAAAAAGTTTTACACATCTTTGGGGTAAAGGGGGGTGCACCTGTCAACCTTATTCATGGGACTTCATCAACCCCCAAACCCCTCAACCCTCAAACCACCCCCTCCCCTTACCTCCTACACCCACACTGCGCAGGCATCAGACCCTCGCTACTGGTGATCATCGGATACGCATTGCCACTGCCTGCCAGTTCGAAGTAAAAGGAGCTGCGTTTGTTGTCGTAATTGCCGATTTCATGCATGGTGGCGGCATCGTAGAGGCGGCCATTGACCATGGTGTATTGGACATTTTCGGTGGTGCGAATATTTTCAAGGGGATTGCCATCTATGACAATTAAGTCGGCAAGTTTTCCTGGTTTTAGGGAGCCAATTTGCTGATCCATGCCTAGGTAGCGAGCGCCGTTGATGGTAGCGCAGCGGAGAGCTTGGAGTTCGTCCATGCCGCCTTGGTGGATCATCCAGAGTTCCCAGTGGGCGCCGAGGCCTTGCAGTTGGCCGTGGGCACCGAGGTTAACGTTGTTGCCAGCATCCTGTAATTTTTTTAGGGATTCGGAGATGAGGATATGGCCGTTATCATACTCGGGGTCAGGGATCATGGTGCGGTGGCGGGCTCGGGCATCTACTACGGCGCGTGGGGTGAAGCTGAGGAGGCGGTCTTTTTCCCAAACGTTTGTTTTTTGGTACCAATAGTACTCGCCACTTACACTACCATAGCTTACAACTAGAGTAGGCGTGTTGTGCGCTTCGGTCTGGGACCAGAACTTGATAACATCACTGTAAAGGGGGGCGACGGGGAGGTTGTGTTCTACTCCGGTATGGCCATCGGCTACCATGCTTAGGTTGTGGTAGAAAAAGGAACCTCCTTCGGGCATGACTAGTATATCGAGTTCTCGCGCGGCTTGCATGACTTGTTGGCGTTGTTCGCGGCGGGGTTGGTTGTAGCTTTTTACGGAAAAGGCGCCATAGGCTTTGGTGCGGCGGATGGCAGAGCGGGCATCGTCTAAACTATTGATGATCGCTTTAAAGTCTCCATCAGCACCGTAGAGGATGGTACCTGTAGAGTAGAGCCTTGGGCCAACCATATTGCCGGTTTTGATCATTTCAGAGTGAGAAAAGATCATTTCTGAATTAGAAGAGGGGTCGTGGGCTGTGGTGACACCATAGGCGAGATTGGCGTAATAGTACCAACTCTTTTGTGGACTGAGACCATAGCGGAAGTCACCCAGATGGCCATGTACGTCGACGATGCCAGGCATGATCGTTTTGCCAGTGCAGTCAATCACTTTGGCATTATCTGGTATTTTTACTTCCAGGGAAGGGCCCACTGCGGTGATTTGATTGCCTTCTACTATTACCGTTCCTTTATTGTGGACTGTGCTGCCCTCCATAGTAATTACTTGCGCATTGGTGAGGGCGATGATTCCTTGTGGGGTGTCGTAGTCGAGTTTTAGATTGATGGCTAGGCCCACGGTGTCCATAGGAGGGAGGCTATCGAGACCACCTTCTATGAAGGAGAAGCGTTCGGTGAGTTCGTCCGAGAAGTAGGTATTCCCAAGCGTCCAGAATAGTTTCTTGCTGTCTTTAGACCAATGGATGTTGATTCCTGCATCGCGAGCGACTTGGGCGACAGGGACTGCTTTGGTTTTGGAGCTGATGCCAACAGGCTTACCCATCAGTGGCATAGGAGCGATATATACTTTGTATAACTCCGACCAAGCGATCCACTTATTGTCGGGGCTGGGGACGAAGCGCTGGGCGTATTTTCCATCGAAAAGCTTTTTATCATCTGAGCCATTTGCCTTGATGCTGTGGTAGGCTTTGGTGATACTGCCAAAAATAAAACCTCCCTTTTGATAGAAAATACGCTTGCCATCGACACTGAAAATGGGGTACTCGCCTTGGGCAGTGACTAAGCTGGGCTCGCCACCGGAGCTAGGGATGGTATAAATGCCTGGCTCTTGACAGTGGATATAGCCCTGGTGAATATTGCCACCATCTTTGCGATAAGCAATTGTTTTACCATCTGGAGAGAAGCTGGGAGTGCGGTAGATCCCTGGCTCTTGGCTGATGCGGGTTTTTCTGCGTGTCTGGAGGTTAAGGCGCCAAATAGAACCCATTGTTTCATCATTCCAGGTGACGTAGGTTATTTGTTTGCCGTCGGGCGAAAAGCTAGGCTCAAACTCGAAGGCATCGGATTGCTTGGTTAAGCGCTCGGGGGTGCCGTTGGGGAGGGCTTTTTTCCATAGGTAGCCAACTGCGTTAAAGACTAGGGTAGATTCATCGGGGGAGGTGATGGCATTTCGGATCACTTTGACATCTACTGTGGGTTCGTATGCGTTGTTTTCAAAGCGGACAGTTTCTTGGAATCGGTGCTTGGCAGTAGCCTTGAATGGGATATTCGTCGCTTCACCTGTTTTTGCGTTGACTTTCCAGAGTTTTCCTTGCGCCCAGACAACGATATGCTGATCATCAGGCATCCAGTCGAAGCTGGTGTACACGCCAAAAATAGCCCATGCTTCCTGCTGATCCTTGCTCAGGCCATCCCAAATAGGGAAGTTTTGTCCGGTAGCAAAATCGTGTACAAAAAGCACTGTTTTTTCGCGAATGCGCTTAACGAATGCCAGCTTTTTGCCATCATTGGAGACTTGCGGTCGGCAGGCACCGCCAGGGCCAGTTACGATATTCTTGAGTTCTCCTTTTTCCAAGTCGTAGCGCCGTACAATGTAGATTTGGCTGTTGGGGTCTTTGTTGTATTGGAAGTAGCCACCAGGGTACATGTCTTCGCTAAAATAGAGGTAGCGGCCATCAGGCGAAACGCTGGGCTCGTTGACATCCTGTTGGTCATTTTTGCGCTTGGTGAGTTGGATACCGCTGCCGCCGGTGATATGGTAGAGCCACATCTCCCCTGCTCCGAGGGAGCGCCCAGAAGTAAAGTGTTTTCGGGCAACGAAATACTCCCCATCGGGCATCCAAGTGGCATTGTTGAGGAGTCGGAAGCTTTCCTTGGTGATCTGCTTGGCATTATTACCATCCGTATCCATCACCCAGATGTTGTCGCCGCCTCCGGCGTCGCTGGTGAAGAGAATGTGCTTGCCATCTGGGCTAAAGCGAGGCTGTACTTCCCAAGCCAGGCCAGTCCGCAACGGTTTGGCATCGCCACCTGTAATGGGCAAGGTAAAAATATCTCCCAGTAGGTCAAAAGCGATCATTGTCCCATCAGGACTGACATCCACATTCATCCAGGTGCCTTCCTCATTGGTGAGTGTAACTTCTTTGGAATTGCCAGGAGGGTCGTTGACCTCCCATTTTTTATCTTGGTCTTTGTTCTGTGCAAGTAGAGTAGTACTAAAAAGGGCAAAGAAGCACCCTAGCAAAAGGCGTAGTTGCATAGCTGTTTTGGATTTGTCGTAAAAAAGAACTGTTTCTGCTATAGTCTTTGAAAGGAAGCGGCCCAAAGCGCAGCCATCTTAGCTTTAACAGGGGCTTTGATATGCTGCTGAACCCATTCCCGTATGGGATCAATATACGCAATAAGCACGATAAAGCCCAACACAAAGAGCGCCGCCCCAATGATACAAGGCCAGGGACTAAGCGAGTATTTGCCAAAGCGACTGATACCTATTCCGAACCAGGTACCATAAAGTACGATGAAGTGTACATTGTAAATTAATAAGGTTTCACTACCAATACGAACGGGTAGGGCGGGGATATTTTTCCACAGATGCGTGATGCCAATCACCGCAGCGATAGCGATGAAAATATGGCCAATATGCCAGATGAGATAATTGTTATTAAAGAGATCTGGGAGGTTTTCTAGGCCTGTCCAGATGTAGAGCGTGTACAGGACATTAGTTGATTCATAATGCAAGTAGATACCTGTGAAAAGCAGAAAAACGGGGAGTTTCCAGCCAAAGGCTGCCGCTTGATTTTTGTACAACCAACCACCCATCGCTCCGCCTAAAAGCGTGTAGCCAATCCACGGAATAGGGGTGAATACCGAGCCATGGTCTTTAGTAAAGTAATTCTCTAATAAAAGCGGCAAACCAGACCAATCTATTTTTGCCACATCAGCGCTGTAGTAGAATGCCATTAATCCAGCCAAAGCTAGTAGCAGACTGAGGGGAAGTCGGGTCATTTTAGCGAAAGCGTACACCCCAATAACGGACAGCAAAGCCAGGCCAATGCATTGCAAGACGTCTACTGCAATAAAAGCTCTGTGGAAATGCAGGGTGAGTAGCGCAAAGAAATTGAGGCGAATTAAATAACCTATTGCGATAAGCTGAACCCCACGGTATAGTCCTTTCTTGACACGTTGATTTTGCCAAAAAGGGCGCCCATCCCGAAGCAGAAGAAACACAAAAATAAGGCCACTAGCAAAGAAAAATACCGGCGCAGTGATCCCCCGAAAAAAGGCCCAAGTACCAAAAATGGGATTGCTGAAATCACGATAAGGGGTCGCAAGCATGGTATCGATGAAATGCCCTTGGAGCATCATGAGGATGGCATAAGCCCTCAGCAGATCAATCCAAAGAATCCGCTTAGTTGATTGGACGGGGGGTATTTGCATAAGCAATAAACGGCAGTTGGTGAGGCTTTATTTTCAGGTTCGAATTGGATAGAGCATCATAGGAACGCTGCAAAGATACGTTTTTGATCGACTACTTCCGATTTTTAATCTATAATGACTACTCCAGCAGTGGGTTTACTGGGAATTTCCCTAATTTGAGATCAAATTTTTATAAACAACCAATCTATGAAAAACGTATTGATAGCTAGCATAGCCCTGCTAGTAATGGGTTTAACAGCCTGCCAACCTACAGCGCAGGAAGAGACCGCTCAAAAAGAAGATTATCCGCTTATGAAAGTAAACTATCCAGAGACAGCCACGATAGAACATGAAGATGACTATCATGGTACGGTCGTGAAAGATCCTTACCGATGGCTTGAAGTTGATACCGCCGCTGATGTAGAGTCTTGGGTGAAAGAACAAAATAAGGTCACTTATGGCTACTTGGAGAATATTCCATTCCGCAAAAATATCGAAGAGCGCTATACCGAGTTATTCAACTATCCAAAGCTTTCCTCTCCGTTCCGTGCGGGAGATTATTATTTCTTCAATAAGAATGACGGCTTACAGAACCAGTCGGTGATTTATTACCAGAAAGGCTTAGATGGTGAGCCTGAGGTATTTATTGATCCGAATGCACTTTCTGATGATGGTACGGTGGCTATTGGATTGATCGGATTTTCGGAAGATGATAAATATGTGGCGTATACGCAATCGGAAGGAGGTTCGGACTGGCGCGAGATTCGGGTTATGGAAATTGCGACGAAAAAGGAGATGCCAGATGTGTTGAAGTGGGTGAAATTTTCAGGAGCTGCTTGGGATGGCAATGGGTTTTACTATAGTCGCTACCCTGCGCCAGAAGAAGGCATGGAGCTTTCTGGCAATAATCAGTTCCACTCGATTTACTATCACGAACTGGGTACTGATCAGTCAGAAGATGAGCTCATCTATGAAGATCGGGAAAAGCCATATATGTACCACTGGTGTGGAACGACGGAGGACAATAAGTACTTAGTGATGTATGCTGCTCCGGGAACAGATGGCTACGCGACCTATATAAAGGATTTGAGGAATGGAGGAGACTTCCAGACTTTAGCAGAGGGGTATTCCAATAAAACGACTTTGGTGAAGCATTTGGATGGCAAGATGTTGGCGCTTACTGATCTTGATGCGCCGAACTATCGCTTGGTATCTATTGACTTAGCGCAGCCGGAGCCGGAGAATTGGGTAGATGTCATCCCTGAATCCGAGAATTTGCTGCAAAGCGCCACTACTGGTGGTGGGCAATTATTTGTCAACTACCTAGAAAAAGCGACGGATCGCTGGTATCGTATGGCTTACGATGGTTCCAATAAAGAAGAGATTGAATTGCCGGGTTTGGGTAGTGCTGGTGGCTTTGGTGGCAAAGAAGATAATGATGTGATGTTTTATGCTTTTACTTCGTTTACATACCCAAATACTATCTTTAAGTATGATGTAAAAACGGGGCAATCAGAGCAGTTTTACAAAGCACAGCTAAAGTTTGATCCAGCCGAGTATGTAGAAAAGCAAGTGACGTACAAGAGCAAGGATGGTACACCAGTGACGATGTTTGTGGTACACAAGAAAGGGATAGAAATGAATGGGGAGAATCCGACCTACCTGTATGGTTATGGGGGTTTTAACGTCAGCTTGACGCCCTCTTTCAGCACCTCTCGGATTATTTTGCTAGAAAATGGTGGTGTTTTTGCGATGCCTAATTTGCGGGGTGGTGGTGAATATGGAGAAGCGTGGCATAAAGACGGGATGCTGGAGAAAAAGCAAAATGTATTTGACGATTTTATTGCAGCAGCTGAGTATTTGATTGATGAGGGCTATACTTCATCTGATAAACTGGCCATTGCTGGTGGTTCTAATGGCGGTCTGCTAGTAGGGGCCTGCATGACGCAGCGCCCAGACTTGTTTGCGGTAGCTTTCCCTGCGGTGGGCGTGATGGATATGTTGCGTTATCATAAATTTACAGTAGGTAAGGGCTGGATTCCAGAGTATGGCTCTAGCGATGATCCGGAGCAATTCAAGACATTGGTAGCCTATTCGCCGCTGCACAACTTAAAGCCGGGCGTGGAGTATCCTGCTACGATGGTTACCACAGCAGATCATGATGATCGGGTAGTGCCCGCACATTCGTTCAAGTTTGCAGCGCAGCTGCAACAATCGCATGCTGGAGATAATCCGGTGCTCATTCGTATTGCTACCGATGCAGGCCATGGGGCAGGCAAGCCAACGGCTAAGATTATTGAGGAGCAGGCAGATATTTGGTCGTTTTTCTTTTATAATACTAATGCTCCGGTGAGTTATTTGGAAAATTAGATTTTTGTAATAAAAATATAATTGGTGGCTCTTCTAATCTCAGGAGGGCCATTTTTGTTTACCTTACAACAAATTGGAATAAAATGGATGCACAGACACAAGCAATTCTGGAAAAAATTGACCGAGAATTAAGGAGTTTATTAAGAGAAATGGGGACGCATTCAAACGAAGTGCTGAACCAGAAGCCAAGGAATGACGCTTGGTCAGTGAATCACGTGATACAGCACTTGATGCGTGCCGAAGACCTTTCGACGAAGTACGTTCAAAAGAAGCTGCATTTTAATCCAATTCTTAAAGAGACGAGCTTTAGTGCTAAGTGGCGCACTTCTATGATGAATATTTTCTTGAAGCTGCCTTTTAAGTTCAAAGCACCCAAGCTGGTATCTGAAGAGTATTTTGAAGAAAACGCTGACTTTGACCAATTGGCAGCCACTTGGCGAGAAAATAGAGCTGACTTGCGCGCTTTTTTGGAGACCTTACCCGATAATATCTGGAAAAAAGAGGTGTATAAGCATCCTATTGCTGGCCGACTACCACTGAGTGGGATGCTCCAGTTCTACGATGCACACTTCAACCGACATCGCAAGCAAATATATAAGACCTTGCGCCTTATCAGTTCACCAATACTCCAGCAATAACCGCTGTCAAAAAGCAGGCTACTGTTCCCCCGATGAGGGCTAGTATGCCAAATTCGGAGAGCGTTTTACGCTGTCCAGGGGCAATAGCACCAATACCACCAATTTGAATACCGATAGAGGCAAAGTTGGAAAAGCCACAAAGCGCATAGGTAGCAATGAGCACAGACTTTGGACTCAGCTCCATGCCTGCTTCGCGCATCGTATTTAATTCGGCGTAAGCCACAAATTCATTAATCACCGTCTTTTGCCCTAGCAATTGCCCGATGGTCACCATGTCAGCAGCAGGGGTGCCCAGTAGCCATGCGATAGGGGCAAAAAGCAGCCCTAACAAGTAACTAAAGCTGAAGCCATCGAATCGCTCCTTGGTACTTGCCTTAATCATTTCATTCCAATCACTAGTTCCTCCTGAAATGGTATTCACCAGATAGTTAACGCCGTCGGTGGTACCCATAAAAATAACATTCAGCATATAGACCAGTGCAGTAAATACCAGGAGCATGGCACCCACATTAATAGCAAGTCGTAAGCCATCAGTTGTACCGCGCGAGATAGCATCGAGCAGGTTAGAGCCAACGTCGCCAGACATCTGCATTTGTTCTTCTATCGCTTTTTCTTCTACTTCCGGAAAGAGCATTTTAGAGGCTACAATCGCCGCTGGGGCGGAAATAATCGAGGCGGTGAGCAAGTGCTTAGCAAAATAAAGCTGCTGTGCAGGATCACTGCCCCCTAGGAAGCCAACATAGGCAGCGAACACGCCCCCTGCAATGGTAGCCATGCCTCCGGTCATAAGGCATAGTATTTCGGAGCGGGAGAAATTTTCCAGATATGGCTTCACCACCAGTGGGGCTTCCGTTTGCCCAATAAATACATTAGCTGCTGCTGCGAGGCTCTCTGGGCCAGATAGCTGCATGGTACGCTTCATCAGCCAAGCCACGCCGTAAATGATCCATTGAAGAATGCCCAGATAATAGAGAATAGCGGATAGCGCCGAGAAAAAGACAATAGTAGGAAGTACTTGAAAGGCAAAGATATAGCCAAACGTACTCTTATCTGTAACGATCGCCCCAAACATAAACTCAGCCCCTGCTTCGGTGAACTCCAAGACCTGTTGAAAAAATCCAGCGATATAGTCAAAGATGGTACTTACAAAAGGTACTCGAAGAATAAGTATGGCCAAAATAATCTGTAGTACAAGCCCCGTCCCTACGAGCCGCCAGTTGATGGCTTTTCGATTAGCACTAAACACATAACAAACTCCAAGTAAAAAGGCCATACCTAAAATACCACGGCCAAGACTGAGCAAAAATTCCATGTAGTAATCCTTGAATGTGAGGGAAATCAGAAGACGTCGCTATCAATCCGTCCAAATGTAAGTAATTTGCCACTTACTTTCTTATTTTTGCTGCTGACAATCTTCTGCTTTCATTATCATTTTTCTATGGTGCGTCCGCTAATTATTGGGATAACAGGAGGAAGTGGCTCTGGTAAAACCACCCTTTTATCCAAGCTCAAACAACGCTTTGAGCAATATCAGATGTGTGTGATTTCCCAAGACGACTACTATCGTCCTCGGGAGGAACAACTCATTGACGACCAGGGGGTTAAGAATTTTGATTTGCCGGATTCCATTGATCAGGAAGCCTTTGTGAAAGATATTGAACGGCTCATTGCTGGAGAAGTAGTATGTAGGCAAGAGTATACCTTTAATAATGCGGAGAAAACCGCCCAACTACTTACTTTCGAACCGGCTCCAATTATTATTGTGGAGGGCCTATTTGTTTTTCACCTTGAGGCTGTACGAGACTTGCTGGACATCAAAGTTTTTTTAGATGCCAAAGAAAATCTCAAGGTTATTCGTCGCATCAAGCGCGATCAGATGGAACGCAATTATCCTTTAGATGATGTACTTTATCGCTACGAGCATCATGTGCTGCCCACCTTTGAGCGCTACATTCGCCCCTACCGTGACGAAGCAGACATTATCATCAACAATAATGCTAATTTTGAAAAAGGTCTACGAGTACTAGCGGGCTTTATCAGTTACTATATCAATAAGTACGATAACCAATAAAGCCCTTGTAACTTATCCTTTCTTCAAGGCTTCAATCTTCTCTTGGATGGCCTCCGCTTCTGCTACTTTCGCAGCATAGCCTTTGATGTCTCCACCGCGCTGTA
Organism: Bacteroidota bacterium; assembly: GCA_039208045.1. Lineage (GTDB taxonomy): Bacteria > Bacteroidota > Bacteroidia > Chitinophagales > Saprospiraceae > JBCCRH01. Next base: position 9,749 of record JBCCRH010000223.1, read on the forward strand.
TCTGCATCGCTTCTTCCATCAATTTCATATATTCCTTCTCTAATTTCTTGACAGGATCTTTCTTAAATAGTCCGAACATAATTTTGTTTTTAGGGGTAACAGATGAATGGTTTAAGAGTTTAGGGGTTGAGGAGTTTTGGGGTGGGGGAGGACGGAGG
>JBCCRH010000224.1:0-9806 GCA_039208045.1 Bacteroidota bacterium
CGCATTTTGGCAAGGGGATTTTGCTCCAAGACAAGGCGAAAAACGCAGGCGATGCCTTAGCATCGGCGAGGCTTTTCAACGAAGTATTGGAGCAAAAGAGCCAGCCATAAATCGAGAAGTTATTTTTTGACTGTTACTAAGTTACTATTCTTTGGGCAGCTCATCCCGCTGTTCGCTAAAATTCGGAGCATCGAAAAGCTATACGGCCATTCCCCTGCCAGGCATCTTCCCTCCAAGTATTCGCTCAGCTACCTGGCAGGGGGCCGTATTAGCTTTTCGCCACTCCTCATACCGCTGCCATCGGGGCTGCAATAGTTAGATTTATCCCAAAAAAGTCTTATTTTTAAAAAGTCATCAACCATCAGTATACTGTGACATAATTAAATTTGAACACCCTACAGCGGATTGCAAAAACGCAGAGCACGGGCCGGGCTTTTTTCGTAAAATCTTGCCCGTGCTCAGTGGATTTGCAATCCGCAGGGCCCTAAAAGCCGTTCACTTTTTCTTTTGAAGCCATGCTAGACATCGCCCCCAAAGCCTATTTCCACAAAACCCAAAAAGAGTGGAATTACGTACCCACCCCCAGCTTCGAAACCTACTCAAACACCGAAGGTTGGGATGGCAAATCATGGCTAGATTAACTAAAATCACACTATAATTGGATTTTAGTGATTATTTTCTCTCCAAAGCCCTATATTTAATGAAAATCACACGATAATGTTACTAGAGTCTGTTGGGCAAACCATAAAAGAGCGGCGAAAGCAGCTACACATCACACAACCTACTTTAGCAGAGCTAGCGGAGGTAAGTAAAAATACGATTTATAAGTTAGAGCGGGGGCTAGCCAATCCATCCATCAAAGTACTACATCAAATTCTGGAAGTGCTGGGCATGGAGTTGGCTATTCAGGTGAAAACAGTAGAGCCATGAGAAGTGCAGAAGTATACGATAATGGGGTGCTAGCAGGTTACCTGATCGAGCAGAATGATCAGACCTATGTCTTCCGATACGAAGATGATTATTTCCATAGTAATCAATATACGGCTATTAGTCTCACCCTGCCCAAGCGTCAGAAGCAATACGAAAGCAACTTTTTATTTCCTTTCTTCTTCAATATGCTAAGTGAAGGAGCCAATAAGGACTTGCAATGTCGGCATCTGAAAATTGATGAAAAGGATCACTTTGGGCTGCTACTAGCTACTGCACATACCGATACCGTGGGAGCGATAACGGTTAGAAAAACTAAAAATAGGAGCATAGTCGAATAACCGTAATATGAGCGAAGTCGAATATAAGGTATGCCCAGGTACATTGGCTGAAGGCTACACTACCTACAGTCCCATCTGCCTAAAACAATTGTTTGATGGCAAGCGAGTGAGCCATCTATTACCCTATGCCCCAGCTCAAAAAGATGAAACCGTAGTAGCATCCTTTCTAGAAAATAGAAAGCGAATATCCATCTCTGGTGTGCAGGAAAAATTGGGCTTAGTATTAGACTTGTTTCGCCAACCACTAAATGGCTGCAAGCGGCAAAACTTTATCCTGCCCTGCGTTAAAAAGCCTCGCCGATGCTTGGGCATCGCCTACATTTTTTGCCTTGTTCAGAATAAAGTTTGCTGCTCATTCGTGATCGGCGGAACAAGTCTATTGGAAAACCGAGAGTTGCGATTAACCAAAACAGGGGAGCAAGGCACCCATCTCTCAAAACTCAAAAAGACTGGAACCATGTGCCTACCCCAGTTTCGAAAACTACTCAAATACTAAGGCAGGGATGGTAAATCATGCCCAAACTAAATTCTATAACGCGCATATATTAGATAAACTATGATTTCCGGCCTTATTCATTTTGCCGTTAAGGAAATGGGATAGCGAGTTGGCTTTAAGAGCATTTAGCGAGCGACGAAGGAGCGGCTCTAAATGCGAGCGTTGAGCAAAGCCCATTTTTAGGCAAAAGGAATACAGCCTTGACTTTTTTGGTTTCGTTTTTGCGTCAAGGCAAAAAGGAAAAAACACAAGAAAAAAGGGAAAAACATTATTCTGCCAATCAGTTGACCAAAAAATATAAATTTTGGAAAAAAGATAGTATACTTGCAATGTTTGATAGATTTTTCTTTTCATAGGTCGATTTTCATAGACGACATTAACTTACCTTCACTCCTCCGATTTTCAACACATTACACAAACGCAATCGTTGTGCTGAAAAGCATATTCTATTTATCAACATAAATATCTAAAACCAATGATCAAAATAGAGCAATATTCTCTATCGTACCGGCCTGACGAGGATTCGGGCATGGTACACCTGGCCCTTGCCAATGGGGAAGGTGCTAATCTGCCCATTAGCAGCCCTTCGGAGGCCCAATTCCTACTGTATTTACTGAAAAATGATGATGATGTCTTTTTTGACCCTAAGCACCGCTTAATCTCTACGGGGATTGAGGGGATGGGGGAAGAATAGACCTATTGATGCTCCAATCGTTAGCGCCAGTACTTATTTGTTGCCCCGGTACATCGTAGTGATACTATCTGATCGTGTTGGCGTGCAAAAACAAATAACTTAATTATTAATCAAATTATTAACCTAAAACTAAAATAGTTATGGATCCATTTATTGCACAAATTGTTATGTTCGGTGGCACCTTTGCCCCTCGTGGTTGGGCCTTTTGTGATGGCCAATTATTGCCTATTGCACAAAATAGTGCGCTTTTCTCTATTCTAGGCACTATCTATGGCGGAGATGGTCGTACTACTTTTGCTTTACCTGATTTAAGGGGGAGAGTGGCTATTCACCCTGGTAATGGCGCAGGTGTATCTTCCTACAGGCTTGGTCAAAAAGGAGGGCGCGAAACGGTAACGCTTAGTGTTGCAAATATACCATCGCATAATCACTCTGCATCAGTGCATATAGGTGGTGATACTCGTCTTTCTGATCAAGGTGCGGGTAGATATTTCTCCAATGAAGCTCGTGGAGGTGGTGATGCCCTTAATATTTATGATGGGGTCAAAGGCACAGGCACTATGGCAAGTGATGCGGTGACTACTTGGAATACTGGTGGTGGGCAGTCCTTTGATATCAGACAGCCTTGGTACTGTGTGAACTACATTATTGCCTTACAGGGAGTATACCCATCCCGTAGCTAGCATTAACTAGACTATCTCCAGCAAGGGATAGTATTCTCTTGGTGGAAGATATCATAAATCGAGGGCGTTTGTGCCCATTACGTAGAGTGGGGATAAAGGGTTCATGTTACCTTTCTTATCCCCACTTGTTTTTAGAAAAACACCTTAATCATCCATAAAAGTAACTACTCAATGAACATACATATCAAAACCACCCCTGAGGAATTATTGCGGGCTCGCAAATGGTGGGGCGACTTAGAAGCCCAATGGAAGATGGTGTACAATGAGGCCTTATTTGCAAGAGGGCCCGTATTGGAACCGCTAAAAGATGAAGAATTAATGATGCTTTTGGTGGGGGTAGATACACTGAGGTTAGCAGGGCCGCTTGCCATAAGCCCAAATACCTCCGTGGTTTTAACCAACTTGTCGGGGCTGCTGCCTTTGCAGCGACTAAAATATTTGTCTATTTCAAATATGAAGATTAGCTCATTAGAGGGCTTACGCTTACATACCAATTTGGAATATTTGTATGTATACGAAAACAAATTGACTTCCATTAAAGGGGTAGAGGGTATGAAAAACCTCAAAGAGTTCTACTTTCAGAGTAATGAAGTGGAAGATTTAACGCCCATCAAGCAACTTACCAATTTGGAAGTCGTATACGCATCGGGGAATAAGATCGAAAAGATCAATGGGATTACCACCAAACATAAAAAAATTAAGAAATTTTACATTTTACCTAATGATAGCCTACACGATCGTGAAATCATCCGAATTCAAAATGAATTAGGTATCTTGTGTAGACAAGGCTAAATGATTGATATTAAACCTATTAATGTGATGCTCATGAAAAAAATAGTACTCTTTTTGCTTTTCTTTTTTAGTTTGTCCCTTGCTTTTGGGCAAACGATTAATTATGAAGACAATAATGGCCCTGTAACCCTAAGTCAAGGAAATTCTGAAAATGGCAAGAATACCTACTCTGGAATGGACGGTGGTTTCACGATTTCAGTAGAATGGTCAGGGAGCCGCTGGGAAATCTTTATTGAAGGTCCAGGGGTGTCACGCTATGTTGCTTTTTTTAGCAATGAAAATACTGCACTTGATCCCCCAAACTTTACCGTAGGAAACTGGGTAGATGCGGAGCCTCCTAGTGGAGATCCTAACGCACCGACTGGGGATGGAACTTCACTGGTTGCTTTTTCAGGGAGTGGTACGACGAATATGGTCATTGCCGGCTGCACCGACGCCGCCGCCCCCCAAATCAACTGCCCAAGCATCCCCGGTACAGAAGAGGTGACGCTAAGTTTCCTCACTGCTTTTGCGCCACAGACCTACAACTGGACGATTACAGAAACTAGTGGTAGTATGAGCCAGGTAGCACAAGGAAGTGTTGAGCTTACTCAGGCTGGTATTGCAGGTACTGCTATGCCGTCGCTTACTTGTGGACAAGATTATGATGTCGTGATCACGTTTAGCGGTACTGCTCCTAATGCATTTACAGTGACGATTTCGGGTGTTGAGGTCATCACAGCTGGGAATGTAACCTCTAATGATGGGGTGGTGAATAATGGAAGTAGTTTCACGTTCAGCGTCCCCAACTGCGCAGGCAGCACCGACTTCGAAGTCGACAACGATGCAGGCATGTGCTCAGCTATGGTGAGTAATCTAATCGCTACGGCAACTGATGACTGTACGGCAAATCCGACCATCACCCATACCATTACTGGTGCGACTAGTGGCGGCGGTGGTGATAATGCTAGCGGTATCTTCAACGTAGGTACTTCCACAGTGACCTTTACCGCAGAAGATGATGAAAATAAAATGAATACTTGCAGCTTTGATGTAATTGTGAGTGATACAGAGAATCCCACGGCTTCTAATCCAGCAGGCATAAATGTAAGTTGCCCAGAGGCGGTACCTGCTGCCGATCCAGCGGTAGTGACCACTGAGATGGACAATTGCAGTGCCATCGTAGCTTTTGTAGAAGATACAGATAATGGTGGGAGTGGCTGTATGGGCTCCCCATTAATCATTACGCGGGAGTATAGCGTAAGCGATCCTAGTTCTAATAGTATTAGCGTATTCCAAACGATTACAGTGGAAGATAATACGCCACCTACAGCTTCCAATCCAGCACCTGTAAATGTAAGTTGCTTTGGGGATATTCCGGCTAATGACCCCACCATAGTGATGGATGAGATGGACAATTGTACTGCAGGTATTGTGGTGGCGTATGTTACTGACATTAGTAATGGTGGTTTGGGAAGTGGTACCGACCCCTTTATTATTACCCGTACCTATAGAGTGACCGATTGTAATGGTAATGGCAATAGCATTGATGTGACACAAACCATTACGGTGAGCGATTCGGAGAAGCCGATGGTCACCTGCCCAGGCGATGTGATGCAGCAGGTAGATGCAGGGGAGACCTTTGCAACGGTAAATAATATCGCACTTACGACTTCTGATAATTGCGCGGCTAGCCCAACAGTTACTTATGGGATTGGTGGGGCAACAACAGTACCTCCGGCTACCCCTGGTGATGCAAGCGGAACTGAATTCAACCTTGGTATGAGCACGGTAACCTACTCTTCCGCAGATGCGGCAGGGAATATAAATACCTGCTCATTCACTGTAACGGTCACTGCTGCGCCAACGCCAGAAATTGAGGTAATGGCGAATTCCTCTACCTTGACTGATGGTGTATCCACTTCCGATTTTGGAAATGTAAATATAGATGGCGGTACTGCAACTACTACTTTTACAATTAGCAATACGGGAACAGCAGATTTGATCTTAGATGCAAATCCAGTATCGGTGACTGGCTCTTCGGCATTTAACTCTACACAACCTGCTTTACTGATGATACCTCCCAATGGAAATACCAGCTTTACCATCACCTTTAATCCTGGTAATAATCAGTGTGAGTTCCAAACGGCAGCGGTCAGTATAGCCAGTAATGATGCAGATGAAGATCCTTTCAACTTTAATGTTGAAGGCAATGGTGTAGATAATGTGAATCCCACCCTTACCTGCCCGACTCCACCTTCGGCAGTGGACAATGATCCAGATAAATGTAGCGCTGTAGTAAATGGGTTAGCTCCCTCAGGTGTTAATGATAATTGTACCCCACCCATAGTGACCTATGCCCTTACTGGTGCAACTACTGGCTCGGGTAATAATGATGCCAGCGGTGAAGCCTTTAATGTAGGAACCACCACCGTGACCTACACGGTAGATGATGGTACTAATATGGTAACTTGTAATTTTGATGTAGTGGTGAATGATACGGAAGACCCAAAGATTGATTGCTCTGCCATTGATGTGACGCGCGATGCCGATGCGGATGAGTGTAGCTTCACGATGCCAGGCACAGGCTTTGACCCGACGTTCAATGACAATTGCCCAGGTGCTAGCATTAGTAATAACTTTAACAATATGGCCTCTTTAGCTGGGGCGGAATTCCCAGTGGGTACTACGACAGTGATATGGACAGTGACAGATGCGGCAACGCGTACGGCTACTTGTACTATTATGATTGAAGTAACCGATGCGGAAGACCCAACGATCGACTGCTCTGCCATCGATGTGACGCGCGATTCAGATCCTGATGAGTGTAGCTTCACCATGCCAGGTACGGGTTTTGATCCCACCTTTGCCGATAATTGCCCGGGGGCGAGCATCAGTAATGACTTCAACAATATGTCGTCTCTAGCCGGGGTGGAATTCCCGGTGGCCACCACAACAGTGATATGGACCGTGACGGATGCAGCAATGCGTACAGCTACTTGTACCATTATGATCGAGGTGACGGATGTAGAAGACCCTACCATTACCTGCCCGGATGCACCTGCGGCGGTTAGTAATGATCCTGATGAGTGTTTTGCCATAGTAAATGGGTTACTCCCCTTAGACCTTGATGATAATTGTACCCCACCGGTAGCGACCTATGAGCTTACGGGTGCAACTACTGGTATGGGGAATGATGATGCCAGTGGAACCATGTTTAATGTGGGCACTACCACTGTAACCTACACGGTATCTGATGGCGTAAATACAGGGGATTGTAGTTTTGATGTAGTAGTTAATGATACGGAAGATCCAACCATTGACTGTTCTAGTATTATGGAAATGCGCGATGCCGATGCGGGTGAGTGTAGTTTCACCATGCCGGGTACAGGTTTTGATCCGGCGTTCGAGGACAATTGCACAGGAGCCAGTACTAGTAATGACTACAATAATATGTCGTCTTTAGCCGGGGCAGAATTTCCAGTGGGTACGACGACGGTGATATGGACCGTAACGGATGCTGCAATGCGTACTGCTACTTGTACCATCATGATAGAGATATCAGATGCCGAGAATCCAACGATTAGCTGCCCGAGCAATGCTACGGTAAGCAATGATCTTGGCGTTTGCAATGCGGTTGTAAATGGTATAGCCCCTACTAGTTCTGATGACAACTGTCCTTCGCCTACTATAGCGTATACGCTTACGGGTGCTACTACGGGCAGTGGCACTGATGATGCAAGTGGCGAAACCTTTGATGTAGGAACCACCACAGTGACCTACACGATAACAGATGCTTCGATGAATACGGGCAATTGTAGCTTTGATGTGACCGTCAACGACGGTGAAGCGCCCAATATGGTTTGTAATAACTTCAGTGTAGATGTAACGGATGCTACGGGGGGCGTGACCATTAGTGCTGGCCAAGTAGATGGGGGCTCTATGGATAACTGCGCTATCATTGCGCTATCAGCAACCCCAAGCTCCTTCAATTGCTCCACCCTCGGGGCACAAACGGTCACCCTCACCGGATTTGATGCCGCCGGTAATTCGATGTCTTGTACAGGTACGATTACGGTAAATGATGCCACGTCTTGTGGCTGTGGTAATCCTCAGCCAGGTGATATGTGCGACGATGCAGATGCTACTACAGAAAATGATGTCATTCAAGCAAACTGTGGCTGTATAGGTACGCCAATTTGTGATATTGCGATTACCGGTGTATTGTCTACACCAGAGACCTGTGATGGGGAGAATGATGCGACGATTGTCATTAATGCAAGCTGTACCACTTGTGCTAGTATTTTGTACTCTATTGATGGAGGTACGACTACACAAGTATCTAATCTATTCGGAAACTTATCCGATGGCACCTACATGCCTTATGTGGTGGATTCTGGCGATCCTGGTTGCAATGATACAGCAACAGATGAAGTGATTGATCCGGGGGCAGCACTCCCTGATGATCCCATCCCAGGCCCTGCGACTAGAGCTTTCTGTGCGAGTGAAGGCCTCAATGCTGAATTAGACAATACAGGTATTCGTGTCAGTAATTTAGGGGCGGATGAAAAGGTAGTCTGGATTCTAAAGACTGCACCAAGTGGTTCGGCGTATACCGCAGACCAAGTACTAACGCCAGCGGGTTGTCCGGTTGGTTTTACAGACCTTGGTGAATTAGCTATTGCAAGTGGTTCTAGAGTGATTCGAGTAGAGGATGTAGAAAATGCATTGCCTGGTACCTATACTTTTGAGGCCTATCTTGAAAATTGTACAACAGGCTGTATATCCAATACGGTTGGAGGCTTTAGCATTACCGTTTATGCAGCGCCCACTGTTGATATTACTGCCGATCCTGATGGCGCTATTTGCTTGGGCACTACTGATGTGATGTATGATGCTACGATCATGTCTACAGATGGAGGAACGTATAGTTATGCATGGTGTGCGTATAATGCCACCAATGGAGGCGGCACCTGCTTTGGAGGCTTTACTCCAGGTGGAGATAATGCTTCACAAATGCGAAGCTGGACCTCTTCTCCTGGTGCAAAATCAGTGGGTGTTGAGATAATGAGTGAATTCCCAGGCTGTATCGCTTCTACCATTTACAATTTCCAAGTGGTCAACACTCCACCTGAGCCAATAGCAGATAAGACAGATGGTAGTCTGTGTGTGGGTCAGGATGCAGCTACGGTATTTGTAGATGACCCTGGCATGAATCGAGAAATCGTATGGGTAATACTGGAAGCCCCAGCTGGAGCGAGCTTCGCAATGGATGACGAGCTAGAGCCCAACGTCAATGCCTCAGACTACCGCACCGACTTAGATGCCAATGGCCGTCGCCTGCGCATAAAGAATAATGCAGCAGTGGGTACCTATCGCTTTAAAGCAAAAACTAGAGAAACGTCACTAGGTTGTGAGAGTGATCCGACTACTGAAGAATTTACCATTACAGTGAACGAAACACCAGCCGTCCCTACCATTGATCGCCAAGATCTCGTTAGATGTAGAAGAGAGACCGCCACTATTTCTGTACTCCCTACTACGGATGTGGAGTTTGTCTGGGAAGTATTGGAAGCTCCTAATGGCGTAAGCTTTGCAGCTGGGGATCGGCTAGAGCCTGGCGTAGATGGTTCTGATTATCGGACGGACCTTCAGGCAGATGGCAGAGAGCTGCGCACCAAAGGCAGCGCTCGTGCCGGTTTATATCGCTTTAAGGTACTTGCAAGAGATATAAATACTGGCTGTGAAAGTGAGTTGACAGCTGATGAACTTTCGATCTTAATCAACGATCTACGCCAGGCTCTAGCCGATCCCCAGCTGCAAAGCTTACACGACGCCCGCATCGGATTACGTCGTCGAGGCAGTCGAGATCGCCAAGGCCATCGGCGGACGCG
>JBCCRH010000225.1:0-9791 GCA_039208045.1 Bacteroidota bacterium
ATCAAAAAAATTGGAAAACAAGCTGCTTCTATCGAACTTGAGAAGAGCTACTACGTCAATAGAAAGGACTATTACAACAATATCAGAAAACTTGGATTAGATTATCAAACGCTAGACTATTCCCAAAGTCTTGACTTTATCCTGATGACTGTCAATAGCCTAAAATAGAACGAATACCCATAAATGCAGCGATTACCAGTAGAAAAATTCCTCAAGCAAGGCCAAGCTATTTTGGATGTGCGCTCCCCCAAAGAGTACGAGCAAGGGCATATCCCTGGGGCCATCTCCTTTCCGCTGTTTTCTAATGAAGAGCGGGCCAAGGTAGGTACCCTGTACAAGCAAGAGGGGAAGGAGAAAGCCTTTAAAGAGGGCTTGCGAATAGTTGGGCCTAAGATGGTAGATTTTGTGATGGAGGCGGAAGCCTTAAATGCTAAGCAACTGCATATCTATTGCTGGCGAGGAGGGATGCGCTCTGGGAGCATGGGGTGGTTGCTATCACAGGCGGGCTTCGATAGTTATTTACTGGAAGGAGGCTACAAACGCTATCGTAGCCAACTAATGAACGCTTTTGCAACGCCTTTGAATTTGCGGGTGCTCACTGGCCTTACTGGATCCGGCAAAACATTAGTACTGAACGCCATGGGAGATTTGGGTGCTCAGATTCTCGACCTCGAAGCCATCGCAAATCATAAAGGATCAAGTTTTGGCAATGAGCTCAGCTCGGGGCAGCCCACTACCGAGCAGTTTCAGAATGATTTGTATGAGGCATTGTTAAAACTGGATCGCAATCGCCCGATCTGGGTAGAGGATGAATCCATGTGTATAGGAAAAGTACACCTTCCGCACTCCTTGTTTGACCAAATGAAAAAAGGGAAGTACTACCTTTTGGAAGTTGATCTTCAAGAAAGACTCGACTTGCTCGTAGACGACTATGGCCACCTTGCGTTAGAGCAGCTCACCAATGCTACCGAAAAAATTTCAAAAAGACTAGGCCCACAGAATACAACCAAAGCAAAAGCGGCGCTAGAACATAACGACTTACGAACAGCCGCCCAATTGTTGCTCACGTACTACGACCGCCAATACCACAAATCTATCGACAAGAAAAAAGAACAAGTGGTAGCCCGTATTGATGGCCGCCATTTAACACCTAAAGAAATAGCAAAAAAAATCATTTCAATTCATGGACATTAAATTAACTGCTTACAGTCATGGCGCAGGCTGCGGCTGCAAGCTTTCCCCTGCCGTGCTCTCAGAAATCATCGGGGAGAAACAAGGCCAAATCTTCGAAAACCTACTGATTGGCAATGAGCGAAAGGATGACGCCGCAGTCTACAAACTGGATGAGCAGACCTCCATCGTTAGCACCACCGACTTCTTTATGCCCATTGTGGACGACCCCGCTGATTTTGGCGCCATTGCTGCTACCAATGCCATCAGCGACATCTACGCGATGGGCGGAACGCCTCTGATGGCCATTGCCATACTCGGTTGGCCCATTGATAAGCTGAGCACCGCCGTGGCGGCAGCCGTACTCGAAGGGGGTCGGCAAGTATGTCATAATGCCGGTATCCCGCTCGCTGGTGGGCACAGTATTGATTCCCCCGAGCCCATCTTTGGCCTAGCTGTAACCGGCAAAATTGCAACTGCTAAGGTCAAAAGCAATAGTAATGCCCAGCAAGGCGATCTGCTCTATCTGTCTAAACCATTAGGCGTAGGCCTGGTCACCACCGCCCAAAAGAAAGGCCTCGCCACAGAGGAAGACCTCCTCCTCGCGAAGCAGACCATGCTCCAACTCAACACCATCGGCGCCGAAGTCGCTAATCTAGATTATGTGCACGGCATGACTGATGTAACGGGCTTTGGCCTAGCAGGCCATCTACTCGAAATTGCAGAAGCTAGTGACCTATCTGCCACCATCGAACAACAAAAGCTGCCGCAGCTGCCCTTTGTCAAAAAGTACCTCCAATTGGGCACTTCCCCCGGCGGCACCAAGCGCAACTGGCAGAGCTATGGCCGCCGCATCGACCTGCAAGGCTCCGATGATTACCGCCTTATTGCCGACCCTCAGACCAGTGGTGGCTTGTTGATGACGGTAGACCCCAATGCGAAAGAGACGTTTGAAGCATTTATGGCTGAACGTGGCTTTAGTGTAGCCCCATTTGGGGAAATGACTGAAAAGTTGGCTAAGGAATTGGTCGTAAAAGCTTAATGCTACTACTACCAACCCTAAATCCATTCCATTACTCAACTACTAATGTGGCCTCAGCTACTGCCGTTACTGCAAAGTAACCTACTGCTGCTTGTGCTGCATCGGTTGCATTGACTACATTGCCTTTGATCCTGCCCGGCGGCGGATTGCCAAAGCCAGGGCCACCACCTGTCTGCCCCAATAACTGATCGAGGTAATTATGGTAACGCTCGCTAATGCCATGCTGCTCTACCCGCACCTCATCCCCTATTTCCAGTAGGACTTCTTCATTGGGCTCAATACCAACCAAAGGCTGACCATCAAAGAACTGATCGCTGGCGATTAGATTGGTCTGATTGCCTAGATCGGGGACAATCACAAACACTCCATTTTTGAACACCTTCCAGTGATAATAATTGGCTTGCCCAGCAGGATCTTCTGTATCTATCCTGGTTACATAGCCCTCATCTGCAAAAATACTTTCTTCTTCAAAAACAGCATAGATGCTATCTATCTGTGGGACATCTACTAGCGTTTCTGTCGCTTCATAGAACTGGCCGTTGTACTCGATATTCAAGGTGTAGGTAGCGCCAATTCTAGTCGAAATATCAGCGATGTAGATGCCATTATCAATATGTTCAAAATCGTAAAAATTGGAACCATCTGTAACAGTAACTGCCGCATCCTCTACTCCCCCGTTAGCGTTTTGATCAAAAAAGTCGCTGGTTTTGCTTAGCTGAATCGTTTGTTGGTTATTCGTTCCGTCAATTCGATGCGTAATGCCGCCTTCAATAACTAATAATTCTTCAAAGTTCTCGATCTCTACAGTAACCACATCTTGACAGGCCGTTAAGCTGAGTAATGCTATTAGGAGCATGGAGATATTGTATTTCATAATGATCTAATTTTTTAGTTTTAATAATTAAAATTTGATTTCATAGGATACACTAGGCACAATACCGAAGTAGGATAAGCGAACGGCTTCGGTTACGCCCGTTGTAGCCTCATTCCCATTAGCGTCTGTATTTCTTTCTTGAAAGAAAATCGAGTTGGCATTCATGCGGTTATATGCATTATAAATACTAAATACCCACTGGCTTTGGGTGCGCTCGCGTTGCTTTCCTTTTAGTGTAGCCGAGAAATCTAAGCGGTGATAATCTGGTAAGCGATCTTGGTTTCTTGAACCGTAATTAGCAACGGTCAAGCCAGAATAAGAGTAGCGCCCTGTCGGATACGTAACCGGTTGACCCGTTGCGTAAATAAAGTTGGCTGCAAAAGACCAACGATCCGATAGCTTATACATTCCCGTAAGGGAAAGATCGTGAGGCTTATCAAAATTAGCAGGGTAATATTCCCCATTATTAATCCCTTCCACCAATCGCTCTGATCGAGATAGGGTGTAACTTATCCAACCCGTAAAGTCGCCTTTGGTCTTACTAATTTGTAGTTCTAGCCCGTACGCTCGACCGGTTCCGCTGAGGAGTTCCGTCTCTAAGTTGTTATTAAAGGTCAGTTCTGCTCCGTCCACAAAATCCACCAAATTATTCATCCACTTATAGTATACTTCTGCGGAGAATTCATAAGTATTATCATTAAAATTGCGAGCATAACCAATGCCAATTTGATCGGATACTTGTGGCCCTTTATACGGACCACTCGGCGACCAAATATCCAATGGGGTGGCCGAAGTAGTATTGGAAATCAAATGTATGTATTGGTACATCCGATTATACCCCGCTTTGATAGATGATTGATCATCAATGACGTAGCGAGCAGAGACGCGAGGCTCTAAACCTGTAAACAGATTAATGGACTCCCCACTGCCGTACGTCCTTTCCCCGATTACTTCTCCATTTAAGTAAGTTCCTGTTCCTGGCTCTTGCACCACTGGCTCGTTGTTTTGGTAGAGCAAAATAGTCTCATTCCCTAAGCGGTTGAAGCCAGAAAAACGCAAGCCGTAATTTAGCGTCAGCTTATCCGAGATCGTTTGCTCATTACTCAAGTAAATTCCAAACTCTAGTGCATACTTTGGATCGTAAGTAATGGTATTCAAGGTCGACTCTCCGGTGGGGCTGATTTCACCAGGCTGAAAATCATAGTAAGTGGCTTCAGCTCCAAAATTGATACTATTCTTTTCATTTAGAAACCAATTGAAGTCTTGCTTTAAGCTGTAATTGGTGATGTTAGAAGTCCAATCAAATCCGGTGCCTCCAAAGCTTTGGAGTCGATAATTATAACCACTATAGGTAGCTGATAAATTACTGGATAGGGATTCGCTAAAAATGCGGTTCCAGCGCAAAGTGGCTGCGCTATTCCCCCAGCTTGTGCCAAACAAATCAGATAACTCGAATACGTCTTGCCCTAAATACGCTGAAAAATACAGTCGGTCATTCTCACCCAACTGATAATTCGCCCTGGCATTTAGATCATAGAAGTAGAGCTGCGTATCGTTAAAATCTTCTGTTAATCTCAGGAACAAATCGGCATAAGATCGGCGCCCAGTGATCAACCAAGAGCCTTTCCCTTCGGCATTATCGCCTTTTGCTAGGGGACCTTCTAAGGCAATACGGCTAGAAATCAATCCCAATGCTGCACTGCCTTTGAATTCCTTATTGCTACCATCCCTTTGATTTACCTCCAGTACCGAAGACAATCGCCCTCCATATCTAGCAGGAACACTCCCTTTATACAACTGCACATCCTCAATTGCATCAGCGTTAAAAACGGAGAAAAAACCCAGCAAATGGGAGGGATTGTAAAGGGTAGCACCATCTAGTAGCACCAGGTTTTGATCACTTGATCCTCCACGTACATTAAAGCCAGAGCTACCCTCTCCTACACTCGAAACACCGGGTAATAATTGGATAGATTTCAATATATCTACCTCTCCCAGAATAGTGGGCAGCTGCTTAACGACATCTGTATTCAATTTTTCTACGCCCAGGGCTGTTTCCTGCACATTGGCGTCTTGCACCGTGGCAGTAACTACGACTTCTGTCAATGCTTGACTTGCTTCTTGTAGTTTTACACTAAGTTCTGTATCAGTATTCAAGTCAACATATCGAAGCACGCGCTCAAATCCCAGATAGCTAAACTCTAGCTCATAGTTACCTTGCGGTAAACTTAACGTGTAAAACCCAAAAGCGTCGGTCGTAGTCCCCTGACTCAATGCAGGTACAAATACGGAAGCTCCAATTAAATCTTCTCCAGTTTGTCCGTCTCTGAGATAGCCGCTTAAGGTGTACTCTTGTGAAAAAGCTTGATGTAGGCTCCCCCAAGTGGCAAATAGTATGATAATAATTGATCTAAGTCCCATTTTCTAAGTTTAAGATTAGTAATATATTCACCACAAATGTGCAGGGACTTGCATAGAAGTATAAGTCGAATTGGATAAGCCCGCTCAATAGGAGATAAACCCGTAAAAATGGAGTATAAGCCAGCTAATGCAGCCTAGTTATGACAAAATGACGCCTAAATACGACTCATCACTGCAAATTACTGGCTTATCAGACATTTTCCTGGTTCCATCAGGTAGCTTCCCGAAAACGGGATAGATTAGATAGTTTTGAAGGAATTCTAAATCATGAAAGGTATTAACTGCAAATATGAACCAGCTACTGAAACATAAAAAATACCAGCGATGGACCATCTATTTGATCATTGCCCTAATTTCGAGTACTGTCCTAGCTATCGAAGATGCTATCTCTGAAGAGGATACGCTTCAAGATATCATCGTGGAGTTTTTGTTTTTTGCCCCAGCCATTTTTTTAACGCTATTGGCTATAGGAAAACTGGCCGCTCTTGTGTTGGACAGGTTTTATACTAATGCCATTTGGACTACCACTACCTGGAAAAAGCAGCTCGTCATTTTGGCTATGGTACTCGTGAAATCTATCTTAATTTCAGCACTTATCATCTGGGTAGGCCGACTTATTCCTGACCAAGATGACCCCAAAAGCTTTTTCAATCAAACGTGGTTAGTATGGGTTGCTTCTTTGCTCTTTATCGTTATTGCATACAGCACTGAAGTGTTTATGGGCATTATAGAACGACAATACAACTTAGAGCTCCAAAATGAACGGCTGTTGCGCAATCAGGATTTGGCACGCTATCAAGCACTAGTCCATCAGATTAATCCTCATTTTTTGTTTAACAGTCTCAATGTCTTATCCTTTCTAGTACATAAGGATGCCCATATTGCGGAGCGTTTTATCGAGGAGTTAAGTAAGATTTATCGCTACATCTTGGAGTTAAATAACGCCTATGTAGTGCCCCTTAGGAAAGAACTAGATTTTATTCAATCGTACATTTATCTACAAAAGCTACGGTATGAAGATAATCTGCACTTCGATTCAAAAATCGATGCTGAAGCGCTCAGCCTCATGCTCCCGCCATTGACCTTAGAACTGCTGGTGGAAAATGCAATCAAGCATAATGTTATTGCTCCTGATCACCCTTTGTTCATCGAATTGTCGGTGCAAGGGAAGGAGCTTATCATAAAGAATAATCTAAAGCCACGCATGGAGAAAAATAAAACTTCTCTGTCTATTGGTATAAAAAACTTGAAAGCCAAATACCAAATGTTGGAAGGTGAATCCCCTTTGTTCTACACCCAAAATGGAAACTACATTGCTAAAATCCCTTTATTCGAACCCAGCTTATGATCAACGCTATTATTATTGAAGACGAGAACTTGGCAGCACAGCGGCTGAAGATGCTCGTTGAAGAAATTAGCGATACCATACAAATCATAGAAGTCATTCCCAGCATCACCCAAGCAGTGCGATGGCTCTCGGTACATACCGTTGAACTCATCTTTTTGGATATCAACCTAGCCGATGGTAGTGCCTTTGAGATTTTTGAACAGGTAGAGATTCGAACACCCGTGATTTTTACCACCGCTTATAGTCAATATGCACTGAGAGCTTTCGAACAGTACAGCATCGATTATTTACTAAAGCCAGTTACTCGTGAAAAACTAAAGAATAGTCTCAACAAGCTAAAACATTTGTATCAAGGGGCAGAACTGGCCAATAACATAAAAGATATGTACCAAGCTATTAACCAAATCACTTCAGGCAGTACCATGAGATTTATGGTACAAATCGGCAATAAATTTCGAGTCATCGAAAGCAAAGAAGTCGCTTACTTTTTGTCGGAAGACAAACTAACGTTTTTGGTGACTTGGGACAACAAGCGCTACCCTATCGACCAGTCCTTACGCAGTCTTGAATCCACCCTCTCGCCCAACGATTTTTTCCGAGTCAACCGACAGTTCTTACTTCACCGAAAGGCCATACAGGAACTGTACGCCTTTTCAACCAGTCGGATCAAAGTTATTTTAACCCCAACCACAAGTGACGATGTAGTGGTAGCAAAAGATAAATTGGGACAGTTTAAACGCTGGCTAGTGAAATCATAAGCAACATATAAATCGTCCCTTCCAGGAAACACTATTTTCCTTGATTCGCCTGCCATTCCTTCACAATAGCAGGCAGCTCCTCCCCTTCTGCCACAAAAATCATAGAAGCAGAATTCATACAATACCGTAGCCCAGTCGGTGCCGGGCCATCATTAAATACATGCCCCAAATGGGAACCACTCCCGCTGTCCACTACTTCCGTACGCACCATACCATGACTGCTATCGACCAGCTCTTTGACTGCATCTTCATCAATCGGCTTGTAAAAGCTAGGCCATCCGGTACCTGATCTAAACTTGTGCTCAGAGCTAAATAACGGCTGCCCCGTAGCGGCTGAGTAGTAGGTTCCCTTTTTCTTGTTGTCCCAGTATTTTCCGGTAAAAGCCCGTTCGGTACCTTGCTTTCGCAAAATGTAAAATTGCTCGTCCGAAAGGATTTGCTTCCACTCTTCGTCCGTCTTTTGGATGGGGTAAGTATAGCTTTCCGCTGTTGCAGTAGCATTAGACTTGGAATTGGTCTGACAAGCCCCAGTGATATAGGCGAGGCTAAGCATAAGGATCAATGATAATCTCATGATTCGTTTTTTGTTTCTAAAAACGAACCGCCTAAGCATTTGTTTAGCCGAATGGAAGGTAGGGTGTTAAGGTTTTCCCAAATGTCGCTGCCACGAGATAGGATAAGGTTATTTTGCTTACCCTGCAATGAACTGCGCAAAGAGATACAGTTCACCAATGCCACACAAACCAGCTGGCGATTATTGGTGTTTATCCCTAAAACATTTTAAACTGCCATACTATGAACATCCCATCAAATCCGATTAGGAATAACCTACTCCTTCTTGTTTTGCTACTACCTATTGCATCAGCAACTGCACAAGTGCAGCTCAAAAATTTCAAGCCATTCAAATTTAAAGTCCAAGAAACCTTCTCCCCTGTTAGTGCAACTCAACAAGAGCAAGAATTGGAAGCCGTAGCAGAGCTGCAACAAGGGATACAAGCAGAAGACCGCCGGGCTCTAAACTACTGGAATGCTTCCTATCCATCTTACCGTTGGCACCAGATTATGATGGAGGTTAGTAGCGCTCATAAGGGCCATAAAAATGGAGGTCGAGTGGCCATCCTACACCTTTCAATGTATGATGCACTCGTAGCGGTCTGGAAACACAAAAAACAGCATTCTAGCAAAGCGCCATTCCAGCAGCATGCTGCTGTGCAGCAATTGGCTAGAGCAAGAGACTATTCTTCTTTTATCTGTGAATGGAGTGCAGCAGCGGGAGCTGCCCACGAAGTTATAGGTTACTATTTTCCTGACAGAAAGCCCTACTTGGATAGTCTCTTGACCCAATTTAAAACAGCACGCCTAAGAACTGGCCTCCAATTGCCTTCCGATGTGGAAAGAGGTATTTCCATTGGTCAACAAATTGCAAAGCAGTACATCGATTATGCCAAAACAGATCGCACGGATCGCACCTGGAAAGGACAAGTACCTAGCGCAGACAGCCTTTGGTCGGGTACCCCCTCCAAGTGGGACCCTATGAAGCGCCAATGGCGCCCACTTACGCTGGCGAGCGCCGACCAATTCCGGCCAGCCCCGCCCCCAACCGACTGGACAGCAGACATGGAAGAGCTACGCCAGTTCAACGCCACCCATCAGACTAGCAACATTGCCTGGAAGTGGAAAAGCCTCCCTATCTGGGATGACCTGCTAGAGCGGAAAATACTAGAGTATGATCTCAATCCACTGGAAGCTTCCTTTGCTAGCGCTGTTGTCCATACAGCTCGCTTCGATGGCATTATTGCCGCCTGGGATGGCAAATATCACTATTGGGGAATTCGCCCCTTCCAATACGATCCAACCTTCAAACCCATCTTGGTAGATACTCCCAATTTCCCAGGCTATCCCGCTGGCCATACCACCGTAGCAGGTTCCATTGCGGCTGCCTTATCATTCCTTTTCCCACAGGATGAACAACATTTTCGTGAATTAGCTAAGGAGTGTTCCGAGTCTCGCTTTGAAGGAGGCGTACATTTTCGTACCGATAATGAAATGGGGCTAAAAGTTGGAGAGCAGGTAGGAGCGCAAGTCATTAGAACGTTTTTGGAGGGTATAGAGTGAAACCAGGGGCTTATCTCGCTAAAACCTGCTATTTTTACTTAGTTTTAGCGATTTATAAAAACC
>JBCCRH010000226.1:0-9678 GCA_039208045.1 Bacteroidota bacterium
TGGCGCGCTACAGCTTGCTGAAAAAATGCAATGAATAGAAAAACAGTCAGATAAAATATTCTTAGATACTTCATAGATGTGTGTAGTGATCCTTATTTCGCTATTTCAAAATAATTGATAAGATAAGAACTTGACGGACTACCGTGCAAACATAATCGCACTTTCTAGCAAAAGGCAGACGAATAAGCGTATGTCTAGTCTACCGAATCAGCGTAATCATCGAACGATCGTAATCTGCTGAGCGCGTGCTAGGCTTTTTTCGTAAAGCTTGGCCCGCGCTTAGTGGATTTGCAATCCGCGTGGCCCTATTTACCTACCGAATCAGCGTAATCATCGAACGATTTTGATACGGCTCCCCCCGCGGCCCCTTAAATGTTACTTGGCAAACGTATACCCCAGGCGGCGCCAACTGCCCCGAATTGTTCTTACGACCATTCCAGCCCGCCTCCGGCGAACTACTTGCGAAAACGAGTTCGCCCCAGCGATTCCAAATTTGCATCTCAAAATCACTGATGCCCACCAAAAAGCCCTTCCCTTCAAATGTATCATTTACAGCGTCAGCATTAGGGGTGAAAGCATTTGGAAGGAAATACGTGAAGGTCGGAATGATGTCAACGATAGCCACAGTAGTGTCTTTACACCGTAGTCCATCTTCTACAATTAAGGTCACTAATTGTTGTCCAGTATCAGGAAATACATAGCTCGGATTGGGGTTAATAGAAGTGGCTTTTCCATCAAAGTTCCAAAACCACCGGCTGGCCCCCATAGAGCGGTCGGTAAACATAATCTCAGGCGCAAAATTATCCGTCGTTTCGGGACTAAAAGAAAAGGCAGCCGTAGGCGGCTCCGTTGCTTCAATCAAATCAGTAAAGAGGGTATCCGTTTCACAGCCAATAGGCGATACAATCTGCACGCCTACCGAATACACCCCAGGCTCCTGATACCGATACGTAGGGCTAATTGCCTCGCTTATGCCCCCATCTCCAAAATCCCATAGTAGGGAGTAAGTCTCATCAATGGGTTCCGATAGATTATTAAAGAAAATATCCGCCGGAGCACAGCCTATAAAGGTGCTAGGCGCTACCACAATAATGGCAGGAACCGGAAAGTAGGAAACTTCCTGCTCTGCTACATCCGTACAACCATTGCTATCCGTCACCTGAAGCCGCACCGGAAAATTACCAGGGTCGCGGTACACGTGAGCGGGGTTAATCATAGCAGACGTATCGCCATCCCCAAACTGCCAATCCCAGTCCGTGATACCATCAAAACCGGAAAAGGACAGATCGGTAAATTCCACAGGGCCTGCTATGCAGGTATCATACTCAAAGCTAAAGTCTGCATCAATTTCTGGGAAAATATTCACAAAAATAGTAGCGGTATCACTACAATCCTCCCCAGGATTCAGAATCAGCCGCCCCCCATACTGGCCTGGGCCAGGAAACTCAATCGTCGGATTCCACTCATTAAATACATCAATATTTTGCCCATCTCGAACAAATTCCCATCGATATTCATCAATATTTTCTTCTTGAAAACTCTGGTTGACAAAGTCGATCGTACTTACCCCACAAGAATTCAGCACATAATCCCGACCATTAATAATCTCATCTTCCTGTATATCCGCAAAAACGGTCACCTCACAATTCGTAACATTAAATTGGAAATCGCGCCTAATCGTACTCAGCAACTCCCCACCGCGAAACTCGCTCACACATACCCCCACTACAAACTGCCCTGGTAGTACCGGCACCCCCGTAATTAGGCCCGTATTGGTATTGATAGAAACCGGAGACACCGTACCTAGCGGATCGAGAAAGGTAAAATCAGGTACTGCAAAGTTCACCTCATCAAATGGAGGTGGAGCATCGGGATCGGGAGCCACGCCATCCAGTCCATTTGGGTTGCCGGTATTAGGGCCTCCGCCCAATAGCGGCGCACAAAACTCATAGATCAACTGATCGCCTTCGGCATCAGTGGCGGAGTGGTCAAAGGTGAAATCTTGATTAGCACAAATCAAGATAGGAGGGAAGTCATTGAAGGTTGGGCTATTGTTGCAAGAGGCCTGAGCCGCAGGCGTTAGCTCTAGCGTGTAAGTGGCCCCCGAAGCGCCCGGCTCAATGATATTGTTAATCGTATTGTTACGGCAGCAACGCTGATACACCAAATGATAGCTCTCATCGATCACATCTAATTCAACTAGTGGGAAAGTATACACGCCCTGCTCTACACAAATATTGGTAGGCACCACCACACAACTATTACCAGGAATAGCCTCAATATCCGTCACCACAGGTGCATCTAGCCAGTACGCATCAATCCAATTGGGATTATCCCCCCGAAATAGCGTCACGTGAGCAGGGCTAAACGAAGTAGGGCCAGAGTCAAAATCAGCGCCTCCACCCAGGCAGTCCCGATAAATAATCATCGTAAACTGGTAGATCATGCGGTTGGTAGAGGGGTCATTATTGACATAGCCCAAACATTCGTAGGTAATCTCCCCCCCAATGAGGTGCCGAGCTTGCAGCATGGCTGAGTTACAAAACATCGTAAAAAAAAGGAGTAGAGCACAAAATAATTGTTTCACTGGGTGCGTTTTTAAAAATTCTTAAGCAATGGTACAATACCAGAGCCGAAAAATAGTTGTAAGAATACGATTGATGCTTGCAGCTTATAGCTTATGTGTAAGTTGTTAGGAAAAATAAGGATTGTTACTTGGATAATGGTACGTGCAAAAAACAAATTTTACCAAATCGTAAATAAATTGACATTATCCATTCCTTTCCATGCTTTTGACATAGTCCCAAAACTACACTCACTGTAAAACCGCTACTGGAAAGCCAGTTATGTTTTACCGTCAAAACCAAAAGACCCGCATAGGCGGGCAAAAAACTCAACTCCCATGTTTATGACCACTTCTACAAATGGAAGGACTGCCATGGTTCAACGCTACAATTTGGAGGGGGCAATGGCAACACTGGAAGATGGGGGATTAATTCTGTTTCCGACAGACAGTATCTGGAGTATCGGCTGTGACGCCACAGATCCTGTAGCTGTCGAGTCCATATATCGCCTGAAGGGCGTGCGCAATCCAGCTTGTCTGGAGTTTCTCGTGGACTCACCCCAGCAGATTACCCCTTTCGTCGAGCATTTACACCCTCGTTTAGAGACGCTCTTACTCTATCACGTTCGTCCGCTGACGATCTTGACTAAGGGCAAGCCCAATTTGCCTTCAAATATCCTACGCCCTGATGGTACTATTGCCTTTCGGGTAGCACAGGATGATTACTGTCGCCGGCTCATTGATGCCTATGGCGGGCCACTAATTACAGCCTACGCTTGCGTCGGTTGTGACCAATATCCACCTAATTTTGGAGGGATTAGCTCTACTATTCTACAAGGCGTAGACTTTGTTAGCCGTCACCGTCAGACCGAAAAAATTGCAGGAGAACCTTCTGTGATGGTTCGCCTTACGGAAAAAGACGAGCTAGAGTTTCTGCGCGATTAGTCGGAATGGAGGTATCGTTTCACCTTCTAGGTATGGGGTCATCACCTGTTCAGCTCACTGCTGGGCAGGTCGTGGCTACCGAGCAGTGGCAGTTTACGCTTTCGCTAAATGCCTTGCCAAATGGCAAGCGCGTACAGCTTTTTGTGGTGCCTTTACGGCAAAATGCAGCTACGGAATCTTGGCATAGGGTACAGCTTTCGCTAAAATTTGCGGGTCTAAGCTTTGAGTGCATTTTCTGCAATGGGTTTCAATCGTGGTCCGAAAGTCGAGAGTTCTGGCCCACCGAAGTCATCAAGCCCTTGCGATCCATCGCCAAGCCCCTAATGTACTACTATGGCGATACCCATTTTGAGCACATCAAAAGAGGCAAAAACTGGCTACATTCCTGGACGTATACCTATTTCCGAAAGGCACCCAACCAATTGCTGCTCATTGGTTCGAACCAAGAGGCAAACGCATTCACGCTATTTCAGCACGACCTGGCGCACCAGCAAGTGCTAGTAGAGCGCGATTTCGAGGGCTGGACGTTTGAGCAGGCCACCCCCATTTTCGACCTCTTCATCGCCGAAGGAGCAGACCGCCCTATTTTCCAGCAATGGTTTGAGCAGATGGCCATCCCCGCGCCCAAAGCACCCCCCATGTCCGGCTGGACGAGCTGGTACAACTATTACACTGACATTTCAGAGGCGCTTTTACAAAAGCACATCGAAGGCTTCGCCGCCCGCGATTTCCCCATCCAGATTTTCCAAATCGACGACGGCTACCAAACGAGGGTAGGGGACTGGTTCTCCATCAAAGACAGCTTCCCCAATGGCATGCGATCTATCGCTGAGGCTATTCACGCCAAAGGCTACAAAGCAGGCCTCTGGCTGGCCCCCTTCGTCTGCGAGCGCCGCTCCCAGCTCTACCAAGCGCACCCCGACTGGCTCCTCCGCGATGCCAAAGGCCGCCCCGTCCGCGCCGGCTACGCGCCCATCTGGAGCGGCTACTTCTACGCCCTCGATTTTTACCATCCTGAGGTACAAGCCTACTTAGCTGAAGTATTACACACCTTCGTGCAAACATGGGATTTCGACCTGCTCAAACTCGATTTTCTCTATGCCGTCTGCCTACTTCCACGCCCCGATAAAACCAGGGCTCAAATCCTTCACGAAGCCCTACACTTCATCCGTGAAGCTGTAGGCCAAGAAACACTCCTGCTAGGCTGCGGCGTCCCCTTAGGCCCCAGCTTCGGCCTATTCGACTACTGCCGCATCGGCGCCGACATCCACCTCAAATGGGAGCACCGCCTCCTCACCTTCTTACGCAACCGCGAGCGCGTATCCACCATCCTCTCCCTCCGCTCCGCCCTCGGCCGCTGGCACCTCAGCGGCCTTGCCTTCCAAAACGACCCCGACGTCTTCATTTTGCGCCAAGCCAACCACCAGCTCACCCCCACCCAGCAAAATACCATCCTCCAAGTCAATGCCCTCACCGGTCACCTCCTCTTCTGCTCCGACGCGATGGAAGAGTACACCAACTCCCAAGAGCAAACCTATTACCAGGGTCACGCCCACCTGCACGCACAAGTGCAGCAAGTGGAGCAGCTAAGCTTGGACGTGTATTTGATAGAAGTGCAGACCGATGGTGGGGTACAGCGGGTATTGGCTAATCTTTCAGGGGAGGGATTTGAGTATCAAGGGAGTTATATACCAGCGTATGCTGTAGAAATAATAAAGTAATGGCTCGCCATTTGCCTATAACGACTACAGTTCACAAACATTTATTTAGAACATACAGGCTGCCCAACTAAGTCGGGCGCTTTCAGTAAATACTAGACTAAATTATAGGCAGTTTGTCCGACCGAATCGGACAATGCTTTAACACCTAATACCTATGAATTTGAGAATATTGTCCTGGAAGGACAAGCTGTATATAACTTACTAGTGCGTACATGGCCCTGCCCCCTTTGGTGGGCAAGCTGTAAGTACAGTAGAATACTATTGTTAAGTACGTTGTGAAGAGTGCATTGCTTAACTTTTTATCTTAACTATACTTGACAATGTATTTTTTGTCACTTATATTTGATGACAATAAATTTATTGTCAAATGAAAAATATAGTAGGCCAAACCCCAACAGGCAAAGATTTCTTTCAGCGTCCCTGGCTAATGGATAAGATTTATCGCCGCTTAGAAGCGGGCGACAACCTCTTCTTATCCGCTCCGCGAAGAGCAGGAAAGACGTCCATTATGAAGTATCTAGAAGATCAGCCAAGGCCCGGTTTTTTCTTCCTCTACCTGAATACAGAAGATATTCTTACTTCCAGAGATTTTTTCAAAGCAATTGCGGAGGGCTTATTGGAGAGTGACAGATTGAGACAAATGACTAAGATGTTAGCCAATGCGAAAGGCGTTTTTCAGCAGTTCTTCGACACCTTTAGTAAAATAAAAGTAGCCGAGCTAGAGCTGGAAATGGTTGAGCAGGAAGGACTCTCTTACAAGGATGCTTTAGAGACCTTAATCAAAAAGATCAATACTACCGAACAGCGTTTGGTGATTATGTTGGATGAGTTTCCCTTTACCATTGAGCATATTGCCAAAACAAGTGGTGCTGCAGCAGCAGTCCAGTTTTTACGGTTGAACCGAAATTTACGGCAGGAAGCGGGGCATGGTATTCAGTTTATGTACACTGGCTCCATTGGATTGGCAACTACGGCCTCTCGCCTCAAAGCAACAGAAGCACTCAATGACCTGAATATTGTAGAAATTCCACCTTTAGAAGAAACCGAAGCTGCTCAGCTGAGTAGGCAACTTTTGGACAATTATGAAGTATCCTATGAAGAGACTGTTATCCCCTATCTTTTGAAAAAGCTTAAATGGTTGATGCCTTTTTTTATTCAGCTACTTATACAGCTGCTCATTGATGAGGCACAGTATAAAGGGCGTACCATTGACGAAGATATGGTAGATAAGATGTTGGCCAAAGCTAGTAGTCATAGAAGCAATATCCATTTTGAGAGCTATTATACCCGCTTAGATAAGGCGCTAGACGAAGAAGAAGTAACGAGTGCCAGGCAGATTTTGCTGCGCATTGCCAAAGAGGATAGCGTAGCCGTTGGAGCATTCAAAGCATTGCCAAATGCGAATGCTATTATAGAGATACTGAAGGTAGATGGTTATATTCATCAAACAAATGATGCTTATTTTTTTAACTCTCCCATCTTACAGAATTGGTGGAAGATATTTGCAGCACTGTAAACCATACCAGAATGAAGGGCAATAAACCACTAGTAGCCACCATTTACAACCCACAGAACCAATCAAAAGAGCAACTGATTGATGCCTTTGTAGTGCGTATTCCACTATTTAAGCGCCTTTTCAAAGAGCTCAAAGAGTCTAGTACCGAACGCCCCGATCAGCACTACTTGATTATCGGAAAGCGAGGCATGGGCAAGACTACGCTACTGTTGCGCCTCTGCTATGAAATTCAAAATGATCCTGAGTTAAATACCAAATTGCTCCCTTTGGTATTCAATGAAGAAGAATATAGCGTCAATCGCCTCTTTAAATTCTGGGAACGCATCCTAGAACTGCTAGAAGCACAGGGCAATTACTCCATTAACGCCGAGCAGCTCATCGAAGAATACTCTGAACAATATGAAGACAATGATGAATACGAAAAAGCCCTTTTTCAACTCGTTAAAGCAACCATTCAAACGCAACCCAAAAAATTGGTACTCTTCATAGATAATGTAGGCCAGATGTTCGATCGCTTCAAAAAATACGAATCACATCGCCTCCGAAAAATCCTATCCACAGAGTCTTCCCTACAGCTCGTCACCGCCTCCTCCCGCATGGTGGAGCACTTTTACCGCTACGAGCACCCTTTTTACGAGTTCTTCAAAGTCGAACACCTCCGTGGCTTATCCTCTAAAGAGACGAAAGATCTACTACTCAAACTCGGCGAAGCCTACAAAAAAGAAGAAATCAAAACTGTTGTCACCCAACAAGTAGGCCGCGTCGAAACCCTACGCCGTCTTACAGGCGGTGTCATCCGTTCCATAGTCCTCCTCTTCGAAATCTTCCTTGACAACACTAATGGCAACGCCTTCAAAGACCTCGAAGCCGTCCTCGACCGCGTCACCCCCCTCTACAAACACCGCATGGACGACCTCCCCTCCCAGCAGCAAGAAATCATGGAAGCCGTTGCCCTTGCCTGGGACGCCATCAGTACCCAAGAAATCACCAAGAAAACCCGCCTCGACAGCAAAAAAGTCTCCGCCCAACTCAGCCAACTCGAAAAGCAAGACCACATCACCAAAATTGCTACTTCCACCAAAAACAAGTTCTACCAAATCAGCGAGCGTTTTTTCAATATCTGGTACCTCATGCGCCACGGGCGCGTGCAAGATCGCCGCAAGGTGATCTGGCTAGTCCGCTTTTTAGAAGAGTGGTGCTCTGCCGATGAATTGCATAGGCGAGCAAAGAAGCATGTTGAATCTTTAAAATCAGGGAGGTATGATGAACGAGGAGCATTTTATATGACAGAGGCACTAGCGCAGACGAAAGGACTTTCTGCAGATGCTCAGCATGAATTGTTAGAATCCACACGTATTTTTTATTCAACAAAGGGCAAAAGGGAATATTTAGACTCGCTTTCCAAGTCAGATATAGAATTGTTTGAAAAGGCAAAAGGGTTATGTGAAGATGGTAAGTATGCTGAGGCAATACCCTTATTTAAAGAAGTGAGAGATCAGCCTCTACGTAAGATTGGAGATTGTTATTGTGAGATGAATGAATATGAAAAAGCAGAAGTTTGTTTTAAAAATGCCATTCAGAAGGGGGACTTAGATGCTAAAAATAATTTGGCCAATTTATATTCTAATGATCTAGAGAAGTTAAAAGATGCAGAAGCACTTTATTTAGAGGCTATTGAAGATGGCATTGATTTTGCTTTTTATAATCTTGCCATTTTGTATGAGCACAGTCTAAATATATATGAAAAAGCGGAGAAGTATTACCTCTTATCAATAGAGAAGGGAGATCCCGATGCGAAGAATAAACTGGCTAATTTGTACAAAAATCATTTGGAGAAGTATACAGAAGCAGAAGTTCTATATTTAGAGGCAATCGAAGAAGGGAATAAGCATGCGAAGAATAATCTGGCCAATTTATGCAAGGATCATTTGGGGAAGTATGCAGAAGCAGAAGTTCTGTATTTAGAGGCAATCGAAGAAGGGGATAAGCATGCGAAGAATAATTTGGGAAATTTATATCAAGATCAACTGAATAGATATACAGAATCAGAGAGATTTTATAAGGAAGCAATCGAGGAAGGAGATAAGCATGCGAAGAATAATCTGGCTAACTTATATCAGAATTATTTGGAGAAGTATGCAGAAGCAGAAGTTTTGTATTTAGAAGCAATCGAAGAAGGATATAAGCATGCAAAATATAACTTAGCAGCGCTGTATAGAGATCACTTAAATGAGCATAATAAAGCAGAGGAACTCTACTTAAGTGCGATTAACGATGGGCATAATTATGCGAAGAATAATTTGGCAAACTTATATCAGGATCATCTGGGTAAATATCAAGAAGCAGAGAGACTATATTTAGAAGCAATCGAAGAAGGTAATGGACATGCAAAAAATGGTCTTGCAAATCTATATGCAAATCATCATAGTAAGCACTTAGAAGCAGAGGCATTATATTTAGAAGCGATAGTTGATGGAAACGCAAATGCAAAGAACGGCCTGGCAACGTTATATGCAGAACATTTAGAAAAATATGAAGAAGCAGAAAAATATTATCTATCAGCTATTGAAGAGGGAGACAAATACGCGAAGTACAATCTTGCACTTTTTTATGAGTTGTACTATAAAAAGTATTATAAAGCGGAGAAATGGTATTTGTCAGCAATAGAAGAAAAATATGATATAGCAAAAAATGCACTGGCCAATTTATATAGAGATCATTTAGAAAAATATGAAGAGGCAGAAAGATACTATTTATCTGCTATTGAAGGAGGAGATAAACATGCCAGATATAATCTTGCAGTTCTATATCATTATGACTTAAAACATTATGAAGGAGCAGAAAAATTTTATCTCGAAGCGATCAATGACAAATATATAGGAGCAAAAAATGCACTGGCTAATTTATATAGGGATCATTTAGAAAAGTATGAA
>JBCCRH010000227.1:0-9668 GCA_039208045.1 Bacteroidota bacterium
GCCACAATTGGGCTCGGCTATTATTTCTATCAGCAACGCACCAAATCCACCGAAAATTTCGAAACGGAAAAGCCCATTATTATGGACATTATCAAGAAGACCGTTGCTACAGGTTCTATCAAGCCCCGGCAAGAAGTAATGATTAAGCCGCAGGTGTCTGGGGTAGTAGACAAATTATTTGTCGAAGCAGGAGAGTTGGTGACTAAGGGACAACAACTTGCTCGTATCCAATTGATTCCCAGTGAGGTCAATATCAACAGTGCTAAGTCAAGTGTTGAATTAGCTCGCTTGCGCTATAATGACGCTTTGCGCGAATTGAAGCGCCAGCGTGAAATTAATACCAAAAATTTAGATGTAGAAAGCGCTAAAGCAGCTTTTGAGATTGCCAAGCGCGAGGAAGAGCGCCAGCGCGGATTATTTGACGATGGGGTGATTTCTGAGCAAGTTTATAACGGCTTTAAGCTCGACTTGGAGCAGCGAAAAGTGGAATATGAGAATGCACAAATTGTATCCAGCAATAGCGTGCAATCTTTCGAAGTAGCTGTAGATATTGCGAAGCAAGAGCTAGATGCTGCCATTGATAATTTAGCGCTCCTGCGCGAAGGGGCTTCTCGCAACTCCAAGCAAGTCGCTAATATCGTGGTTTCTACTTTGGATGGAATGGTACTGGATATCCCACTAGAGGAAGGTAGCTCGGTGATTGAGCGCAACAACTTTAATGAAGGTACCACCATTGCCATTGTGGCGGATATGGGATCCTTAATTTTTGAAGGCAATGTAGATGAGTCTGATGTAGGAAAGCTGAGAGAAGGGATGCCACTTGAATTGACAGTAGGGGCCATTGAGAGTGCCAAATTTGATGCGACGCTAGAATATATTTCTCCAAAAGGAATAGACGAAGAAGGAACCGTAAAGTTTGAGGTTCGTGCGGCGATCAAACCCACTGAAGATGTATTTCTACGTGCAGGCTATAGTGCTAATGCTGATATTATTCTAGATCGCAGAGATGATGTGATCGCCATCAAAGAGCGCGACGTGTATTTTGAAGAAGATAGTACCTATATTGAAGTGATGAAGGGAGATCGGGAATTCGAAAAGATACCTGTAAAACTTGGCTTATCAGATGGCATTCAAGTGGAAATAGTGAGCGGAGCAGATACGACAACGCAGGTGCGAGTGTTGCAGCAGTCGTAATATACTGTGTAATTGATGTAAAAGTAAAAAAGGTCTATCCGCCTCAGGCAGATAGACCTTTTTTACTTTTAGCTATTCAAGTGAATTAAGGCAGTACTACTGCATCAATCACATGAATCACACCATTTGTACCCTTTAGATCTACTGCTACTACTTTAGCAGTATTTCCATTTGCATCCTTTAGGTAGACATTTCCATCTTTTACCATTGCTGTGAGGTCAGTGCCCTGGATGGTGCGTACTGTAGCGGTTCCGTTTCCAGCTTTGATCGCTGCAGTTACTGCTGCTGCATCTAATTTGCCAGCTACCACATGGTAGGTTAACACGCTTGTTAGTTTACCCTTGTTTTCAGGCTGTAGCAAGCTTTCTACCGTACCTTTTGGTAGTGCCTCAAATGCTGCGTTTACAGGTGCAAAAATAGTGAAAGGACCATCTCCCTTTAGCGTTTCCACCAAGCCAGCAGCTTGTACAGCAGCTACCAAGGTCGTGTGATCTTTAGAACCAATGGCAATATCTACTACATCTTTGGTAGCAGGTGTTACTACATTGTCAATTACATGTACGATGCCGTTTGATCCTTTCAAATCTACAGCGGTCACTTGTGCCTTGTTGCCGTTTTCGTCAGTTAGAATTACGTTGCCATTCTCGATGGTTCCGATTAATTCGCCACCTTGTACAGTAGCCAAGCGAGCGATACCATTTCCTTTTTTAATGGCAGCCACTACCGCTTTAGAATCTATATTGCCAGCTACTACATGATACGTAAGGATGGCTGTCAATAAGCCCTTATTTTCAGGCTTTAGTAAGGTTTCTACCGTACCTGCTGGTAAGGCTTCGAAAGCCGCATTAGTGGGTGCAAATACAGTGAAAGGCCCATCACTTTTTAATGTTTCTACTAAACCAGCAGCTTGTACAGCAGCTACTAGGGTAGTGTGATCTTTAGAACCAATTGCGATATCTACTACATCTTCACCATTCTTGTAGCTTGCTAGCGTAGCTTTTGCTTTAGAGCCACTGCATTGTGCGTAAGAAAGGGTGCTAGTAGCACTGAAAGCGAGTAATAGGAAAAAGAAAACTAAATTTTTCATGATGTTTATTAATTGTATGAGAAATAAAATACACTATACATACGGCAAGATTTCATACTTGGATTTCGAAAAGGAAAAAAAATATGGTAAACCTTTTTTTGGAGGTGCTGTTTTGCTTCCGAATTTTCGTATGACCACCACCTCTACATGGCACAATCAATAGAAGAGCATATTATTCAGCTGCTACAGCAAAACGACAAGAAGGCGATGGGTCTACTCTATGATCATTATGCAGCTTCTTTATATGGTATCATCCTAAAGGTGGTACAGTCGGAAACTATCGCTCAGGATGTGCTACAAGATGCCTTTATTAAAATTTGGCAAAACGGGGATAAATACGATCGATCGAAGGGTAAATTATTTACCTGGTTACTCAATATCGCCCGCAATCTAGCTATCGATAAGACCCGCTCTGCTAATTTCCGACAAAAACGTAAAATCCAATCCTTGGATGAACTCGTAATTACACAAAAAGGACCAAGTGTTGAAAACAAACCAGAACATATTGGGTTGGGAAGTGTAATTGCGAAATTGGAAGAAAAATATCGAATCATCATCGATTTGATCTATTTCCAAGGATATACCCAAAAGGAAGTGGAAGAACACTTAGGGATTCCACTAGGTACGGTAAAATCGCGAGTACGCATTGCCTTACGAGAATTGCGAAAAACGTTTGAGGAACACAATGTCACCCTATTGCTATTAGTTATGCAACTTTTGAATGAGCACAGTGTTTTGGCACTGGATTTGATCACAGGGATTTATGGATAAGGAAACATTTTTAAAGTCAGGACTCATAGAGCAATACGTATTAGGTATTGCATCAGAAGAGGAGGCCAAATTGGTAGAACAATTTGCAGATCAGCATCCGGTTATACAGCAGGAGATTGATTCGCTGAGAGAAGGGCTGGAGCAATATGCAAAGCAATATGCAATTGATCCACCAGATGGCTTGAAGGGCCGTATTATGGAGGAGATTGATGGTCTTGATCAAGCTGCCTCTAACATGGTTGCACAGCAGCTATCCAACTCTCAGACCCAGCGTACCAGAAGTAATTTTTGGGCGTTGATTACAAGCGCAGCTGCCCTCATTGGCCTAGCACTTGCCTTTTCGTTTTACCAACAACGCAACAATGCTCAGGATCAGCTGGCTGCTGCTCAAGCAGAGTTAGCTATGGTGCAAGAGCAGTGCAGTAAGGACAAGGCTGCCTTTCAGCAGACGCAGCAGACACTAGCATTTCTAAATAGTAAGCAAACCCTTCCAGTTAATTTAAAAGGCTCTACACTAGCCCCAGAAGCGGTAGCAGTCGTCTATTGGAACTCCCAAGAGAAAAAG
Source organism: Bacteroidota bacterium (assembly GCA_039208045.1). GTDB lineage: Bacteria > Bacteroidota > Bacteroidia > Chitinophagales > Saprospiraceae > JBCCRH01. The sequence goes on from JBCCRH010000227.1 coordinate 3,618, forward strand.
GCATTGTTCAATGGATTGAATTTACCGGAGCTTCCCGCTGACAAGACGTATCAAATATGGGCAGATGTAGAAGGGGAAATGATTAATATGGGCGTTTTAGATCGCACCAATCCTAATTTACAGGAAGTAGCTTTCATAGATCATGCAGAGAGCCTGAACATTACAGTGGAGCCTAAAGGTGGTAGCGAACACCCAACTGTGGAGCTGCTTTATTTAAATGGATACATTTAATTAGTCTTCATTCGCTTCTGATCAGCAAAACATCATACTTGGCTATATTTCAAGTGTAGTAGAATTTCCTTATTATTGAGTACCAATTAATAGGAAACAATTGTATAGATTATGACTGATGGTGCTGAAAAATCTTATCTACAACAGTTTTGGGAAAAAGGGTTCATCCAAATTGTTATCTCCTATCTAGTAGGTTCGTGGGCCTTAGTACAATTTGTCGACTGGTTTGTCAATCGCTATAGCATCGCTCCAATCTGGACGGATGTGGTCATCGTTTTCTTGCTTGCCTTTTTACCTAGCGTACTACTGTATACATACTTTCATAATAAAGGAAACCAGGAATGGAATCGTCTAGAGCGCTACGTAATTCCCTCTAATCTATTAGTTGCGGTATTAGTACTAGTACTAATGTTTGCAGGGCGAGATTTATCTGCGAAAGATGAAAAAATCACAATAGTTAATGAAGAGGGGCAAACATTAGAACGAACAGTACCCAAAAAGGAATTTATTAAGCGGTTTCTGTTTTTACCTGCCCAGGTCGATACACCGGATAATAATTGGATGAAAATTGCCTTGCCAACTCTAGTAAAGAATGATTTAGAGCAAGATAACCGCTTATATGGTGTCTCCGCAATTAGCCTCTACACTTCTATAAAGCGTTATGGCTATCAGTTTGGTCAAAAGCTTCCTTCCTCCATACAACGTAAAATTGCTAATAATAGATATTGTGATTTTGTAATAGGTACTAACATTGACTACAATGAAGGGATGTACAAAATTACTTTTTTGGTCAATGATGCAAAAACTGGTTCGTCCTTTTTCGAGCAATCGTATAAAGACCCCAATTTTTATGCTATTGTTGATCAATTTACAGTAGATATTCGCAAGCAATTGTATCCGGATCAAAAACTAACAACTATTGACTTACCATCAGAAGAGATTCTCAGTGCAAACGAAGAGGCCCTTCAAGCATTTGCAGAGTCATACGCGGCTGATGATTTTGAAAACGATAAACAAAAAGCCTTAGATAAGATAAACAAGGCTATTGCTAAAGATCCAGCTTTTGTAGGTGGTTATTTAAAGCGAGCGGGGGTTTATCAGTCTTTACGAAAGAAAGAGGAGATGAATGCTAATATTGAGCTTGCTATGCAGTATGTAGATGTTCTTCCAGAGCGCATGCAACTCAATGTGAAGTATTTTTATTTTTTGTTTGTTGAAGATAATGAGGAAAAAGCAATGGCGCTGTTGGAAATGTGGAAAGATTTATACCCGCAGGATATAACGCCTTTTTCTCGTCTAATGTCTTTAAACCAGAATGGACTGAATTATAAAAAGGCAAAAGCCTATGCGGAAGAAGCTCTAGAGGTTGGTCATACGAATTGGATATTGCTTCGTTTGGCCTTCCTAAATCGAAAAGAAGGTAATATGGAAGATGCCGAAGGCTATTATCTGCGGTTTATGGAAGAATTTCCAGAGCTGGCAGATGAAACCTATGGCCTTGGGTATTTATACAAAGATCAAGGGGAATTTGATAAGGCAAAAGCACATTTTGAGAAGATTCAGTTGGTAGAACCCAATTCTTATGAAATATATGGCTCTTTAGCAGAAATAGAAATGCATATGCTGGATTTTGATGCTGCAAAGGATTATTACGATCAGGCGTTGCAGAAAGCAAAATTACCAGAGGATAGTGCAACCGTTTTTCAGTGGGTAGAGGATTTTTATCAAGCACAAGGCCAAATAGAGAAAGCACTGGAACTTATGGAGTTTCGGATGCAACAATTAGAGCCGCAATATTTAACGGTAGCAGAGCTATTTGATGAGCTAACATGGGCTGATACTTATTCGCTCTATAATGATTGCGGACGCTTGGATGAAATCCACCAACGCACCAAGGCTTATCTGGCAAAGTATATCCCTGATAATAAGTTACAAGGGTGTATGACTGATTTCTTTGCTGGCCTTTTCGATGAGGATAAAAGTGTTCTAATAGAAGCATTTGAGCGTTGTGGAGATATTTATATGGAAAAAAGTAGTGAAAATGAAAGAGTATTAGGAAAAGCTTTTTATGCGAAGGCCTCTGGCAAATACGAGGAATCTATAGCTTATTTTGAACGGATTTGTAAAGAAGTACCTGGTTCTTTCTTTAAGTTAGAATTATCAGAATTATATCTTATCACAAAGCAGCCTGCAAAGGTGAAGGAATTATTAGAGCCAGTAGCAAAGATTAACCCATTTGAGGGGAAACTAGCTATAGAATTAGCAAAAGCAGAAGAAGCATTAGGTGATAAAGAAAAAGCGCAAGAGTGGGTCGATCAGGCGTTAATGGTTTGGTCAAATGCTGACGAGTGCTTCCGTCCAAAGCAAGAAGCAATAGCATTGCAGCAAAAAATTAGTGCGCTCTAACAGTTCAATTCCGAACGTCTTAACTTTTGAAAATTACGTCGTGGCATTATTTTTGCTGTACAACAACCAGATTTTGGTAAGTGGTTAATCACAACAGGAAGGCGGACAAAAAAATCTTAAAAATTTTAAGAAAATGTTAGGAGAAAAATTGATTTTTCACCATTTTAGCAGTGCCCTCATGAACAGTTGATAGAAACCACATTTATTTACTAACTCAAAATTGCAGTACGGCTATGCTAATTCTTTACATTGCTACGGGAGCATTTCTCGTCGGTGGAGGGCTGATTTTAGCGTCTAACATTATGTCTCAAAGAAGCAGAAGTAGATACTACTAATTGTTACTTGAAAGAGTTTTTTGTTGGCACGCAGGAGGGAACACTTAGATTTATCACGAACGAAATTCAACACGCTTTAGGTAAATTTTAAGGATCGATTTTAAAAATTAACCTGCTTTTAAAGTGTTCAATTTTACATACTATCTGAAAACGGGTTAAATCAAGGCACTAAAGCATAAAGAGACCCTCCAACAACCACTAATGGAGCGAAAATAGGCGGTAAGCATTCAATCCCTCATACGAATGGCCTAGTTTTCGCTCCATTGCTTTTTTACCTCGACTACGCTCGGCATAATATCTCAGCTACACTCGATGAAATTGGCAAGGTTCTTGCACCACCATCTACAAAGCCAGTAATAACAAACAAACGAATCCAATCCCTCGCTTATGTTATTACTCCTGATTATCGGAATTACAGTATTTTTTGGTGGTAGTCTTATCTTCTTAGCCAACTGGCTGGCACAGGTCAATAAAAAGGAGGGAACTACTAATTCTTAGGGCCTGCACGGAGCCATTCGTCCATTTCTCCCCAGATTTGATTATTGAAGGTGTGCTTAGGATTGCGTAGGCAGCGCATTGCCTGGGTGAGCCCGTCGATGGTCATCGGGAACATCCGGTTGCGCGTAAATGCTCTTAGCATTTGTGTGGATTCGTAATAATCCCACTCATATTCGGGTAGCGGATTGATCCAAACTAAATTTTTGAAGTGGGTGCGCAAACGGCGAAGCCAAGTGATTCCTGCTTCGTCATTGTAGTGCTCTACGCTTCCTCCTCGATAATAAATTTCGTATGGAGACATTGCGGCATCACCTACGATGATGACTCGGTAATCGCTGTTAAATTTGTGGATTAACTCTAGGGTAGGGGTGCGCTCACTTCGCCGGCGCTTATTATTCTTCCAAACCGACTCGTAAAGGCAATTATGGAAGTAGAAAAACTCCAAATGTTTGAACTCCCAGCGAGCAGCAGAGAAGAGCTGCTCACATAATGCTACATGCTCATCCATAGAGCCTCCAACATCCATCAGGAGCAGCACCTTTACCTTATTCTTCTTAGACGCTTGCATGGCAATATCAAGCACGCCGGCATTTTCAGAAGTTTTTCGAATAGTGGTGTCAAGGTCTAGTTCGGTGGGAAGGCCATCGCGGGTGAGGATGCGCAAGCGCTTGAGGATAAGCTTTATATTCCTTGTATTGAGCTCTACTCGATCATCCAGGTTACGAAATTCCCGGCGGTTCCATACTTTGATGGCATTTCTATTTTTGCCTTCTCCTCCTATTCGAAAACCTTCAGGGTTGAATCCCCCATGCCCAAAAGGCGACGTGCCACCCGTCCCAATCCACTTATTACCTCCTGAGTGGGCTTCTTTCTGCTCTTGTAGTAATTCCTGTAGGCGCTCCATGAGCACATCTAGACCTCCCAACTTTTCTAACTGCTCACGTTCCTCAGCGCTTAGTTCATTTTTGAAAAATCGTTCGAGCCAATCGGGAGGAATTTGAGTAGTAAAAAAATCATCAGGTATCGCTTCAAGCCCTTTAAAAAATTCTCCAAAAAGCATATCAAAGCGATCCAACTGGCTTTCTTGCTTTACAAAGATAGCTTTGCTTAGCGCATAGAAAGCATCTACCGTTCGTTCGCACACCTCCTTCTGTAGCCCCTCCATGAGCATTAGGTACTCGTGAAGGCTTACAGATAAGCCATGTTGGCGAAGGGCATAGAAGAAAGTGAGGAACATAATATGTATTAAAGCTTCTCGATTTCTTCAATAGCGAGACCTGTAGATTTAGCAATTATTTCCACTTGAATGCCTAGCTCTTTAAGCGTTTTGGCAGTTTCTTTAGCTACCCTTTCTGTTGTTTCTCTAGCTACTCTCTCTGTTGTTTCTTTAGCTACTCTTTCCGTCGTTTCTTTAACAGCCTCTTCTCGCACTTCCTGTACTACTTCCTCTCGCACTTCCTGCGCTACCTCCTCTCGCATTTCCTGTACCACTTCTTCTCGCACCTCCTGTACTAACTCCTCTCTCATTTGCCGTCTTTCCTCTTGCCTCATTTGAATTATAGAACCATTTCTAGCCAGCATCATTTCAAAATGCATGCGCTGCTCAGGAGTCATCTGACTCTTATCGACTTTACTTTTTGCTTGTTGAATCCAGTCCTCCGTCAAAAACTTTGGTAATTCGTCAAGCCCTTTGATGTGCTCTAGATTCTTCATGGTATAAATAAGTTTGTCTAGATCTGACTTAACCTCAGACTCTTTTTTATTGAATTTATTGATCTCTACTACAATATACGTTATTTGTTGGTCTAGTTCCTCCCCTTTTTGGTTCTTGAGCCTCCCGAAATGATAATATTCATTCGACATAGGGAAGATTCCTCGCGCTAGGAATCCGATACAATATATGGGTACTAAACCTTCAAACTTATATTCTCCTTTTTCTACTAGCGTATTGAAACGTTGGAAAGCATAAAATTTAGCTCTTTGCATGAACTGCTTATAATAGCCCAGTTGCATTTCAACGATAAAGTTACGTTGAAGCTCATCTTCACAAAGCAAATCAAAAAAGCCACTTCTAGCTTGTTCGGTGAGGCCTACAAACTCATTGCGTAAGAATTTAACTTTCTTTATGGGAGTATCACTCTGGAGAAGTGCTTGCAAGGATCGCCTCAAAAACAAGGTATTGGACTGATCTGCAAAAGCAACCTTAAAGCCATAATCTGACAGTAGAGATATGTACCGCTGGCCATCCCCCATTAAGACAATTTCAACACATCCAGAAACGCCTTTTGCGGCACTTCTACTCTACCAAACTGGCGCATTTTTTTCTTACCTGCCTTCTGCTTTTCAAGCAATTTCCGCTTACGCGTAATATCACCACCATAACACTTGGCAGTTACATCCTTCCGCATGGCAGAGAGTGTCTCTCTAGCAATGATCTTCACACCAATAGCAGCTTGTATAGCAATCATAAACTGCTGGCGAGGCAGTAGCTCTTTCAAGCGCTTACAAATTTGGCGGCCAAAAGACTCCGCTTTAGATCGGTGTACCAAAGCTGATAGCGCATCCACATTTTCACCATTCA
>JBCCRH010000228.1:0-9644 GCA_039208045.1 Bacteroidota bacterium
CTTTAGCTTGTCTAATCCGATCAGCGTATTCCGTAACCAGCCAGAAGGAGGTACCCTCGAAGGAGGCCCATTCACCTTCTGTGTAGGCGATGGCGAGCCGGATATGTTAGCGCCAGGCTCTATTACCCTTTCCGGAAATAGCGGCACCAACTCCGCTTGGGTCGTAACGGACGATCAAGGAAATATCTTAGGGCTGCCTCCAATGCCAAGTGCCGTAGATTTCGATGGCGCAGGCCCAGGCACTTGCCTAGTGTGGCACCTAAGCTTTGAAGATGGCTTGATGGGGGCTGAAGTAGGTTTAAATGCCAACGACTTAGAAGGCTGCTTTAGCCTGTCTAATCCAATTAGTGTATTCCGCAACCAGCCAGAAGGAGGTACCCTCGAAGGCGGGCCATTCACCTTCTGTGTAGGTGATGAGGAGCCAGATATGTTAGCACCAGGTTCTATTACCCTTTCCGGAAATAGTGGCTCCAACTCCGCTTGGGTCGTAACCGATGACCAAGGCGTTATCCTAGGGCTTCCACCGATGCCTTCAGCCGTAGACTTTGACGGCGCAGGCCCAGGTACTTGCCTAGTGTGGCACCTCAGCTTTGAAGATGGTTTAGTAGGTGCTGAAGTAGGCTTAAATGCTAATGATTTAGAAGGTTGCTTTAGCTTATCTAATCCGATCAGCGTATTCCGTAACCAGCCAGAAGGAGGTACCCTCGAAGGGGGGCCATTCACCTTCTGCGTAGGCAATGGCGAGCCGGATATGTTAGCACCAGGTTCCATTACCCTTTCGGGAAATAGTGGTACGAACTCCGCTTGGGTCGTAACGGACGATCAAGGAAATATCTTAGGGCTGCCTCCAATGCCAAGTGCGGTAGATTTCGATGGCGCAGGGCCAGGTACTTGCCTAGTGTGGCACTTGAGCTTTGAAGATGGCTTAATGGGTGCCGAAGTAGGGCTAAATGCTAATGATTTGGAAGGTTGCTTTAGTTTATCTAATCCGATCAGCGTATTCCGGGACGAGCAGGTGGGTGGTACGCTCGAAGGTGGGCCATTTACGTTCTGTGTAGGTGATGGCCAGCCAGATATGCTAGCGCCAGGGTCGATTACGCTTACTGGAAATAGTGGTACCAACTCCGCTTGGGTCGTAACCGATGATCTAGGAAATATCTTAGGCCTTCCACCAATGCCTTCTGCTGTAGACTTCGAAGGAGCTGGCCCAGGTGTTTGCCTCGTGTGGCACTTGAGTTTTGATGATGGCCTTATGGGTGCAGAGGTAGGCTTAAATGCCAATGATTTGGAAGGTTGCTTTAGCCTGTCTAACCCGATCTCTGTATTCCGCAATGAGCCTTCTGGCCCATTGAATGGTGGTACTTTGGAAGGTGGCCCGTTCTCGTTCTGCGTAGGCGATGATGAGCCAGACATGCTAGAGCCAGGTTCGATTACCCTTACCGGAAATGAAGGCCCTAACTTTGCATGGGTAGTGACGGATGAAGAAGGGCTGATTCTTGGATTGCCATCCATGCCAAGCGCCGTAGATTTTGAGGGGGCAGGAAGAGGAACGTGCTTGATCTGGCATTTAAGCTTCGATGATGGCCTAATCGGTGCCGAAGTAGGAATGAATGCCAATGATCTACAAGGCTGCTTTAGCTTATCTAATCCGATTTCTGTATTCCGCAATGATCCAGAAGGTGGCACCTTGGAAGGTGGCCCATTCACTTTCTGCGTAAGCGATGGCCAGCCAGATATGCTAGAGCCAGGATCAATTACCCTTTCGGGTAATTTTGGTACGAACTCTGCTTGGGTCGTTACTGATGATCAAGGAACTATTTTAGGACTACCCCCAATGCCTTCTGCTGTAGACTTTGACGGTGCAGGCCCAGGCACTTGCCTCGTGTGGCACCTGAGCTTTGAGGATGGCTTAATGGGTGCTGAAGTGGGATTAAACGCTAATGACCTAGAAGGGTGCTTTAGCTTGTCCAACCCGATCAGTGTATTCCGCAATGAGCTGCAAGGCCCGCTCAATGGCGGTACGCTAGAAGGAGGTCCATTTGCATTTTGCGTAAGCGACGGTATAGAAGATATGCTGGAAGAAGGAGATATCACCCTTACAGGAAATGAAGGAGCGAACTCCGCTTGGGTCGTAACCGACGATCAAGGTAATATCTTGGGATTACCACCTACTCCAACGGCAGTAGACTTTGATGGTGCAGGCGATGGTACTTGCCTCGTGTGGCACTTGAGCTTTGAGGACGGCCTGATTGGGGCAGAAGTAGGACTAAATGCCAATGACTTGGAAGGCTGCTTTAGCCTATCTAATCCCATTAGCGTATTCCGCACGGCTGTAAATGGTGGTTTTGTAGAAACCGAAGATGGCGAGACCGACATCGAAGTCGATTTGAATGACGGCATCTCCGATGCTATTGCATTTGCTAGCTTTGATGCGATAGGGCCTAACTTCACCTATGTGGTGACGGATGACCAAAATGTCATTCTCGGTATCCCACCAGCTAATGTAGTAGACTTTGCAGGTGCAGGCGCAGGTGTGTGCCGCGTATGGGGACTATCCTACGATGGTGATATCACAGCTTCTATTGGAGATAATGCAGCCGATGTAGCCCTAGCTAACCTGTGCTTTGATCTGTCTAATACCTTTGTAACCGTCACAAGAGTGGCTAACCTACAAGGAGGAGGAGCACCCGTTGCTAACGTAGCTACTACCAGTTCGACATCCGTGAGCCTAGCTGCTTCTATCTTCCCAAATCCTGCGGCGCACGAAATCCGTGTGGATTTGACCTTGGATGGTAGCTACGACAGCACTGGTGCTATCCAACTAGCCATCATTTCCTTAGATGGTAAAATAGTACAGCAACGCGAAGTAGATGCCGCTGATCAAAATATCTTGTTAGATATTTCGCGCTTAGAGGATGGTACCTACTTCATTCGCTTGAATACGGATAAGGAAGTACTGACTGAACGATTTATTAAGTCACACTAAAAGAATATAGCTAACTAATTTTTGGTTTATCGAGGTTGTCCATCTAAAGGTCTGGACAACCTCTTTTTTATGGAGTAGAGTAAAACGCTCCACATCAAAAGTAGACAGCTGGCCCGACTGAGTCGGACAGACTAAATATAAATGGTTTGCCACAGCGGATTACAAATCCACTGAGCACGGGCTAAGCTTTATGAAAAGAGGGCCTAGAAGGTAAGAAAAATTATTTACGCGAATGAAGGCCTACTGTATTACCCTCTGTGTCAATAAAAATGGAGATAAAACCAAATTCACCAATACCCATCTTGGGTTGCACCACTTTTCCACCAGCCTTTTCAATTCTTTGTTCTTCTGCAAGATTATCTTCGGTTTCAAAATAGATAACGGTATTATTGCTATTTGGGACGAAATCCGCTTTCTCCACCAATGCACCTGATATGTCGTGGCTTTCAGGACTAAATGGGAAGAAAGATTGTTTGCCCCATTCGATGGAAGCGTCAGTCAGCGTTATATTGAAAACGGTTTCGTAGAATTTTTTTGCTCGGTCTAGATTTGCTACATGAAGATCAAACCAACCAACTGGATTTACATTTGCCATTTCAGAACTATTTTTACGTCTTTGCATGATTGCTATACAAAGGTAGAGTCCGCATAAACGGCAAAATTGTAAAAATGGGACAAGCTTATTCTTTGTCAAAAATCAAGGACATTTTTAAATCGTCGCCGAAAAACTCCTTTGGGGTCAGTCCTGTAAATTCCTTGAATTCTTTTATAAAATGCGCCTGGTCAAAATATTCGTTTTCATAAGCCAAGTCCGTTAGGCTTGTCACCTCTTCATTCAGTAATGCTTTCAAGGTCGTTTGAATTCTAATGGTTTTTGCGAGTTGCTTTGGGCTTAAGCCTATGGCCGAAGAAAACTTCCGAGCTAATTGCCTTCGGCTAATGTTACTACTCTTTGAATATTCATTTACTGAAAATTGTCCGTTTGCCTGGAAGATGGTTTCAACGGTTGATTTTACGATATGGTCAATAGCCTTTTGATCGGCTAATTTTTTGAAGAGAAAGGTCTCAATAAGTTGAATTCTTTCCACAGTAGCGTTAGCCCTTAACATCTGTTCGCCAAGTTGTGTCCCTTCTGCTCCGAATAATTTGTCCAATGGTACCGCCGTATTTTCCATTGCTCTGATGGGGATGGATGCAAAAGGAGAAAAGCCATTGGGTTTGAATTGCACCACAAAGCTACCCGTTACTCCAGTAGGCTCGATTACGTAAGGTTGGGTCAATTGCCCGATTAAAAAGCATTTTGGTAAGATGCTTATCTCGCCATTTTGTGCATGATGCTTGTAGGTATCGCCATAATGAAAAATTAATTTTATTGTGCCGTCTGGTACGATGGTATTTTTGACAGGTATATTTTCCTTTTCACCATCTAATGTCCAGTAGCGTTTGACAAAGGCTGCCAGTTCGATATGTGGTTCAAAGGTTTTTGGATTTAATTCCATTGTCAATTTTGATACGGTGTATGTTTACTTAGATGCAACGCGACCGTAGTATTTGTCTTATTCACAAGAAAGTGAATTTATGCCACATGACGTGGCACAAATACCTTGGGGCCATAATAGGTAAAAAAATTGCAAGAAGCTACCCCACAGCGGATTGTAATCCGCTGTGTACGGGCCCTATTTTGGTAATTGAAGATTTATTACCTATATTACTTTTGCTACAGCATACTAACAATTACTTTGGTTAAGTGGCCCGGTAAATACTTATCCAATTCATGAAAAAGCGTAAACTAAACCAATCAAGCTATAAAATTCCCCAGTTCGGTTCGCTAGGGTTATTAGCACTCGGTGATAAAGGCTTAAAAGCTTGGAGACATTTCAAAGAGACAGGTCAGACACTGAATCTCTCAGCCCAAGCTCCCAATAGTAAAAAAGGGAAACGAAAACTGTTGATTGTCGGCTGGGATGCAGCCGATTGGAAAATCATTTCCCCCTTAATGGAAAGAGGCTTGATGCCTTCCTTACAATCCATTGTTGAGCAGGGGGTCATGGGAAATCTACGTACCCTCGACCCTCCGTTTTCTCCTATGTTATGGACTTCAATTGCCACTGGAAAAAATGCGGATCAGCACGGCATCCTCAACTTTGTCGAACCGAACCCTGAGTCTGGAGACATTCGTCCTGTTCAATCTACCTCCCGAAAATGTAGGGCCTTTTGGAACATTCTCAGTCATTTGGGTTACAAAGTTAATGTGGTCGGCTGGTGGCCTTCCCATCCTGCCGAGCCCATTAATGGGGTGATGGTCTCCAACCGATTTCATAAGTTCAAAAACAATCCCAATTTAGGAGCAATAGCTCCCGAAGCAGTCTACCCTTCCGCTTATCTGGAAAAAATTGCTAGCCTTAAGATAGATCCAAGCGAGATCACTGCTGCTCATGTCGCCCCTTTTGTTCCCAATTTTCACTTAGTCGATCAAGAGAAGGATCAGTCACTGAATTATATCCGATGGCAATTAGCGGAAAGTGCCACTACCCAAGCAGTGACCACTTACCTGATGGAGCATACCGAATGGGATGTCACGGCGGTGTATTTTGAAGCTATCGATCGATTATGTCATCGATTTATGAAGTTTCATCCTCCACGGCAGGCGCATATTCCAGAAGAATTTTATAACCTGTACAAAAAAGTAGTTCAAGGGGCCTATCGTTTCAGTGATATGATGCTGGGGAGCTTGCTGGACATGGTAGACGAGCATACTACCGTCATGGTACTTTCTGATCACGGTTTCCACTCTGATCATCTCAGATTAGCCAAAATCCCCAAAGAGCCCGCAGGTATTGCGCATGAGCACCGCCCCATGGGGGTTTTCTGTATGCGCGGTAAAGATGTTCGAAAAGACGAGTTGATCTTTGGGGCGGGATTGTTGGATATCACTCCCACCATTTTGGCGAGTTTAGGGGAGGCGATTGGTAAAGATATGGAAGGGAAGGTCTTACAGCAGTGTTTTGAGCATCCCAAAAGCTTACAATATCTCGACAGTTGGGAAGCTGTGGAAGGGGAATTTGGTGAACATCCCGAACACCTTAGGGATGACCCCACCACTACTAAAGAGGTATTACAACAGCTGATAGACCTAGGGTACTTGGAAAAAATGGAAGATACCAAGGAGGAACGACTGGAAAAAGTGACCAAAGAAACCCAGTATAATCTATCAAAGGTCTATGCTTCCAAAAAACAATTTTCCAAAGCCCTAGAAATTTTAGAACAACTCTACGAAGAAGACCTGGTCGATAGAAGGTATAATCGAGATTTGATCACCTACTACTGCGTGCTGGGAGAGACTGAAAAGGCGAGAGCCGTCTTTACCAATTTCAAGAAGTACAGCATGGGGCTCAAAAAAGCGGATTTTGATCGGATAGAAGGCCAAATTCTATTTGCCGAAAAACGCTACAAAGATGCTGTTTCCTTCTTGGATGAATTGCTCGAAAAAAGTCCCAAAAACCCTACACTTAATCGCTTACAGGCATCTGCCTTCCGAGAGTTAAAGCAATTCGAACAGGCTGCGCAGAATTATCAAATACTCCTCGCCAACGACCCCGATGATGCCCATGCCTGGCTGAACCTAGGCGTATGCCATTTCAAACAGGAGAAATACGAAGAAGCTGCGGCTGACTTACTCAAATCGATTCAATTAGACTTCAATACCCCTGAAGCCCATTTCGAACTAGGGCGCTCGCTGATGCGACTGGGGATGTACGAAGATGCTACTAATGCCCTGGAAACCGCTCTTAAGCTTCGTCCGGACTATAATCGAGCACGCCACAATTTGATAAAAATTTATCAGGACCATTTTCCACAACCAGATAAAGCAACGGCACATTTACAACAGTACTACAATTATTCGAAGTCGGAAATGGTGATCGTATGTGGACTTCCACGTTCGGGCACTTCCATGCTGATGCAAATGCTTGCCGCGGGTGGCATGCCTGTACTAATGGATAATGCTCGGCCCGCATATGAGCACAACCCTAAGGGCTATTATGAATATGAAGCAGTGAAACAAACAAAAAAAGATCGGGCGTGGATGGATAAAGCGGCGGGAAAAGCAGTGAAAGTAACAGTACCAATTTTACCACATCTGTCCTTAAAAAGGCGCGCTAAAGTACTCTTTATCGAACGAGAAATCACGGAAGTCTTGCTATCTCAGGACAAAATGCTGGGTAAGGCTCCTGCGACGGAAGCCACCTACAATTGGTCTTTAGCCCAGGCCTTTGAAAAATTGATCAAAAAGGCAAAGCACCGCTTGAATGATCGAACCAATTTTGCGACGCTGTATTTGAAGTACGATGAAATAGTACAACATCCCCAAAAAGCTGCGGAAGCCATTGTGAATTTCCTCGATTCTCCCCTAGATACTCAGGCCATGGCAAGGGCGGTTGATCGGGATTTGTACCGAAATAGAACTCAAACTTCTTCTCATAATAAGAATTAATTAAATCTGAATATGCGCAACAAAAAATTACTCACCCCTACTCAATTGACCAAAAGAGGGGAATACAACCCAAAATTATCGCTGAACGATAGGCTGCGCGGATATGCTTTGCTGGCCACCGGGCTTGCTTTGGTACCCGGCAAAGTCGCTAAGGCGGAGGTAGTGTACACCGACCCTGCCGATATTATCATAACAACAGATCTTGAAAACAGTGAGTTTACACGCATTGATCTAGATGGTGATGGTACAGATGATGTTGTTTTTGAAGTTGAACTGGATCCTTATGAGTATAATTATATCTACAACTACCCTAATTATGTGGTGGGTGAACCCCAAATTTTTAATGCTGGTACTGGTGATTTTAATATATTTTCGGGGCGGGTTCCATTTACATTAAATGACCCAATTAATGCTTCAGATCCTGCTTGGTCTAATGCTTTTCAAATAGCTGGGTTTGAATATATGAGCGACAATCCGCCTTCAGATAGTAATTGGGGCAACCTTCCCGCTTCCGGGTATCTTGCTTTCGGGTTGAACCAAGGAGGTGGAGACTACAATTATGGTTGGATTCGGGTAAGGTTTGAGAAAGTAAACACCTTGGATTTAAGGCTAACCGTTTTTGACTGGGCCTACGAAAATGTCGTCAACGAGCAGATATTAACGGGGCAAACGAGCGGGGGTGTTGTACTACCGGTGGAGTTAACGGCTTTTACTGCCAGCTCTAGAGATGGTCAGGTTTTGTTGGAGTGGAAAACCGAGACAGAAATTGATAATGAAGGCTTTGATATTCTGCGTAGTACTGACGGGAAGAGTTGGGAAAAGCTGGGTTTTATAAAAGGCTACGGTACAACATACGAAGCCCAAAACTACCGATTTATTGATGACCAACCCATACACGGCGAAAACTACTACCGGCTCAAGCAGATCGATACCGACGGTACCTTCGAATTCACCAATATTGTTTCCGCACAATTTACTGCCAAGCAGGAGGTCAATCTGTACCCCAATCCGGTAGGCGTAAATGGGCTGGCCAATATGACGTTCGCATCAGCGAGCGAACTGGAAGCAGAGCTCATTATTTTTAATGCGGAAGGTAAAGAAATGGCGCGTACTTCGCACCAGCTATTTGTGGGTGACAATACGCTTGAAATAGCCACTAGCCAATGGCAACCCGGCACCTATTTTGTGCGATTACTAGCTCCTGCGGAAGGGCTTGATGTATATAAAAGGTTAATCATTCTTTAATCGAATAGCGGCTCGACTTATGGAACAATTATTGACTAAAAATCCCAACAAGACGAAATCGATGCGGGCGTTGGGAGCGGTAGATATTTCTGCCGTTCGAGCTGCGATTTTAAGCATCCCTGAAGCCGTGTGGCAGCTAGAGAATGAGGCCAAACCCAATAAATTCAGGGAATTTCACTCCACTACCCATATCGTCTTCAAGTTTGTCGAAAGCTTTAAGGATTACACCAAATACTACGAAAAGCCCATCTGGGAGAAATGGAAAGCACGCCTACAGCCCCTTTTGGATCAAGCGGTAGTGCCTTATGGTTATACCGAAGGGCATTTCTCCAGAGTGATGTTGGCCCGCTTAGACGCGGGGGGGCATATCAATGCCCACCGCGACGGGAAATTGTCGGCAGTGTTTCCACATAAGATACACATCCCGATACAGACTAATCCCAAATGCACCTTCTTTGTCAATCCCAAAACGTATCAGTTTGAAGAGGGCTTTGCTTATGAGGTCAATAATCAAGCGGTTCACTATGTAGAGAATCTGGGAGACAGCCCACGTATTCATCTCATATTCGAATATTGGGGAAAACCTTAATTTATGTCATGTATAAAATCTGTCTTTTTTTAGTGTTTCTGACCCTTGGTATTCTTTACAGTTGTGATAGCTCAGATGACGAACGCTTCCAGTACCATGCTATCCATGAGGTGCCGGAATTGTTGCAACAAAAAGCCCGAAATCGATTGGACGTTTATCACGTTCGCCATTTTGCGAATGATTCTACGCTGGCCTTTACGGAAGCACAGAAGGAGGCACTATTGTTGCTGATGGCCAATAAGGTTTATGCTGCCGAGGAAGCTAAAACTTTTATAAAGAACAATAAAGAAAGGCGGGATAGTCTAAAGGCTTCTTCGTAAAAGATTCTCAAA
>JBCCRH010000229.1:0-9589 GCA_039208045.1 Bacteroidota bacterium
GAACCAGCAACAGCGAGAGCAGGGCCAGCATAAGGTAAGAAATCAGGTCAGCTTTCCGTTTTGCCGCTTTCCTTTTCAATCCTTCCAATCGATCCGCCAAATGAAAAGCAAACTTTTCTATCCCATAGAAGGTATACAATTCACTCGGCCCACACTCCTGATGCAGCTGAAAATGCAGGTAATTCACCTCGCTCTGCACTACTGCCTCATCTCTCACCCACTGTTCCAATGGCTGCGAGAGGAGCTGATAAAAACGATCATTGATCTGTGTCTTAGTCTGCGCATCAATAGCTTTGCGCTTAAAGTCAAACAACTCCCCAATATTCACCATCTCTTGAATCGCCTCTTCTGATAAGTTAGGTGCTTGCTCGATAGCGATAATTTTCTGCACCGCCACTTCCTGATGCTTCGGCGCAGCGATCCGCTTAAGATACTCCACATACTTAGGCACTGCACCAAATGCTTCCGCCTCTTTCCATAGCTTCTCCTCTTCCAGCTCCACCTGCCGACGCTTAGCCATCGCTGCATACTTGCTCCACCGATGCTTGGCATTAAATGCCTCATAGGCAAATGCCGTATGTGCTTCCTGAGCAGCCTCCCAGTCCCCATCAATTTGTAACCGCCGATCCCGCTGCTGGCGAAGCAACTCCACCACCGCCCGCGCAATCTTCGCCAAGCTCGACTGATAGGCCGTAGTCGAAAGCTCCGCGAGTGGCACCTGATTAGCGTCTAGTAGCGCGAGTCGCTCCAAAGGCGTCCCCACTCTAGAGCAATCATCCACTACAATCGGAACAACCAAAATACGCTTGCACCGATGCGCTACCACAAGCTGCTCCCAAAAATTGGTAAAACTCAACTTCGAGGTCAGCAACTCATGACTTACCAAGCAAAGAATCGCCAGCGTATTGCTCTCCTTCATCCGATTTAAAAAGACCTCACTTTTAATACTTTCAATGGGCTTCGCAACAAGTCCACCAATCGTCACCTCTCGGGCAGCATGCTTGATGTGCGCTTGCAAGTCCTGCACTAGCCGCTGCTGCGCAGCAGTGTGCAAGCAATAGGAGTGGTATCTCCTGTGGGGGCGTGTGTTTTCCATTTTGATTTCATTGGGGGATAAAATTCAATATAACAATATTTTTTTGATTTTGCTACCTTAAACTTTACTCATTCAGATGTCCTATGGTTTCGAAAAGTAGGAAGCAATACCTAATCTTTCACTCACCGCTCTTTCTAAGTCGATATACTCTTGCTGCGCTTCGCCTTCTGTAACTTGTACTAGCTTGATATACATGACTCGAATAGAATAATACTGATTAATAGTAGTATACATAGCTAGAGCTTGCAACCAAGTTTGTTTGGCTTGCTCTGGAGCCCTCTGCGCCAGCTGCAAATCACCAATTGACCAGTAACAATTGGCTTGACCAAGCAGGGAACCGATTTTTTCGTAAAGCGGAATAGCTTGGTTGAAAAGTTGCTCAGCGAGCTGGTTGTTGGATTCTATAAAAGCGATTTTACCCAAGCTCCTGATGCAATTGGCTTGACCAAGCAGGGAACCGATTTTTTCGTAAAGCGGAATAGCTTGGTTGAAAAGTTGCTCAGCGAGCTGGTTGTTGGATTCTCGAAAAGCGATGTCCCCCAAGCTCCTGATGCAATTGGCTTCCAGTGCTTCATTATTGATATCCTTAGCTTTTTTATAGGCTTTGGCTAGGAGACTTCGATCACCGAGGCCGGTGTAGGTGGAAAATTCGATAAAATCCCTTACACGTTCAATCGTCTTTTCAGGCGTATACTCTAGCGCAATAGGCAGTATATATTCCAGATTGGCTATTTCTTGGCTTAAAATCGCTATTGCCTGAGCACCATCCGCTCGTCCTGCTTGATCTCCCAGCGCTGCAAGCTGATTAATCCACTCGACAAGCACCATCAAATCATCAGTACTAGGTGGGTAATGATCTACGCCGTACTCTCGGATGGGAGCCAGCATCTTAAGTCGCTGATCTAAGTAAAAGGCTAAGCCTACTCTGATTAGATTACTAGCACCCTCAAGGCCATGGTCAGGAAAAACATCATGTAGCAGCGACCGATGTATCCCATCTGGTAGCAAGCTGAGGGTGCGGTAAAGTCGCAAGCCTTCAGCAGAAATGCGCCTACCCTGTAGGCTCAGTTCAAGGGAAGTAGCCAGGTTTTTTTGCTTTCCCTTTGCTTGTCCACTTTGCAGAATAGCAGTCCTTTTTTGTTTCCACCGTTGCAATAAGGTAGCCAAATGATCCTCCAGCTGTGCTTGGTACCCCATCAGGGTAAGTGCTAAAGGTAAGCCATCTAATAGCAGCAGTAAGGCATTTAAGTTGGGATCATCCTTCAATTCGGGTTGTTGAGCTACTGCAAGGAAAGTAGCTTGAGCATCTTCAGCAGATAGGGTTTGTAAGCGGATGGGCTTTTCCCAATCTAGTCCAGTAGGAATGGCCCGTCCCCTTATGGTAAGAATCATGCTATTGTTATTCATACCAAAAATGGTGGCAAGAAAGTGCTCAAAATCAGCTTCGTCATCGCTGCCCATAGGGGTTTCTGCATTATCGAAAGCAATCAAGAAGGGCTGCTTTTTTAGGGCTTGTAGAACGCGTGCCTCTAGCTGCGGACCTGCTGCTACGCCTAGTACATTTGCCACAGCAAGCACTACTGAAGGGGCAGAGTTGGCTCCTTCGCAGCTTACAAAAAAGCGCCTGTTGCCATAGCGGCGCTCAAGCTCAGGCGCTTGCATGGCTTTGAGGCAAAGTGAGCTTTTACCAATACCCGGCTCCCCAGTAATAGCTATGGCCTTAGAGTTCGGCTGATCCAAGGTATGTACAAGCCGTTCAAGCTGCGCTTTTCTGCCAAAGAAAGGACCCACAGCGCGGAGCGTATCATTACTCAACCTGCTATGGCTACCTGGTAGCAATATACTTTCGGGGGGGAGCGTAGTGGTAGAATTGATCGCCCATATGCCTTGATCTGCTTTTACCTTATCTTCTATTGTAATCATACCTCTACCCCTATGCACTAAGATGGGATGTTCTAGCTGCACCGCACCGATCCCTTGCTCAAAGGCTTGCTCACAGTGCTCTCCTTCATGTAGGGCTTTATAAAAAACTCTGGAAAACTCATAGGCTTGCTTATCTTCCACAGGGCAGTTAGTTGCGATAATAGTAGCTTGCACTCCTGCTGCTCTCAGTATATTAATTTGCCCCACTGTACAGCATCCATTCAGAATAATCAATTCTAGCTTAGTACATTGTGCTAGCAAATGAGCTAAGCCAGCAGCTGATGCTGTACTTTCTTCCAGTTCAATGATCTTATCTCCCGCGTGGCCGCTAAAATGAAAAAGTACTATATCTTTCCGCCATTCAGTCAAACGTTCGGCCAATCGCTCTTTGGTCGCTTCGCGATCATCATGCAAATAGAAATGCGCATCTTTGACTGCATTAGCAAATAAGTCCTTGTGGAAGTTGGCTTCCGCTTTTACATTCGGCAAGTCTTTCCGTTGGTCTGCGTATGCAAAGAATAATACTTTCATTGGTTCGGGTTTGGCTGACAATAGCAAGCTAACAAAATTTTATCTATTACACCACTTTCTATAGTTTAGCAATGCCCCCCCTACTCATTCAACCACCCCTTAAACTCCCTCGTCTTCGCCGCACTGATAAAAATCTCCCGATCCGCAGCAGGGCGCAGCTCTACCTTGATTCTACTTTTAGACAGCGTGATAATCTTATGAATACTATCGATAGAAGCGATAAAACTGCGGTTGAGGCGATGCCAGTCCTTGGGGTTGAGCAAGGGTAGGAGGTCGCTGAGCTTGTAGTCGATGATATAGCGGTTGCCATCTTTGGTGCGTAGGAAGACATAGCGGTCTTCGCCTTCGAAGTAGGCGATATCTTCGGTGGGGACACTCCAGAGCTTATCTCCACGGCTCACCATAAAGCGACGCTGGTAGTCGGGGGATTGGGCCTGCTTAAAATCGGCAATGAGTTGGCTGAGATCGGCCGTTTGGGAATGGGTGTGTTGATATTTTTGGAGGGCCTGGGCGAGCTCTTGCTGGTCGATGGGTTTGAGGAGGTAGTCAATGCTATTGACTTTGAAGGCTTGCAGGGCGTATTGGTCGTAAGCTGTAGTGAAGATGATGGGCGTTTGGACGTCGATTTGTTCGAATATTCGGAAACTTAGGTCATCAGCTAAGTGGATATCCAAGAAGATCAAATCCGCTTGGTGCGCTTGGAGCCATGCTACGGTGGCCTTCACGGTATCCAGCTTGGCTAAGATGTGGATGTCGGGCTGGATCGCCAGGAGTTGCCGCTCTAGGTGCTCGCGCGCAAAGCGTTCGTCTTCTACAATAAGGATGTTCATGTTGTAGTGCTTTTAGGGTAAACAGGATGTTGCGCTAGGCTAATAGTGGGATCACAGCTTTGTACTGTTGCTCATTTGCTTCTACATATGGCGTTTTATCGGTCAGTAAGGCATATCGTTCGCATAAATTTTTCCAACCGATCTTAGTACTGTCCGCTTTGTGCGGCCGGGGCTGCAGATTGTTAGTAACCGAAAGTTCTTCTGCATGAGCTACAATATCAATATGCAAGGGCTGTGCTTCGGAGACGATGTTGTGCTTGAGCGCATTTTCTACCAATAGCTGTATCGAAAAAGGAGGTAGTTTCCGCGTCTTGGCGGCGGTGTGCAATTCTTGCTTGACGCTCAGCGTAGAGTCAAAACGAATCTGCTGTAAAAAGAGAAAATCTTCCGTAAAATCTAACTCTTCAGCAAGCGACACCAAGGGAATATCTTTAAACTCCAACAAGCGCCGATACACCCTGGAAAAGCGAGTAGCAAAAATAGTCGCCTTCTCTGGATCAATAGGAATTAAAGAAGTGAGGATATTTAAGCTATTAAAGAGGAAGTGCGGATTAATCTGATTGCGTAAAATTTCAAATTTGGCTTTTACCTGTTCTTTCTCCTGCTGCGCTGCACGCAAAATCAGCTGATCACGCTCGTTGGTCAGCTGCCGCTTGGCCGTTCTCAATTCGTACACCTCTAGCGCTTGCCGGATAATTATTTCCAGCTCTTCTACTCGCCAAGGCTTGGTGATGTAGTGGTAGATTTTACTCTTATTGATGGCTTCAATAATCGCATACATATCCGTATAGCCGGTGAGTAGTATTCGCACTAAGTCAGGGTATTTTTGTCGCGCTATTTCCAGTAACTTTGTTCCCTGCATGCCCGGCATGCGCTGGTCGCTGATGAGCAACTGAATGGCCTCTTTTTCCAGAATACCCAGTGCCTCTTCGCCACTCTCACAGGTTAATACGCGATACTTTCTGCGAAAAATAGAGCGAAAAGCCAGTAAGTTTCCAGGCTCGTCATCTACATAGAGGATGGTATATTTATCGTTCATTGTAAGGTGTTTTGTGATTTAGCATTTACGCAGGCTGCACAGGGATGGTCAGGCAGAAAGTAGTGCCTTTACCAGGGGTACTTTCTACTGCTATTTCGCCTTGGTGCTGCTTGATAATACCAAAGCTAATAGACAGCCCCAGACCCGTGCCTTTCC
This sequence comes from Bacteroidota bacterium, assembly GCA_039208045.1. Classification (GTDB taxonomy): domain Bacteria; phylum Bacteroidota; class Bacteroidia; order Chitinophagales; family Saprospiraceae; genus JBCCRH01. The sequence continues at coordinate 5,576 of JBCCRH010000229.1, forward strand.
CAACTGATTTGGTGGTAAAAAAGGGTTCAAAAATACGCTTCCGAGTAGCTTCATCCATCCCCATCCCATTGTCTGAAAAGGTGATTTTTACTAACTTTTCAGGAAGTAGTTCCGTACGTATATCCACCCGCCCCGCTCCTTCAATAGCTTGCACACTATTATTAATCAAATTCAGAAAGACCTGATTCAAGCGGCTAATCTTGCAAATAACAGGTGGCAAGTCAGCAAACTGGGTATTAATAGCAATATCCATCGGGAGATTGCCTTTCATCAGTGCAATGGTGCTCAAAATGCCTTCATTTAGGTCGGCAGGCAAAAATTGCTCCGACGTATTTCTTGAAAATACTTTCAAGCTATGGACGATATTACGAGTACGTTCGGCTCCCGTTCCGATACTTTTCAGTAAGTCATTTATTTCTGTTCTAATCATTGGAAGATCCACCGCAGCACTCGTTGCCAGCAGCTGATCCAATGCGCTTTCGTCATGGGGTTGCTGCTTGAGGTGTTCCAATTCTTCTAGCACCGGTTCAATTTCCGCCATATCCATCTCTAAGGCATTCAAATTAGCCGCTACAAAATTGATCGGGTTATTAATTTCATGCGCAATACCAGCCGTGAGCTGGCCCAAAGAGACCATCTTCTCATTTTCAATCAATTGGAGCTGGGCACTTTTTAAGTCTTTCAGCAAGACTTCTTTTTCACTAAGCAGGCGCTGCGTTTGCTCCTGTTCCTCTTGCAAGCGGTTTAGCGCCTTGCGCTTCACCTGATTCATCCGAAAAGCATAAACCAGGAAGCAAGCCGTGAGTAGTAGACCAACAAATAATAGATTTCTACGCCGACGCTGCACCAGTTGAGCCGCTTTGAGCGTTTCTATTTCTTTATCCTTCGCAAAGGCTTCAAATTCCTGCTGTGCTGTTTCCAGCTGGGCATTTACTGTTTCATTGAACAAGCTATCTTTAATTGCTGTGTAGGCTTTATAATTAGTAAAAGCTGCTTCCCATTCTTCCGCTTGCGCGTAAAAGCCTGCAAGGGCTTTGTACTGGTCGCGAATATTATCGGGGCGATTGACTGCTTGCGCAATACGTAGACTTTGTATTGCATAGTCAATGGCAGTAGCATAGTCCTTAGTCTGAGCAGCGATACCTGCTGCAGTGTTCAGTGCCATCCCCACTCTTGCTTCATCTTCAGATGCTTGAAAATTGGTAAGCGCCATTTGAGCATAGTACTTAGCCTGCGCCAACTGGTCATCTATTAGGTAGGCTTCCGCCAAATTGATCGCTGCGGCGCCAATACCAATAGGGTATTGTTCTGCCTGAAAATAATCCAGTGCAGGTTGAAGGTATAAAACGGCGCTATCCGTGACGCCCAGGCCGACATACATTCCCCCGATATTGGCATTAGAACTAGCCACAAACCGCTCTCTACCAGGGGTAGCTTGGTGAATCGCCAGTGATTTTTTAAAGAGCTCAATGGCTCGGCGCGTCTTACCAATAGTATAGAGCACATTGCCGATACCATTGTACGTACGGGCTAGCTCCGTCTGGCTCGCATCGTTATTTTGTCTAATTTGTAAAGCCTGGTTTAGCAAAATAAGGGCCTCGCTATATTCGCCTTGGTGCCGCTTGAGCACCCCCAATCCATACACCCCATCCGCTACCAGCAAGCTGTCGCCCACTTTATGTGCCGTCACTTTTGCTAGCTGATAAGCAGACTCTGCTTCTTCAAACTTGCTCTTGTTCTTTAGCGCCACACCGCGCAGGTAATGCGTCTTGCTAATGAGCTTTGGCAATTGCAACTTATTAGCTAGCGATAACGAACTATCGGACAGCCACAAAGCGCTATCAGGAGCCACTCTGCTATAGCGCCCAATCTGCTTGATTAGGCGCTCTATATGGATGCTGTCTCCCGCGATCTGTCCGTAAGACAAGCTGCTAAGCACGAGCAAAAGTGATATGCTATAAAGGCGTTTCATACTACAAATTTAGGGTAATAAATATAACCAATCGCTCAGAGCAGCCCTACTCACGCCTCGTTTTTCCAGCATAAACATGCCTATTTCCCACTTCACTACGCTATTTTCTCACTTCACTACATTTCACCGTGTCGGATGCAATTGGACGATTGGAAGGGCTTATTTTTATAAATAATCAAAGACAGTCATCTAGCATTATGGAAATCGCAGGCTCCTTAGTTAACGGATTATTACAATCGTTTCAGAGTATCCACGCTCTCACGGGAGAGGACATTTCCAATGTAGTCAGCAGCTATCCAGTTGATAATAGCGCATGGTACGAGTACGAGGTTTTTGATACCATTTTTTCGATGGTAGCAGAAAAGCATGGCGACATTGATGGGTTGATTTTTAGGGCAGGTATGGAGTTTATCAAAGGTTGGTATCACTTTGGAGGAGGGAAAGAGATCGTCCATTCGTCTACTGATTTTATCAGGTTACAAGCAGATAATGGGGGCTACGGCCTCATCGTGAGAGGTGAAAATAGGCAAGAAAGCGGCTGGTTGGAGCTAGAATTTTTGGAAGAAGCCACAGGAAGTGCAAAGATTATAGCCTTCACACCTTTTCCACCCCATTTTTCGAGGGGCGTCTTCGTGGGCGGATTAAACCTATTTGAGGACTTAGACTTCGTGGATGTCCGAGCGGTAGAGCATGCAGATACACCTAATCCCAAGCTCTTCCATGTCAGTTTGAGTCTCACTTTCGTGAAAAAGCAAGCGGAAGTTACGCTAGCGAGTTTGGAAAGTGCTTTAGAAGGGGTGCCTCCGGCCATTCGTACCCATACTACCTCCCTACACTGGAAATACCAGGGCCTACAAAAGCAAATCGAAAACGAAAAAGAGTATCGCGATCAGCTCAATCATTTATTGATTAAAAATGCGGAAGCTGTTCAGCGCAAAAACAAAGAGCTGGCTGAGCTCCTGGCGCAGCTCAAAGAAACTCAGCAGCAGCTCATCCAGCAAGAAAAAATGGCATCTTTGGGCCAGCTCACCGCCGGCATTGCCCACGAAATTAACAACCCAGTAAACTACGTAGCCAATAGCACCTTGGCCCTGCGCCAAAATCTGGATGACTTACAACCGCTATTCGATCAGCTCACCAGCCTACCAACAGAAAATGCGGGCGATGTCCTACTTCAACTCTTGCAAACTACCCAAGAAGTAGAGCTGGCAGAACTTCTTCCAGAAATAGGCGCATTGCTCAAAAGTATACAATCGGGCAGCGAACGGATTCAGCTTATTGTACGTGGCCTTAAGACGTTCTCCCATCAGGCCGATGACGCCTACGAATTTGCCAACCTTAGCGAACTACTCGATAGTACCATTACAATACTGAGCAACCGCCTCGCCGAAAAACACCTCACCATACAGCGCGATTACCAAACCCAAGGCAGGCTCTACTGCAATGCCGGCAAGCTCAACCAGGCTCTGCTCAATATCTTAGATAATGCGATCTATGCTTCCGATCCGCAGGGACAGATTATGGTACAGCTCACAGCAGACCAAGCGGAAGTTACCATCTCCGTAATCGACAAAGGAAGCGGAATGGATAAACGCACCCTACAACAAGTCTTCGATCCTTTTTTCACTACCAAAACATCGGGGGCAGGTACCGGCCTAGGGCTTTATCTCTGCTATGGCATTATTTACAAAGATCACTACGGCCGTATTACAATAGATAGTAAGCCCGGCAAAGGAACCAACTTTAGGGTACACCTGCCCAAGAATATATCGGAGCGCGCAAAGGGCTTATCCCAGTTAATCCAATAAGATATATCACTCACTACACGAATTCCCTCATTCACTTCTTCCTTATCCCACCTCACTGCTTTGTCTTTGATTCGCAAGGGTAGATCGCCCCATATTTGCATTGTCAATACGACGAACACCTAACACTCAATTTTACACATTCAAATTTAAGAACACCTTTAAAACACAACAATCATGAAAACCGTATTTCAATTTTTCACACTAGCCTTATTATTGACTTTTACCACTGCACAA
>JBCCRH010000230.1:0-9579 GCA_039208045.1 Bacteroidota bacterium
CGGCCTCTTTCACCAATGCCAGTGCTCCCTCTAAATCTTTGATAAGGTCTTCCACATCTTCTACTCCCACGCTCAAGCGAATGAGCGAATCGGTTAGTCCCACTTTTAGGCGCTCTTCTCTTGGGATAGAAGCATGCGTCATAGAGGCCGGATGCCCAATTAGCGATTCTACACCACCCAGTGATTCGGCCAAGATAAAATAGTTGGTGTTGCTCATTATTTTTTCAGCATCTTCGTAGTTGCCATCCACTAAGTCAAAAGACACCATACCACCAAAGTCACGCATTTGCTTTTTAGCAATCTCATGATTGGGATGTTCTTCGAGTCCAGGGTAATATACCTTATCCACCACGGGATGTGCTTTCAGGAATGTGGCAATGCTGCGGGCATTTTCGCAAGAGCGCTGCACTCTGAGGTGTAGCGTTTTTATGCCTCTAAGTAACAAGAAGCAGTCTTGTGGCCCGGGCACTGCCCCCACGGCATTTTGGATAAATCGAAGCTGTTCTTCTAAGGCTTCGTCCTTGACGATAACGGCACCGTGTACCACATCCGAGTGGCCACCTAAGTATTTGGTAGCGGAGTGCAACACCATATCTGCTCCCAAATCCAATGGATTTTGCAAGTAAGGAGAGGCAAAGGTATTATCCACGCAAGTACGGATATTGTGGGCTTTCGCCAAATCGCAAATCGCTTCTATATCCACCACATTAAGCATAGGATTGGTGGGTGTTTCGATCCAGATGAGCTTAGTGTTAGGTGTAATGTGGCGTTCAAAGGAGGCAATATCTTCCATACCGACAAATTTGGATTGGATACCATATTTCCCAAACACCTTGGTCATAAGGCGGTAGCTACCTCCGTATAGGTCATTAGTTGAAAGGATTTCATCACCTGGTTCGAGCATTTTTAGGATGGCATCCATTGCGGCAAGGCCACTGCTAAAACAGATAGCTGCCGTGCCATTTTCAAGTGCAGCGAGGTTGTTCTCTAAGACGGTTCTCGTGGGGTTCTGCGTGCGCGCATATTCGTAGCCTTTGTGTTTCCCTGGGGCTTCTTGCGCATAAGTAGAGGTTTGGTAAATAGGAGTCATCACCGCTCCCGTCTGTGGATCAGGTTCAATGCCTGCGTGGATTACCTTAGTTCCGAATTTCATCTGTTTAAAATTTTTCTGCGCCGAGCATGATGCAGAAAAATTTCTGCACATATGGAACCGCTGCGCTCTCGCATAATCTTTTTTAATCACTCACTTTCGTGATGATATGATTAAATAAGATCATGCTCGTTTCATGTCCTTTTATTTTATACTTTGCTTGACGCTATATGACAAAAAAAGATTGCTCGAAAAGCAAAAGTCGGGGGGATCGATTAGTTGTAGTATCGTGATACTGATAAAGTAAAAGTAAAGAAAAAGGGCAACCTGATGGTAGTCAGATCGCCCTTTTTAAAAGCTTTATGCTTTTCTGTATGCCTATGTCAATTAGTTTACAGATTCAGTAAGTTCTTTACCAGGCTTGAATTTAACCACATTCTTAGCTGGGATTGAAATTGATTCACCAGTTCTTGGGTTTCTACCGGTGCGTGCCTCACGTTGGCTAATAGAAAAAGTACCAAAGCCTACTAAAGTAACTTTGTCACCTTCTTTGAGTGCCGTTCCGACAGCATCCAAAACGGTGTTTAATGCTTCGGTAGCTTGTGCCTTTGTTAGGTTTGCACTGTCGGCGATCTTGCTGATCAAATCTCCTTTATTCATTCTAACTTTTTTTAATTATTTAAAAAGTGACCCAAATTTATAGGCTTAGTTTTTTAAAACCAAGTTTTTTTGAATCAAAAAAGGCCGAAACCCATATTATACAAGGGTTTTGCGTTTTGATAAGCAACATTCAATCTATATTTTTGTAACAACCGACGATTATTTTAAATACCAATTATGAAACGATTTTTGTTCTTAGCTACATTACTGAGCCTTTTGGCTGTCACAAGTACCACTACTTCTTGCAATCGGGGTACAGGCTGTCCTTCTTATGATTCCGCTGGCGCGAAAATGGATAAGGATGGAAAATTTAAGAAGACCAAGCGCGGACGTTCTAATTTGTTTCCCAAAAAAATGAGGAGAAACTAATGCTGTTGGCTGCCGCCCGCACTGCTAAGATTTCTGAATACGCTTCGGATCTAGGGCTTCCGTAAGTCCCTCTCCAATCAAATTGAATAAGGTAACCGTAATAAAAATAGCAAAGCCAGGAAATAGAGCCATCCACCAGGCTTTAGGGTAGGTGCGTGCGTGGGTGAGTAGCTCGCCCCAGCTGGCATCGGGCTTCGCAATGCCCAAGAAGGAAATAAATGCTTCTAATAAGATAGAGCCCGCTATTCCAAAAGAAATAGCGATCAGTACCGGCGTTAGGGCATTGGGGATGGCATGGCGAAATAAAGTGCGCCACTCTGACAGACCGATCGCTCTTGCGGCCTCCACATACTCCATATTGCGTATTCGCAATAGCTCCGCTCGGATAAAGCGCGCAATTCCCGTCCAACGAATAAGACCAATGATGACCATCACATGGAAGATAGACGATTTCTTAATAGTAGCTACAATAGCAAGGAGTAGCAACAAAGCAGGGATGGAATTGAGGATTTCGATAAATCGCATGACCAGCAAATCCGCAGGTATCGGTACTTGCTTTTGTAAAATAGGTAGTCGCTCTAATAGCCAGCCTATACCATTAGCCACCAATACCACTAGCACAAAAAGGAGTAGGCTGATAGCAAGTTCTTTTCCAAAGTTGCCTTCTGTCAGTGCGTATTTACGACTCACAAAGGCAAAGAAATAGCCTATGACTAAGCCAAGCAGGCTAAGCACCAAGCGCGCCCGGCTCAGCTTAAGGCGATGATCTCCAAAAAAACCTGCCAAGCCTCCTAAGAAAATACCTATAAAACTGGCAATAGACATGGCTACCACCCCTACTAGCATGGCCGTTCTAGTACCATGTACCATTCTAGATGCCACATCGTGCCCCAGCTGATCGGTGCCCAGACGATGCCAAAACCAATTGCTTTTGACTCGCTGTTTCCCAAAAGGGCTGATGTAGTCATTATTTTTTAGATCGATATTCTTGGGAGCATATGGGATGAGGGTATAGCGCACCTTTTCGTAAGGAAGTTTATGCCAATCCCCTCCCTGTAGGAAGACCGGATCCCACTTTTTGAGCCCTAAGTCTACTAAGTAGCTTTCTGCGATAGGAAAGTGTGTCTTGCCTTCGATTTGGCAGTACAGGGGTTTGTCATTAGCAATAAAATCAGCAAATACGGCAATGAATAGCAGAACGCCAACTAATCGCAATGACCACAGCGCTATTCGATTTTTCTTAAACTGCTTACTAACTAGTGCCCAGTAAGAAGGAGATTTGGCTGATTGTATCATGCTAGGCTACTTTTTTCTTGAAAGAAACCCTCGGATCGATAGCAGCATACAGCAAATCAGCAATCAGTATACCAATCATAGTCAGCGTAGCAGAAAGCATCAAAACCATATATACTACTGGCCAGTCTCGCTGGTTGATGGCATCTATGGTAAGTCGGCCCATGCCAGGGATATTGAAAATAAATTCGATGACTACAGACCCTGCCAATGCCGCTGGCAAAACAGATGCAATTAAAGTAATGATTGGGAAAAGGGCGTTCCAGAATAAATGCTTCCAGATTACCTGCTGCTTCCCTACTCCTTTAGCCCGAGCGGTACGAATAAAATCTAGCTGTACTACATTGAGTACCCCCCCACGCATTTGTCTTGCGATAAGCGCCAGGGCAGGGTAGGTCAGACAAAACACAGGCAGTACCAAATGCCAAGCAATATCTACCATTCGATTCCACAGCGGAGCATCGGGAGGGAGATCGGTGACTCCAAGAGGAGGAAAAAGATCGATACCGTATTCTGGAGTAGTGAAAAACACGACCAAAAGGGTAGCGATCCAGAAAACAGGTAAGGAGAAGAGAATGAAAAGCCCGATGGTTGTGACCTTATCAAAGGTGCTGTCTTTGTGAACGCCAGCATAAACACCTAAGGGAATAGAAATAAGGTAAGCTAGCAGAATGGCAATCGAATTGATGATTAACGTCCACTGTAGCGCATCTAATAATTTATCTTCAACTGGGCGGCCATTGATATAGGAATAGCCAAAGTTGCCTACCAAAAAATTAGTAAACCAGTTGTGGTATTGATTATCGATGCCGTTCCAAATGATTTTGGGAAACCAATGCTTAGCGGGCGTTGCCTCGGTCACCATTTTGGCGTAAGCCTCCGAAAGCTGCTGGTAGGGACGTGCGACCTCTGCTGTAAGCGCACTATCTTTGTCCATGTCGGCCTTCATGCGTTTGAATCGGGCCATAATGGCGTTGGGTTCATAGTTGACGTAGAGGTCGCGCAGGTCGGAGCGCATCCCTGTCCGGGCATTGCGGTCTACACTCGGGGGTAAATCGCTTAGCAGAACATCTAAGTGGCGAAGCTGCTGGTAGTAGTGTTCTACAGCCTCCCAATTTCCACTTTGACCGATCAGTTTGCTTAAGGTATTTTGATGGTCTTTATCGATTATTCGGTAGAGGGTATCGGGGTAAGCAGCGGTGGTAAGCTCAAAATAGAAGGTGGGCTTGTCGAGGCCCAAGAGCTCGGCTGTCTCTGCGTATATTTTTTGATAATTAATATAATCCGATTTAGAAGAGCCCACATTCTCCCGTCCTCGGATAATACGTTCCACCGGATCACCAGGTGCAATTTTACTTAGTGAAAAAGCAATGAGTGATACGACCAACAGGGTAAGAAACAGGATGCCAACTCGCCTGAGAATGTACGTAAACATGGGATACTAAAAAGATTGAGAAGCGCCAACTATCCGCTAGATACTAGATGGATAGTCGGCGCTAAAATGAGATTTAATCAGCTTTCAGCTCAAATTCTCTTGGGAAAAAGCTAGGTCGCAGAGAGCTAGGGTCAGCCTTGAATCGTTTGTGAATCGCTAGGCGCTCTTTGGGGGCAAACAAGAAGATATAAGGCTGTTCCTCATAAACCATTTGTTGAAAAGACTTATACAAGCCTGCCCGTTCTTCTTCATCTAGTGTCACTCTGATTTGATCGATCAAGTCGTCACTCGCTGCGCTACCAAAGCCCACCCGATTAGTACCGTTGGGATTATCGCTATCGGTATGCCATATTTGCTTGAAATCATCTGGTGTGGGGTCTTGTGCCCAAGCCCCTGCAAACATTTCGAAGGTTCGGGTCTTTAGCTGTTCATACAGCACCGTAAATTCCACTCGATCTATATTGAGCTTCACCCCTGCCTGTGGGAAGGTTACCTCTAATAATTGTGCCAGATTATTCCCAAATTTACCGTTGGAAGTGGCCAAGAAATCAATTTCCAATTCCACCTGCTCGCCATCAATTTCTTTATCGACTACTCCATTACTATTGGAATCCACCCAACCGGCCTCTTCCAAGAGTGCTTTCGCTCTAGCTACACTAAAAGCAATGGGCTTGAGGGCTTCATTAAAATAAGGTTTGCTGGGCGCTACTGGGCCAATACGCCGCTCGCCTAGGCCATAGAATAGTTCTTCTATGATCTGATCGACATCTACCAAATGGGTAATCGCTCTGCGCACCCGCTTATCCTGAAGCTTAGGGTCTTTGGTGTTTAGACCAATGTAGTAAAGCTGTAGCGCGTTGGGAGCATATAGATTATAGTTATCAGTGACTAGCTCGTTCGCCTGCAAGTCAATGAAATCTTTTACATCAATCTGGGCAGTCACATCGATCAGTTGATCCTTAAGGGCCGCGACAGTAGCTGTTTGGTCCGTAATAATCTTATAGACGACCTGATCTGGTCTAGCCGCCATTAACTCATTAGTAGCCGTTAATTGATCTCCCCACCAATCTTTTTTTCGGTTCAGAATGATCTGTTGGCCTGTTTCCCAGCTTTCTAGCGTATAAGGCCCAGCTCCCATTACCTTGCCCTTGTTGCGAGCAAACTCATCAGAGTTGAAGATATTGGCAAACTCTTGTAGCTGAGGATAAGTCGTCTCTAAGCTAGCCTGTTTTGCGGGGTCGGTAAGGTCAACCAACGAAATATCGTTGAGCAGGCCATTAGCATCGTAGATATAAGCAGGATAAATGGGGACATTGCTAATCGCCGCTTCCCCAATGATATATTTTTGCGCCGTCGAAATGGTAAATCTTTTTGGATTGGTAGCGTCTATTTCTATATCGCGAATGAAATCCAGATAGCTTCTGGCAGGCCCAGCATTTACTTTTGGATTAAACAAAATTTTGAGTGTAAAAGCAACATCCTCACCAGTGATCGGCGTACCATTGTCCCAAACTGCTTCGTCGTGAATTTCGTAGGTGTACGCTACCCCTCCGGCGAAAGGGCCTGAGGTAATCTCATTGATTTCTGGGCGTGCCTTTGCGAGTTGTGGCGTGAGCTCAAAGGTCTGGTGGTCAAAGTCGAGTAGGTATAAGAAGATATTTTCGTAAACGGCTCTAGAGTAGGTATTGGTGGTGATCAGCGGATTGATACGGTCGGGTTCTGCGGGTAGTCGGGCGTAGACGGTATTTTCGGTACTGTATTTGGGGGTTGCCTCCGTAGTATTTTCTTCTGTAGGGGCATCGTTTCCACAGCCAGCGACTACAAAAAGGAGTGCTAGCAGGGATAGTAAATGGGATAATTTGATCATAGGTAACACATTAGGTTTAGAAGACTGTAAGGATTTCACGGTCGTTGTCACAGCCGAAGCTCTAATTTAGCGGATTTAGCGCAAAGGCCCCATCAAATTGAAAAAAATTGGATAGCGTAATTAAAATAAAGTGTAAACATAAGGGGTAGCGCCGTGTTTTTACCAAAAAAATAATATGGCAAAAGTATTGGTTGCAGGGGGTTCTGGTTTAGTAGGAAGCAGATTGTGTCAGTTGTTACAAGAGGCAGGTCACGAAGTGGCCATTCTAAGCCGTAGTGCGCGAAAAACAAGCCCTTACCAAGTTTATCAATGGGATGTAGAAAAGGGTAGCATTGATCCAGCAGCAGTTCAAGAGGCAGGGTATATTATCAATCTGGCAGGCGCAGGGATTGCGGACAAGCCCTGGACGGCCAAGCGCAAGGCGCTGATTACTAGTAGTCGCGTAGACTCCACTAGGCTTTTGCTAAAAAGCATTCAAGAACAAGGGGCAACACCTAAGGCCTTTATATCAAGTGCTGCTATCGGATATTATGGGGATCGAGGGGAGGAAGTAGTCGACGAGTCGAGTAGCTCAGGAAGGGGTTTTTTGGCAGACAGTTGTATTGCTTGGGAAGAAGCTATTCAGGAGGTGATAGACAGTGGGATTCGTACCTTTTATATACGGATTGGCATTGTGCTATCGACTAAGGGCGGTGCCTTGGAGAAAATGATGATTCCATCCAATTTCCTGTTGGGAACCTACTTTGGAGATGGCAAGCAGTGGTACTCTTGGATACACATCGACGACCTGTGCCGATTATTTATGCAGGGGATAGCGCAAGATAATTTGGAGGGAGTGATTAATGGAGTGTCGCCCCATCCTGCGCGTAATAAAGAATTGACCAACCAGCTGGGTAAGGCCATTAAAAAGCCGTTTCTGCTAATGCCTGCTCCTGCCTTTACCCTGCGCCTAGCGCTGGGGGAGATGGCAGACACTATTTTGGGGAGTGCGCGGGTGCAGTCTAAACGGATGGAGGAGGTAGGCTTTGAGTTTAAGTTTCCTACTTTAGAAGTGGCATTAAGGGATTTATTGGATCGGAAGATTTAAAAAAATCCCCCGTCGATGCTTTTAAATCGGCGGGGGAAGCAAAGCTGGAAGGGTAATTCCAAATGCTGTTAATCTTTAAATACCTCGATCTCGTGGGTACGTACCACCAGATCGGTAAATTTTCCTTTAAAGCGAGTTGCTTTTACAATGTGGTTATCAATCCAGTGATAGTTACCACCACGTGGTTTGTTCATTAATAAGCCATGGTATTGGAAGCCGTGCTTCTTCAACCATTCTTCTGTAATTTCACGATGCACCTCTGTGCGAGAAGTGAAAAATGTGATGATATGACCTTCTTCATACCATTTATTGAGGATGCGAAGCGCATCGGGGTAAGGTAGGGTAGTACCCATACGCTCCGGCTCTTCATTAGGGATGTCATCACAAATAGTGCCATCAATATCGATCAAGAAATTCTTCACCGTATCAGGAAGCACTGGGCTTACTGACTCTCCTTTCTCGTTATAGGCTGATTGTAATTGATGTTCGTTTGTACTGATCATAGATCATTATTTTGAAATTCCGCAATAGACTATATTATCAATAGTCGATTTTGTTTACATATAAAATACTCTCAGTGGTGGAAACGGTTAGGGACGGGTATAGCTGCGTATTGGTCTAAAAACTAATGTAATCGGTAGGGTCAACAGGGTTTCCTTTATACCACAGTTCAAAGTGTAAGTGTGGCCCATCTGTTAGTGTTCCTGTGTTCCCTATAATGGCTATTGCTTCGCCAGCTTTCACAAAGCTACCAGCTTTTTTCAATAAAACAGAATTGTGTTTGTAAAATGTAATTAAATTATTACCGTGCTGAATACCAATGGTATTTCCAGTTTCTAGGGTCCAATCCGAGATAAAAACATATCCATCCATTGCCGCTTTAATCGGCGTGTTTTTGGGGGCTAGTACATCTACGCCCTGATGGCCTTCATCCGGTTTAAAGCCTGCACTGATTTCTCCGGTAGCCGGAGAGACAAAAAACAGTTGTTCCAATGGCTTGCTCCGTGGAGCAAAGCTATCGGCTGCCCGTCCACTTTGAGCGATCACACCGATCTCTGCTAGTTCCATTTCACGACGCATTTCGGCATCCACATTATTAGGCGATACTTCCTCCATAGTCGTATCCGAGGTAGTTTGCGCAGCGGCTACATCATTTTCCAAGTCTTGGGCGGTTTGAACTTCACCAGTTAGCAGGCGCTTAAAATTGTCTGTGTAGGTTTGTTGGGCTTCTAGGTCTTCTTGTAGCTGCTCAATCTGGTCATTTAACTCATCTATCGCTTGGACATTCACCACATTGTCGTAGCCAGGGATGTATCTTTTGATAGGTGTAAAGGCAATAAGTGCAAATACCAAAATAGCTAGAACGACAAGTAAGGTACTAGCCAACAAATAGACATTCAGCAAATTGAGTCGATAAGAGCCTACTTCTTCGAAGGTATCATTATTCATCAATACCAAACGATAGGTATGCTTGAGCTGCTCTTTCCATCGCTCCCACCGACTGTTTTCTTTTTTGTTTCCTTCAAACATCTACTATACAGTTTCTTTTTAATTTTAGGTATCAAGTTGCCAGTAGCGTTAAATTGACCGCCCAAATACACTAAATATTGAAATAGCAAGTTTGTTCTATAAGTAGAAAGCAATATTTTTGTTGCCTGCAAAGGTAAGATAATTACCATACAAATTGCTCTGTTTTGTTCAATGTGAAAATGTTACGATTTGAGAACCATTACTAGACTCTCGCTTATTATACTAGTGGTTGCCCTTTCGGCTTGCGC
>JBCCRH010000231.1:0-9416 GCA_039208045.1 Bacteroidota bacterium
CTTTCGGTACACTACAGCTTTCGGCCTAAAAACTGGCAGCTGTTTGGAGAAGTAGCTCGGAGTCAAAATGGAGCATTGGCCCAACTGCATAGCCTTTTAGTTGGCTTAGGGCCAAAATTAGACCTCGCACTTTCCTATCGGCATTACGCGAAAGCGTACCAAGCAATGTTTGCCGATGCCTTCAGGTCGAGCACGCGCACCCAAAACGAAACGGGCTGGTACATGGGTATACAGCTACGCCCCCATAGGCAATGGACACTCAATGCATACATAGACATCTGGCAGCATCCGTGGCTACAGTTTCGGGCAGATCGACCGTCACTTGGTAGAGCCTATCGCCTGCGTCTCAACTACAAACGAAAACGCCAAAGCGAGACCTATATAGAACTACGCGATCGTATTCGACTAGAAAATGTACCCAACGAAGAAGAACAAACGAACTACCTAGTTCCCTTGCGTAGCTTTCAAATCCGGTGGCACCACAACCACTGGGTGCATGCGCGCCTGGAACTGCGCTCGCGGATAGACATGGGCTTTTCAGATAGCCCTGTTCACCACTATCAGCGCGGTTTTTCTGCTTTCCAGGATGTGCTTTATCGCCCCTTGGGATTTCCACTTTCCTTTACTTGCCGCTTCGCCATTTTTGATACGGGCAGTTACCAAACCCGTTATTACAATTATGAGAATAATCTTTTGAATAGCTTTTCTATTCCGGCCTACTATAATAGAGGCACTCGCTGGTACTTTAATATAAGGTATAAGGCTACCAAGAATTGGACGATGGAGATGCGAGTGGGGCAAACGGATTGGATCAATCCGGAAGATCGCTTAGATCAAGAAAATAAAAGGGAAATGAGTGTACAGCTGCGGTATCAGGTTGATACGAGAAAAAGAAGGTGAGAAGCACATCGCACCGCTCAACCACCTACCCTTGCTGCATTTCTACCCTGGGGGAGTTCAGCAGGAGCTGGTCGTGCGCCGCTCACCGGCGGCAAATATAATGCAGTTTTTTATGCTGCGCAAGTAGTCCTTCTCATTTTGTATAAACAGGCACTTTGCTTACTCTCCCTTTGGAATAATCTCCACTTGTTGCCCAAAGAACTGAACAAATTGCTGCATCTGGGAAGCAAGCTCATTATTATTAGTGGATCGGTGATAGGTATCGGCCAATGCCCGTAGCGTTTGAAACATGAAGCGATCCATCTCGACAACCTGCATCTCTTTGGTCCACAGGTCAATCTTGTAGGTTTCCTTTTGGTCTTTATCAAAAAGAGAAAGCAGCATGGCCTTGGCGGGTGCGGGGCCACCACCAGCAGGATTATCATCGGCTGCCCAGTTGATGGATTCGGGCACCCCATCCTTATCTAAGCCAACTTCTACTTCAATTTTGTACGTTTTATTTCCTTTTGCCATAGTTGTAGATTATATCAATTCTGTTCCATAAATCTCATCCGCTAGCCGCTGCAAGTAATCGGACGGATACACATGTATGCCTTTTTCTAGGCGCTGGGCCGCACTAATCATTGCTTTGGCTACCACCTCTGCCTCCACTGGCTTGTATTTAGTGAGTAGTCCGCCCGTGAGCTGGTCAATGCCCTTACCAAGCACTCCTGCTATACGTTCTCCCCAGCGATTTTCGGGGCGCTCGCCAAGTAGTACGGAGGGCTGAAAAATATGAATAGCCCAGAACGGCAGCTTCTTTATTGCTGCTTCTAGTTCTCCTTTTACTTGACTGTAGTAAAAAATAGAGTCAACATCGGCTCCTACAGACGATACCAACATCAATTGGCTGACATCGTTTAAACAAGCTAATTTGGCTGCTTCAAAGGTGTAGGTAAAGTCTACCTTGTAAAACCCTTCTTTACTCCCGGCCTTTGCTCGGGTAGTTCCCAATGAGATGTAAACATCATTCCCGCGAATATGATCGGCAAATTCGGCTAAATGATCAAAATCGATAAGGTGCGTGGTGAGTTGAGGATGCTCGAATGACAAGGCACGTCGACTAAAAACAACCACCTGCTCATAGGCTTGGTGTTGTAGTAGAAATCGGACGCAATGCTTACCAACCAAGCCCGTTGCGCCAAAGTAGATGGCTGTTTTCTTGCCTTTGATAATTTCCAATGGGTTAGCCGCTTTTGGTGATCGTTATAAACTGGGCGCAAAAATACGTTTTCTGCTACCTCTTCACACTTAATTAACACTTTTTCATACTACTAAAGATTTAATGAAAATTAATTTTTCACCCAATTTTAGTGCTAACTTACTAATAAACAGCAAATAAAAATTCACAATTTTTTATAGGTGTGTTACATTTACAATGGATTGGCGTCATAACTGGCGTATAATAGGTTTTTTTACTATTTTTGAAGTGCGTTAGAATTAACTAATTTTAACATTCCTTTCATTACGAATATTGCATAGAGCCTAAAAAAGATTTTCGAGAGAAAATAATTCTACCCAAGGTATTCGAAACAAATTTACTTCCAATTAGGAATCGCATCTGTTCCTTACTTTACTGATTACTAATTGGTGACTTTTTTCTAGTGCAATCAACGAGAATCAAGTTACAAGTATTCCAAACAAATTTACACCAAGTAATAAACAAGTTTGCTCCCCCCCTTACTAGCCATCTACTCGTGGTCTAGTTTGTCGTTTAGTTTGTTATCAACTGCATTCTAGTGATTTAATTTGTATTCAATACATTTAATCGATTTATAAACGACTATGAATTTTCAAATTTACAACACACCAAAAAGAATGGGCAAGATAGCGATAGCTATGCTTGTACTATTCGTTACAGGGCTTAACACGTACGCGCAAGACGACACTCATAGTACTGTTGTGGCCAACCTTACAAGAACATCCGTCACTTGTGACGGCGGCAGTGATGGCACTGCTACGCTAAACCCTACCGGAGGAGTTGAGCCCTATTCATTTATCTGGAGCACTGGCGATACCACTGCGACCGTTACTGGTCTGAGTGCTGGCCCTTATGGCTTTACGATTACAGATGCTGTTGGCGCAGTTAGAATAGCTGATTTTAGCATTCTTTCTTTGCCCCCTATCGTAGCTAATGCTTCTTCTACTCCTATTGCAGGTTGCAGACCTGGCGATATTGGTGTAGCAAGAGTAGCTCCTACTGGCGGTACGCCACCCTACTCTATTAGTTGGAGTAATGGCGTGATGGGCACTACGATTACCTCTTTTGACAATGGCGCTTTCGGATACACCATTACCGATAGCAATGGCTGCGAAAAAATAGGTGGTATTGCCATCTTAGAGCCCACACCTATTGAACCAAATGTAATACGAAGAAATATTACTTGCTTTGGCGATATGGATGGCTTAGCTAGCCTCAATCCTACAGGTGGGGAACCTCCCTATTCTTTCTTGTGGAATACGGGAGATACCATTTCCACCCTAGAAGATATAGGCCCAGCGCTCTATCAGTATACTATTACAGATGCTAGAGCATGTACCTTTATCGGAGAATTCTCTATTCAAACACCATGGGATATTCTCCCTCGCTTGACGTTCGACACCGGCGTTTGCTTCGGTGGTGGTACTGCTTCCCTAGACCCTGTAGAAGGTACGCCTCCTTACACTTTTGAGTGGAGCACGGGTAGTACAGAGTCTTTTGTAGATGGGCTACAACCAGGTGACTATAGCTTTACCGTGACGGATGCCAATGGCTGTACAGAAAGCGATGAATTTACCATCGGCGATCAAGAAGCACAGGTCTTTTGCTTTATCAGTCTATTTATTGCACCGCTACCGGGGCAATCAAATGGCGTGCTCGATGTAGAAGCAGTGGGTGGTACACCGCCTTACACCTTCGAGTGGAGCGACGGACAAACTGGCCCACGTGCCACTGGCCTAGCAGAAGGAACCTACAGTGTGACTACCACAGATTCAGAAGGATGTACGACTGTTTGTGCTCTAGCCTTGCTACCTACTCCTTGTGTAAATGTTACGGACCCTGGTGTCATTGGCTTTGACCAAGTTATCTGTGGAGCAGGTAATGATCCTGATCCAATTATTAGCCTCGAACCAGCTAGTGGTGGAGAAGGCACGCTGGAGTATATGTGGATGTCTAGCACTGGCCCCACTGTATTCAACAATTATGTGTGGGAGCCTATTCCTAATACGAATAGCCCCAGCTATGATCCAGGACCTATTTTCGAAACCACTTTCTTCATCCGCTGTGTACGCAGAGATGATTGTACGACTTTCTTAGAGTCTAACTTTGTGGTAGTAGAAGTGGGTGATGATGCTATAGCTGAGATTGATGGGCCACTACTATTGTGCCAAGAATCTTCTGCTACCTACACCGCTATTACTAATACACCGGATGCTGAGGTAAGCTGGCAAATTGCAGGCCCACTATATCCTGCTAGTGCGACAGCTAATAGCATCACAGTAAATACAGGTAGTTTTGGTATTGCACTACTTACCTTGACGGTTACCGAAAATGGATGTACTGCTACTAATACCTTTAGAATCAATATTTCTGCTCCACCAGAATTCTGCGATCAGTATCAAGATACCTTTGGAGATCATCTGATTGCTGCTTTCCCTAATCCTTCCAACGGAACGGTATCTGTCCGCTTCCCAGAAGGCCTAACGGAAGGAGGTATGATTCAGGTCTTCAGCAGTAATGGCCAGCGTGTGCTGGAGCAGTTGGTACAGCCAGATGAATGGCAAGTGGACTTAGACTTGACCACACATCCAAGTGGCATTTACTTAGCAAGAATCATCACCAATGATGGTCGAATCAATACATTATCTATTTCATTACAAAAAGCACCATAAACAACATTTTCTTTTTTCTTTTTTCCTTTACATCATGAAGTCCTGAGCCAAAAAAAAATTCTTGCTCAGGACTTCATTTCAAGAAACGAACAACACTAACACTAAACGAAGCCGTAACCAAAACTCGAAATTGGACTTACATTTTTTACCTAAAAAACTTATTCCTTAAACTGATTATGAGTACTAAAACAAGCACAACTTCAACAAAATGTATACGGTATTTCAAAGAAAAACTAGCGCTGATAGCGATCCTATCAGGCTTTTAGAGAATAATAACGCGTTTCAACAATTGGTGCCTTTTCTAGATAGTCTGCCCCATGCAGTGATGGCGCTGCATCGCTCAGGCAAGTACAGTATCTGGCTCAACACGGCAGGAAAAAAGCTGATTGGCAGCAGCAAAACTGCAGCTGTCCCTTCCGCTTTAGCAAAAAGCTTGCTAGATATTGGCCAACGGCTACAACCTAAGGATCGAAAATATGTTGTCCAACGCATCTTCTTGGCGAACGGTCAAATCTTTAAAGGGCGATTTAAGCGCCTTGAAGGATTACCTCTCACTGGCGATATTGATCTGGTAAGTATAGAGGCCTGCTCGCCAAGCGTGCGAGAGCATCAGGAGCTTAGCACCATAAAGCAACGAGAATATGCACAGCAGCAGCTGTTATCTAAAATGAGCCATGAAATCCACAATCATGTTGGTGTCATTAATGGCATTATTGAACAGATAAAGGATCAGCCTGCCTCCAGTTTTAACATTCAACAATTACAATATGCCGGAGAGTTTCTACTAAATCTTACAGAAAACCTCACGTATTATTCTAAAATTAAAGAGGAGAACTGGGCGCTGAAAGCAAGCTCGTTTGACTTACTTCAACTGCTAACTTCTCTCTCCTTTGTCCCCACCACTTCTATTCGGAATAAGCCGATTCGTTTTGAATACTATCAGGATCCCAAGTTGCCTCAACATGTATTTAGCGATAAGACGGCAATCTATCAAGTGGTGCTCAACTTGATTAGTAATGCTATCAAGTATACTGAAAAGGGCTTTATAAAACTCTCTATACACTCCCTGCAAAAATCTTCACACAGTAGCAAAATTCAGTTTGTAATCGAGGATTCTGGTGTGGGTATTGCGGAGAATCAGTTGGAAGCCATTTTTCAGCCACACTACCGCCTAAGACAGCATCAAAATGGTACTGTCAATGGAAGAGGACTCGGTCTAGCTATCGCTATGCAATTAGCAGAGGCATTAGGTGGTCAACTATCTGCCGAAAGCACCCTTGGGGTGGGCAGTACCTTCACCTTTGAATTAGCTATTGAACATCATCAGGAGCCTGCTCCTACAGCTTCTAACCCTCTGGATAATTGGAAAAGCAGTGGCCCCTTGAAGATTTTACTGCTAGAAGATAACGCCGTTTGCTTATCACATTTGGAACAATTAGTACAAGAAGAGCAGCATACCTTTGTGTCTTGCAAAAATGGCATGGAAGCCATGCAGGCATTAGAGCAGGAATCATTTGATCTAGCTATTCTGGATTTGCAAACGCCACTGCTGAACGGTTTAGACTTGGCCAAGTATATCCGTAGTCAAGCCAATCATCCTAATCAACATATTCCGCTCATTGCAGCTACAGGTTTTATCGATTCCGATGTGAAAGAACTGGCTGAACTTGTTGGATTCAATGAAGTCATCTCCAAGCCGTATCACAAGTCAGCCTTTAAATTTTTATTGAAACGACAAGCACAAGAGCTATTTGCTAGCCAGAACAGTGCTAAAGATTTCCGGTTTTCTACTGCTTTTGACGCGACCATGCTCAAACAGATTTTTGGGGGTCGAGAAGATCATATTTTACCAATCTTTGAAACATTTGTACGTACTACTAATGAAGAGCTATCGTCTATACAATCACTAGAAAACGCGCAAAACTGGGAAGGAGTAGCTGAAAAACTACACAAAATAAAGCCCTCGTTTGCCCTCGTCGGACTCCCTAATTTGAGTGCCGTCGTGAAAAAACTCGAAGGGCTTTGCAAAACCGTTACCTCCCCCGATCCTATAAAAGAAGGCCTTTTTGCATTTTATGACAAAGTCAATCAAGCTATTGCCCTCGTCACCAACGAGCAAAAGCGGATTGACCAATTTTTTGGAAACCATACTATGAGATAAACTATGATACAAACTATACTTATTGACGACGATGAGCTCTCGCGTCTCAACCTGCGCTTGATCTGCGATCAGCTGCCAGAAATAGAACTCTGTGGCGAATTTGAGAACCCACTAGAAGCGCTAGCATTTCATCAACAAAATCCAGTAGATCTTTTTCTGTTGGATATTGAAATGCCCCAGCTCAGTGGATTAGATCTAGTACGAAGCATCAGCCAGCTGCCTGATATTATCTTTATTTCAAGTAAAGAAAATTATGCTGCGGTCGCTTTTGATTATCTGGAGCGCGTGATCGATTATGTGGTAAAACCAGTTAGTCTTAATCGCATCCAGAAAGCATTGGAGCGCTATCATCAGGCGCAGTCACCAGCAATAGCACCAGCTACGAGCGACGTCACAACGCCGCTACCCAGCTCTCCCTTTATTTTTGTAAAAGTGGATAAAAAATACGTGCGGATTGATCTGAATGATTTGCTTTATGTAGAAATCATGGGCGATTACGCGATCTTCAAAACGACGCACGACAAATACGTGGTGCATCAGTCGCTCAAGCACATTAAGGATGAGCTGCAGCATGAGCATTTTGTGAAGGTACACCGCTCTTTTTTAGTCAACATCAGCAAAATCACTAATATTGAGCACAATAGCTTATTGGTGGCAGATCGGGTCATTCCAGTAAGTAGAACTCATCGTGCAGATTTAATGAGCCGACTATCGTTTATTTGATTAGCTAATTGCTTCTGCTCGTTTTGCTTTTTCCCAGTTGACGCTCTGCTTGCCTGCCATATAGCGGGAAAAGCCTGCGAATACGCTGTAATTCATCAGGCAAAAGTACAACGGCACAAAAAAGCCTGGAACGTTCACTTTTCGGTTTTGCCAGCGGTATCCCAAATAAGCCATCGCGTAAAACACAATCTGTCCGATCAGCAAAAGGGTATAAAGTAGACCACCATTTACGGCAAGTACCACATTTAGCGGAAGCAACAACAGCAAGGCAATAGGCGTGATCGTCCAGCGAAGTACTCGGTGCGAGATGTACTGAAAGCTAAGCACTCCATATTTAAAAGGATTCAGCAAGCCACCAAGCCGCACAATCGACTGAATCCCTCCCGCACAAATCCGAACTTTGCGCTTCAGTTCCTCCGCTAAGCTCGAAGACGGATACTCCTCCGCCCGCGCTTCCGGCCGATAGCTCACTCGCTTCCCATCCATCGCAATCCGCAGCGTCAGCATAAAATCATCCAATAAGGTATCGGGCTCAAACTCCTGAAAAAGTGCCGTTCGTATCGCATACAACTCCCCCGCTGCCCCCACCACCGAATACAACTGCGCATCCATGCGCTTCAGCAAAGACTCGTACTCCCAATACAACCCCTCCCCTTTTCCACTCGCCTCCGCACTCGCCTCATCCGCACGGATATACTTCTCCCCCGCCACTGCCCCAATAGAAGGATCAGCAAAAGGATGCACCAAATCTAAAATAGCGTTTTCACTCAAATAAGTATTGGCATCCGTAAATACCGTAATGGGCGTATCCACCAACTTCATAGCTCTATTAATAGCCGCAATCTTGCCATTTCGTGCCGGCTCGTGAAGCAGCTTGAGTTCAGGATACCCACTAATAATCTCAGGGCCCTTATCCGTAGAGCCGTCCGTAACAAAGGTGATAGTCAGTTTCCCTTTCGGGTAATTCAGTACCAAACAGTTAGCAATTTTTTCTTCCAAAATATCCGCTTCATTGTAAGCCGCAATAACTAGACTCACTTGAGGTAGTGCTGCTTCCGCAAAACGAGGAGCCTCCGGCTTCCCATACACTAACTGCTTGATTTTCAGCACTAATCCAAGTACTATACCATAGCCTATGTACGTATAAAATGCTAAAAACAAACAAACCAAAAAAATAATTTCGATTACAGTCATCATAATGTATTATCTCTAAATAATTCAAATGTGGAAAAGTAAAAGCCTTCCCAGAGCACGTCATATCAGGTGGCGATGGCCCGAAAAGGCACTGTTCGACGGAGGAGTTTGCCTTTTCTAGCGTTTTTGCTTCGTTTTTTGGCGATGAAAAAATGAAGAGCCCAGCCGGCTTGAGGCGAAAGCCAAGCTACAGCTAACCGCTCTCTAAGCCAAAGATTAAAGTCATGGGTAGACCAAAATTTAGTATGTCTGATTTATTTCTCACTCAAAGTTGGTGCTGAAGCAGTAGCAAGCTGAACAACCTTAGCCGGAATACCACTCACCACAGCAAAAGCAGGCACATCTTGTGTGACCACTGCCCCCGGCGCCACCTTTGCTCCACGTCCTATCCGCACCCCTTTGAGCACCACACTCCGCGCCCCTAGCTGCACCCCATCTTCCAGTATCACCTTACCCGTGGCACCACTCTGCAAGCGATCGTGCAGGTCGTGGTAGTCACTATCCATGATGTGTGCATAGGGAGCTA
>JBCCRH010000232.1:0-9407 GCA_039208045.1 Bacteroidota bacterium
AGGTTTTTACGAACATTCCTCGCTGCTTTTTAACAAAAGTGATAAAATTGGATTGCTATGCCAACGAAAAGTGGAGAAAAAAACAGCGGTATTGACGCAGTGGAGCACTAAAAGAACGGGTAAACTGCCCCACAAAGTATCTGTACCAAAAGAAAAAGCCACTTTCAAGCAGCATGCTCAAAAGTGGCGATTTACACTCACTAGTTTGATGATTTTTTTCGGATTAATTGCGGGCGACTACTATTTTCTGTGCTTTCACGCCCATCTCTCCACTCAGCACCACATAGTATACGCCATCTTTTAAATTCCCTAGGTCAATTGGTAGCTGGTAAGTGCCTACTTCTCGGTAGCGTTGTGATTCGAGTACTTGCACGACCTCTCCTTGCTCCGAGCGCAACTCTACTTGAAAAGTGCTGGCCTCGGCTATATCAAAAGACGCAGTAGCGCGGCTCTTTGCTGGATTCGGATAGACTACAAAGTTCTCCACCGGTTCTTTTAGTACTTCATCAAAAAGAGCAGCTTCTTCGCCTGTCGCATTAGGGTCCATCAACAGGAACCTTCCTTTCTTGGGTAGTGGCCCCATTTTTTGCGCTCCCTTTTTGCCCTTTCCGCGCGCCTTTTTCTTCCCCTTCCCTCTTCTGCCTTTTTCACCTTTTGCCTGGCGCAAATCTTCTGGTACATACTGCTCTTGGATCGCCTGCATATCCGCGCGCCATTGCTCTGCTTGGGGGGCAATCTCCTCCATCAAGCCATCAATTTCTTCCTCGTACTTGTCGACTAATGCCTTCATGGTCTGATCTTCTTCCTTCATCTCTTCACGAAGTGCTTTGAAGGCGGCGCGATCTCTAGTCTGACTGGCCTTTTGCTCTTTCTTGAGCGCTTTCATCTCCTCGTGGTGTGCCTTATACGCTTGGCGCAATTCGTTGATGGTGGCTTTGTCCTCGGCTGCAATGGCTGGTTCTAGCTTGGCACGTTGCGCTCTGATTACTGGTTCTATATTTTTTTCTCTGTATGCTTTTAAGTCCGCTTTTAGTCCTTTCTTATCTACCTCTTTCCAGGCTTCTTTGCGGTTTTGCTTCCGCGCGGCTGCTTTTGCTTTTAGTATTGATTGCTGCTCTGGCGTTAGCAGGCTTTCGATAGCTTCGCGATGCTCTTCCATCATGGCTTTGCGGGCATCCATTTGTGCTTGTCTATCTTCAAAATCTGTTTCCTTTAGTGCTTTTCGGTCGGCTTCAAATTGTGCCTTCAGTTCTTCTAGCTGTTGCTCCTGTTCGCTGGTTAGTTGGAGCTCTGCCTTGCTCTCTTCGATAAATTTTAGCCCGTTCCCTGCCCGATTCATTCGCCGTTGGCCAAAGGCCATCGTGGTCAATAACATGGCTAGAACGAGTAGGATGATTTGAAATTTGCTTTTCATTTTCTATTAATTTTAGTTTGATGTTTTAGACTACGCTTTTTGTGAATGGTTTATTTCGACTTCGCTCAGTAACGATTTCGGTTATCTCTCTTCTTCTTCTTTTCGGTACTTCGCTCCCCTTTTTCCTTTTCGCTTTCGCGAAAGGTGTTTTCGGAACTCCTTGAATTGTGCTTTTTGTGTTTCGGTGAGGTGGGGAGCCATGTTTAGTTCGAGGCTATCGATTAGCTCTCTGCGATCCTTACGGAAATTCTCGTATAGGCTTTGCATAGCTCTGCCATTATCTTTTACTAAGGAATCCAGTTGTGCGCGTTGCTCCGGCGTTGCTTCGATAAATTCGAATAACTGGGTACCAAACCGATCTTTGCGCACCAGATTACGTACTTTTTCGATCCGCTTTTTGGCCATGATGCGGTGGGTGAAAAAACCGGCAATAAATCCGATGCTCAATAGCCCTACCAATGCCAATACTATTTTTAACTGTTTCATCATCAAATAATTAATAATCAACTAAAGTGTAGGCTTCATCAATCGACAGCTCCTGCACGCCTACCAGTGCATCCACACTAAGATTTCCTTCGGAAAGATAAATTCCAAGCATACCTGCTAGTAAAAGCAGAATACACGCAGCAGCTACTTTTGGATACAATCGGATGATGGAAGCGGTAAAAGTTGGGCGTTGCCTCAATTTAATAGTATCCATTACTCGGTCAGCAAAGCTTGGGCTAGCTTCCAATTGGGCTTTAGCCAATAGCTGGCGCATAGCTAATAGCTTGGCTTGATCTTCCCGCAATGCAGCGGATGCCTCCAAGGCTTGATCTAGGGCTGTTTGCTCTTCAGCAGATAGGGGCAGATCTAAGCTTTTCAGCAATAGCTGGTTCATTCTTTCTTTAGCGTTCATCTTTTCGATCTGTTTATTTTACCAATGCATCCCATTGTTCAAAAATGGTTTTTAATTTTTTCTGTGCGCGGGCCAAGCGCGAAGCGACAGTGCCTTCAGGCAACTTGAGCACTTGTGCGGTTTCTTTTACCGAATATCCTTCTATTAGTCTCAAAACAACTACGGTTCGAAAATCGGTAGGTAGCAGTTTCAATGCTTGTTGTACCATTGATTTCGTATCGCTCCGGTCAGGGTGCGCTGCGTGATCTTCCAACTGGGGCACCTGCTCAGCGTCCCAGCTTAGCCATCGACTCTTGCGCTTGCGCCGCTTCAGTTCGTTCAATGAATGATTAATCGTCATGCGAATCAAGTAGCTGCTCAGCTTCGAATCTCCTCGAAAGGTGTTTAGGTTTTGATACAATTTGATGAATACTTCCTGTGCAATATCTTCTGCTGTGCTTTCATCGCCTAGCATTCCGAACGCTGTAGAACGCACCCTAGCCTCATGCGCTAGCACCAGTTGCCGAAAGGCTCCTTGGTCGCCTGTGCGTGCTTGTGCTAGTAAATACGGTTCGGATGCTGTCATGCTTGGGTAATTCGTTCTTTTGCCCTTTAGACAGCAAGTTAGGGGGATTCTTTCCCTTGGAGAAGTTAAAGGAATGTGAAAATGTGGGGAAGGCTGGGAACTTCGCGGATCTACCTGGCGGTAGACAGGTTGCAAATCCACTGAGCGCGTGCGTGGCTGATTGCAAATCCACTGGGCGCGGGCTTGGCTACAGGAAAGAGCAGGTGCAGCAGCGATAGGAACGATATGAAGTGCCACGGTAGCTTTTCAGGGGGCAAGGAGTAGCGGCGGCTGAGTGCCTAACGAAGACGAGCTACGACTATGCCCCCTAAGCTGCTGTGGTGCCTCATTTAGTGGATAGCGCGCTTATCCGCCTTAGGCGGAGAGCTGCCATAAAAACCTTAATATGCCTTAGCAAACAAAACGCGCTGTGTAGAAGGCTTACCCGTTAGTACGCAGGTGCCGACTTCTTCTTGGGCATCATTTGGGATGCAGCGGATGGTTGCTTTGGTCAATTCTTTTACCTTTAGCTCGGTCTCGGTGGTGCCATCCCAATGGGCCGATACGAAACCGCCTTTGGAATCTAGCACTTCCTTGAAGTCGTCGAAATTATCGACTGGGGTGATGTGCTCGTTGCGGTAGTTGACGGCCTTTTGGAAGAGGTTGGCCTGAATGTCTTTGAGTAACTGCTCTACGTGCGTGGCGTTGCCTTCCAATGGCTGAGCTGCTTTTTCTTTGGTATCGCGACGGGCTACTTCTACCACTCCTTTTTCCAAATCACGCTTACCGATGCCTAGACGTACTGGTACGCCTTCCAGTTCGTACTGGGCAAATTTAAAGCCAGGGCGTTTTTTGTTGTCGGTATCGTATTTTACGCTAATGCCCTTGTCCTTGAGCTCGCGCATGATTTTTTCTGCCACTTCGGTGATTTGGGCGTTGGCTTTTGGAATTGGTACGATGACTACTTGCGTTGGCGCTAGCTTTGGTGGAATGACTAGTCCGTCGTCGTCGGAGTGGGTCATGATGAGGCCTCCCATTAGGCGGGTGGATACGCCCCAGGAAGTGGCCCAAACGTATTCTTCTTTTTGATTTTTATTGAGGAAGCGGACGTCGAATGCTTTCGCAAAATTTTGACCCAAGAAGTGAGAGGTGCCTGCTTGTAGCGCGCGGCCATCTTGCATTAGGGCCTCTATGGTGTAGGTTTCTTCTGCTCCTGCAAAGCGCTCATTTGCTGTTTTGGCCCCTTGAATGACTGGCATGGCCATATACTCTTCGGCAAACTGTGCATAAACACGTTGCATTTGCTGCGCTTCTTCTAGCGCTTCCTCGCGTGTAGCATGTGCCGTGTGGCCTTCCTGCCAGAGGAATTCTGCGGTACGCAAAAATAGGCGCGTACGCATCTCCCAACGTACGACATTGGCCCACTGATTCACCAAAAGTGGTAGGTCACGGTAGGAGTTAATCCAGTCTTTGTAGGTATGCCAAATAATGGTTTCTGAGGTAGGACGCACAATCAGTTCTTCCTCTAATCGCGCACTTGGATCGACTACGACGCCACTCCCATCTGGTGCGTTCATCAAACGATGGTGCGTCACCACGGCGCATTCTTTAGCAAAACCTTCTACATGCTCTGCTTCGCGACTGAGAAAACTCTTTGGAATAAATAGTGGAAAGTACGCATTCACATGGCCTGTATCTTTAAACATTTTATCGAGCTGGTCGCGCATTTTTTCCCAAATGGCAAAGCCGTACGGCTTGATGACCATGCATCCTCTGACAGCAGAATTATCTGCCAAGCCAGCTTTTTTTACAATATCAATGTACCATTGAGAATAATCCTCACTTCTGCTTGCAATTTCCTTTGCCATGTTATGCTATTACTTTGACTATCAGTTTTTTTTGACTCTTAAAAATGCCAAACACTGGTTGCTAAAAATGTGTTAAAATGATACTGTTAAGGTTACTCAAGCTCATATATCGAGTCTTAACAGTAGTTAAATTGCCTCTCTTGACGACTTTAACAACCTAAATGGTTCGAATTAAATTGGCATTAACTAAAAAATCGGCTCAAAAGTAATAAATTACGGTTGTAAGCTGTAAGTGTGTAGCAGTAAATACATTAAAACTTTGTAGTATGATGAATAAAAGGATAGCGCTTCTTCTGACACTCTTTGTATTTTCCTTCTTCGGAACGAGTGTCTCAGCACAGTATGACGACTTGTATTACGATCCGAGTGACAATACCGATTACTATGGTACCTACAGAACGGAGACGAACACAACTAATGATGATTTCTCTAATAACGACAGCTATGATTATGATGATAGCTATTTTGAGGGAGATCGCAATGACGATTTACGAGAATTTGATGAATATGATTATCAATACACCTCTCGTATCCGTCGTTTTCACCGTCCTTATTACGGATTTGGTTTCTTCGATCCGGTATACGTAGATATGGCTTATTACGATCCATTCTTTAATCCAGGAAGAACTGTTTTAATATACAATGATTTTGGCTTCAATTCTTGGGGCCGCTGGAATCGTTGGAACAGATGGAATAGACGTGGTGGTGTAAATATTTTTATTGGTAATGGCTTTGGCTTCAACAACTTTGCTTTTGGACCAACTTGGGGTAATCCTTGGGGTTGGAACAATGGCTTCGGATGGAATAACGGTTTCGGTTGGAACCGCTGGAACAGATGGGGTGGCGGTTGGAACAACGGCTTTGGTTTTAACAATGGCTTTGGCTGGGGCGGTGGCTTTAATGCTTGTCCTCCAAGCTGGGGTAATGGTTTCGCTTATAATAATGTAGTAAACATCAATAATAATAATGTCTACTATGGTGCTCGCAACTCTGGGGTATCCAATGTGCCACGCAGAGGTAATAGAGTAGTGAAAACAACGGCACCTACTGCTTCACCAAGAGCGGTAGCAAGTGGCCGTAGCCTAAGCACTAGAGACGGATTAACATCTGACGGTATTCGTCAGCCAAATACAGGAACAACGCGCACCACTAGCCCTCGTACCTTAGATAGAGGACAAACAACGACTCGCGCTACTAATCCACGTGTAAACAGGAGCCCAGACTCTAGAAGCACGACAAGTCGTAGCAGTGGAGCTACTTTGAGTAGAGATAGCAGAATGATGAACGAGCGTACGGCTCCTCGTGATAATGGTAGAAATCGTACTCGTACGACCACTACCACACCAAGCAGAAGCTTTGACCGTACTACTGGCACCCGTTCTAGCAGCAATGCACGACCAAGTACTAGCACTAGACCACGTACCAGCACTACACGTCCAAGCTCACGCTCTAATAGCCGTAGCTACGATCGATCTAGCTCTCGCTCTCGATCATCAAGACAGTACAACTCAGGCAGTAGCAACAATCGTAGACCTTCTACTACGAATAGAAGCAACAGAAGTTCTTCTCGGAGCTATAATAAGAGCAACAGTCGCTCACAATCTCGCTCTTACAACAGATCGAGTAGCCGCTCTAGCGGAAAGTCGCGTTCTTATAATAATAGTAGAAGCTCTTCTCGAAGTAAGGGAAGTAGCCGCAGCAGCTCCCGCAGTCGTTCTAGCCGCAAGAACTAACAATTAGCCCAATAGGGTAACAAAAAAGAGGGTGAGAGTATTTGATGATATTCCACCCTCTTTTTTTTGTCTTTTCTAGTAATCTCTCTATCCCATTTTTTGTTAACCCCTTGATGAGCTGACCTGCAGCATACGATGCTGTGGATTGTTCATTATAAATGCTCAAACGATATGAAGAAATCAATCTTAATTTTTGTTGCTCTTTTTGTAGGAACGGTTATTCAGGCTCAAACGGTTTCGGATGCCCTTCGGCTAAGTTCTTATCAAATTGGAGGTACTGCTCGAACCGTAGGTGTAGGTGGTAGCATGAGTGCACTGGGCACTGATTTTGCTACTATAGCCATTAATCCTGCCGGGCTTGCGCAATATCGAAAGTCAGAATTTTCCATCACCCCCACCTTACTAGTTACTGATACCGAATCAGCACTCACTGAGGGCAGTTTTACCCCTTTGAGCACCGATAGCCGAACCAACTTTAACCTCAATAATCTTGGCGTGGTGTTTGCCAGGAGGCCGAGAGCATCCCGTTGGAAAACAGCTAACTTTGCATTAGGATTTAATCGAATTGCAAATTTCAATCGCAAGTTTTTCTATGAGGGTAGCTCAGAGGGTTCTATTGTAGATCGTTTTCAAGAGCAAGCAAATGCCAATGACAGCTTAGACCCCTTTGAGTCGGAACTAGCGTTTAATGCTGGGGCCTTACTATGCTGCGATGATGATAATCTATACGTATCCGACGTTGAATTAGCTCCTCCTGGGGCAGAAATCTTCCGCGATGAGCTGGTTACTACTAGAGGTTCGATCAATGAAATTCTAATTGGTTTTGCTGGAAACTATGATGATAAAATCTCTATTGGCGCTACTATTGGTATTCCAATTATAACATATACAGAAGAACGAATTTATAGAGAAGAAGATCAGGGAACGAGCTTTGATGGAGATATTCCCTTCTTTGATGAGCTAGAGTATGGCTACAATCTTACTACTACGGGAGCTGGTTTGAACCTAAAACTCGGCTTTATCTATCGCTTAAATCAAATGTTTCGCTTTGGTTTTTCGGCACATACTCCGAGCATTTTTTGGCTGGATGATTCCTTTAATGCCAACTTAGCTTATGAGTTTACAGAGGATAATGAAAGTTTCCGAGGCGAAGAAACCTCACCTGATGGTATTTTTGATTATCAGTTACGCACGCCCTGGCGCTTAATTGCAAGTACGGGTATTGTAATCGGAAAGTATGGCTTTATCAGTGGAGAGGTAGAATGGGTGGATTATACCAACCTCCAATTTGACCTGGGTCAAGAAACCGACACAGAGCGTTTTATCAATCGCGCTATAGAAGAGGATCTAAGCGCTGCCATTAATGCCCGTTTGGGTGGTGAGATTGCTATCGAGCGCTTTCGCGTTCGTGCTGGAATTAACTTCTTACAATCTGCTATTGAAGGAGATGATTCTTTCAATACAGCCTATAGTTTTGGGGCTGGTATCCGAGAGCGATCCTTCTTTTTAGATTTCGCCTATCGCATTACGCAAGTAGAGGAAAACTACTTCCCTTACACGACTGCGGAGACTCCAATACAAGTGATTGATAATTCGATCAATAATAATCAGTTTATGCTGACTGCTGGTTTCCGATTTTAAACTCTAAGGGCATAAGCAACCCGCAGCACTTTTGGGTCGTCTTAAAAGAGTTGGCTGCGGGTTGAACAAGCTATTATTACCGTTGCACTATCATTTTAGCGCACCACAAATGGGAGTGCTTGCTGTCCCTGCTCATTTTTAAGCCAGAGGTAGCAGAGGCCGGTGAGGCCTTGCGGAATAGTTACTATCCCTCCATTATTCCAACTACAGGGGACGATCTGACCATTTGCAGTTACTAGGGTGGCTTGGGTGTGCTTGGGAAGCTGCTCTGTTCCTATCAATTCTAGTTGAGTACTGACGATATTCCCAGCTATTTGAACCCCAAAATCGACTTGGTCTAAATTGCTGATAGAGTTGATGGTGCTAGTAAGCTCTGCAAAGTAGATTTCTTCTGATCCATCTGGATTGTCAGAATCTGAGTATACTGCTACGGGCACAAACTGGCCTGCCCTGAACCACGCATATTGTGTTTCTGTAAAGCCTAGCTGATCTAAGACTACCGTTTTTACACGTAGAACATTATTGTAGGTATTTATCGGGGTAATAATAGTACCATAGCCATCAACCGTTACCTCGCCCTCTCTTGAGCCGGGAGTGCTTATATTGAAGATTTCCGTCTGGAAGGCAGAGGTATACATGTAGGAGGTACCGAAAGAAAGTGGAAATTGTAGACCATCCTCCGTATCAGAGTACGTCGTTTTGATATTACCCGCCCCTGCATTTCCGAGGATAGAACCGATCAATTCAATATTATTTCCATTAATAGCGTAGTAGCTATAAAGCCCTAAGCCATCAAGAAACCATACAAAATCGGCATTGGGAAAGTCTTCACTTTGCACCCCTTCCTCAGGAGATAAAATTTGAAAGGTCAGGTCAAATAATCGCATGGGTTCGAGCTGTGAAAAATCCCAGGTTTGGTTCGCTCCCGCTGGACCTTCTGAAAAATCAATATTAGTAGAGTCATAGGCTTTCACATCGTACTGATCACCAAGTGTAGGAGTCATATCCCCAACAGATAAGGTAGGCTGCGCCGTCAGCGTGCTGGTCGCTGCCACAAAAAGAAAAGACAAACAGTAGAAGAATATTTTCATGTGTTTAAAATTTTTCTGCGCAGGAAACAATGCAGAAAAATTTCTGCACACATGTAACCGCTGCGCTCTCGCATAATCTTTTTTAATCATTTCCTTGCGTGATATTATGATTAAATAAGATCATGCTCGTTTCATAATTAGTTTTTTAGCGTTTTACATTATAAATCAAAGATGAAGCTAGAAGGACACATTAACAAGATGATTTTTGTAAATTGTGA
>JBCCRH010000233.1:0-9407 GCA_039208045.1 Bacteroidota bacterium
CTCGATTTGATTTTGAGGAGAAGGGCGTGGAATGGGCACTGCGGGTGTCGCCGCATTATTATAATACTGGAGAGGAGATAGAGCAGGTGGTATTGGCGCTGAAATCGCTGTAGTGCCTAGATACTAATCACCAATCCGAATCCCCATTTCTTGCATCAGTAGAGTGGCATTAAAACTTTGGCTAACGCCTTTCTTCACGGTGTAGTCAAAATAGAGCTTTCCATCTTTTATCTCGACCTCTAAACATAAGTTTTCGATAGCGCCCCCATACTGCGCTTCCAGCGCACCCAGCTCCAAGTCGTGCGTAGCAATCAAGCCGCCACCCCCGCTTTCGATCAGCTGTTTGATTAACGCTTTAGAGCCAGTGTGGCGATCATTGGAATTCGTGCCTTTTAGGATTTCATCCAACAAAAAGAAGATATTATCACCTCGCTCGACAGCCTCAATGATGAATTTCAGTCGCTTCAACTCAGCATAAAAAGAAGAGGTGCTTTCTTGCAGCGCATCTTGGGTGCGCATGCTCGTATATACCTGCAATGGGGGCGTTTGGAATCGCTTGGCGCAAACGGGAGCACCGGCCATCGCCAAAACGATATTCAGGCCTACCGTTCGCAAAAAGGTACTTTTACCTGCCATATTGGAGCCAGTGATGAGTTTGATGTGGCCCTGCGTTGGCATATCCAAGTTGTTGCCGATACGCTTGGAGGAGTGGATAAGTGGGTGGCCCAATTGGATGGCTTCGAGAGGAGCTTTAGAAGCAATTTCAGGAAACTGCCAGTCTGGATTATTGTAGTGTATCGCTGCCAGGCTACTCAGCGCTTCGAACTGCGCCAACGCTTCAAACCATTGCGGCAGCAGCGCTTTTTGCTTGGCTCGCCATAGCTCTAAGCGCCACACCCAATGCAAATCCCACAGCCCAAATAGGTTAAGCAGGATGGCAAAGGCATTATACCGTACATTTAGCTGGCTAATGGCATAAGAGAGCTGCTGAATAGCATTCGATGCCGTACGGTCATTTGCACGAAAGTGCGCCTGTAGCTGCTGCAAATGGGAACTTTCAAAGGAAGCTTGTTCAATATGCTGCATGAGCCGAGCGTAAAGCCGTAAGCCTTCCTCCGCTTTAGTCGTCAGGCCGTGTACTTCATTGACTCGATCTACTGTTTTTCGGATAATCCAAATGGGAAGTAGAAAAAGTAGAGCTGCCAAGAAGATAGGCACATTAAAAAACATCAAGACGAGTGCTCCGATTCCCCAAAAGGGCATCAAGTACATTGCTACTTGTAGCCATCGGTTATTGCTCACAAAGGGAGTTAAGTCAAGCCACCGCTGTAATAAATCGATATGTTCGAGTTGGTCTTCCGTAGTAGCGCCATAAGCTTGCAAATCTTGTCGCCAAGGGAGTAGTGGACTCAGCTCTGCCACCGCTTCCTGCCGAGCCTTGATCATTTCGATCGCTACGCCCTCCTTCAAGTAGTTCGCCAAGGCTCGCTCGCCGATAGCAGTTGAGCAACGATTCGCAAATTGAAATACCGAGTAGGGCCCAAAAATATCCAAATCCACCGTGTACGGATGTTGGGCATCGACCCAAGCGGCTCCATCCGGAAAATTGGAGTGATCACCTTCCAATGTATCCAGTTCCCAACTATTAATCATAGCCAACTGCCGATGATGTTGCTCTGCCTCCTGGATAGCCGTATGCCAGCGCATAAAGCGGTAAAACAAAGGAAGAAACACAAAGATAAAACCTACCGCCGCCATCCAATTCGTGCTAAGCAAATAGATGCTTACTCCTATTGCTAAGGTAAAAACGATGAGCCGAATGAAGGAGTAGCGGCCATATTTTTGGTGCAGTTGATCGGCAGTGGTGGTGTGGGTGGTGTGGTTTTGTTGGTAGTTAGCTTGGCGTTTTTTCATTAGAATTTGTGAGAAAATTTTTAAACGAATTTCCTCGCAAAATTAAAAATTTCTTGTGCACTACACCAATTTCATTCCCTAATCCACCGCATGCGTCAAATGGTCAAATCGGAGGCCACTCGTGCCGCCGCCGCGGCCCACTTGTTTTTTGTGGCCTTGCCAAACTAAGGTTTTGCCGCCAAACCATCTGGCTCGATGCCAGGTGCTCGTTATGATGCGCCCGGCTTTGGGGATTTCTTCCTCTTGGATGTAGTAGGGTGTCGGTATTTTGCTCAGCAATTGGGTTCTTGGGCGGATGGCATTGTCGAATTGGCCGATACTGCGGGGCATACTGGCCCGCTGTAGTTGGATCGATCGAGCCGAGCTGGGCAACTGAACAGGGATGAAGGGGATGAAATATTCGGGTACCGTTTCAAATAGTTTATACTTGATTTTGGAAGTGTAGTCTGGATTTTGAGTGGGTATTTCTTCTTTTTCTTTTAAAAGCGCTTGCAGGTGCAGGCTCGCCTCATGTCCCTGCTGCCCACCATTTAAACCATCCGAAATGATCTGTTCGATGCCCCAGACCATATTGGCCATTTCATCTCGGATAAACTGCACTTTTTCGATAGGCTTGCTTTCTAAAATATCAGGAATGACCGGCGCTAGCAGCAAAAAGCTATCAGGCGCTGCATTGGCCGATTCGTTTTCCAACTGGAAAACGCTCCACTTGCGGTGGTTACCACCCGGTACGCCATCCACTTTATTGGAGGCCTGTACCAAGGTGCGGATACCAAAGTTGTCTTTTACTTCAATACCCTCAATCTCCGTAAGGCTTCCCACATCCGCGACATGCGGCACCAAGTACCAATTACCGGCGTAGTTGACCACAAAATCTAATAGCAACAACTTCGATACATCCGTCGTATTGATAATCATATTACTCATATCTACCTGCTGCTCTTCCATCTCCCACCACCTTGGATTTGGCATTCCTGGAAAGGAGAGCTTGGCCGGCACGAGGGTGTTCGTAAAGCTTTTGGTCACCTCCTTCTGGAAATCCTGCCCTGCCATATCAGTAATGGAGGGCTTTCCTACGCCCAAATCCACAGCATACCAATCCAACTGCCCTCCCTCATATTCTTTTCCTTTCAGTTGATACGCATCTTTTTTATTGTTGTCAAAGCCTGGTGCTTGGCATTGGAACTGATGCTCTAAGCTGGAGTCGTTCCAGGCAGGGGTTGGGGGATCGATATTGAGGAATAACTCAGCCGACCATGCTCGGAATGCTTGTTCCAACTGCTTCAGCTCTTGACTTTGGAAAAGTGAGATTCCTGCCTGAAGGGCTTGGTAAAGACCAGCCCCATCTATAGAGCGATGTTGAGCGGCATGGAGCACCATCCAATTTTCTTCATTCGAAAGCAATTGTGCATAAGCAATGTACGCATTCTGGAAGTCCTTAGGGTCAGCAAAGTCACCTGCCTGAGGCTCAGAGGGTAGTACAATCGGATAGGCGGCTAAATAACCTTGCTTATACGTTTGTAAGATCGAAGGATCACTACCGAACTGTTGTTCCAATAGCCTTACCCAGTAATTACCCATTTCAAGGCGGAGCATCCAATCTTTTTGAATATCGACAGCTACGCGCTCGGCGAGATATTCAAGAGGTTCTTCATTGTGGTAAGCTTGGTATGCCGGTTGATCTACCATCTGTGTATAGCGGTTAATCGCAGTCGTTTTTAGGCCTAATTTGCTGTATACAATTGTTCCCGCGTCATCTCCCTCGTACTCTCCCATTTGCCATTGCCGACACAGCATCCACATCGCATCGCGTACTTCCGCTCGGAGTGATTGTTCAAAATTTAGAGAACGGCTCCTTGGCTCCAAGGCATTCCAACCCAAGAATGCCAATGGACAAGGTTTTATCCCCACCGGATCAGGGCAAAGCGCTTCTTGTTCTAGCTCATAGCGATCTTCGATAGCCTCTATACTCCGATTTTCTGTCTCTACTTTTTCTAGCTCCGCTGGGGTTTGCGTTACAATTAGCTCTACTGGGTCGCGTGCTTCTGTCCGAATGACCTTCGTCTTGCAACCTTCCAATTCTCTATCCGTCTTGATCAGAATAGGTAGGTCTCCTCCCTTTTCTTTTCGCTGAAAGCCACTCAGGTAGAAACTTCCACTCCGCTCCTCGTAGATGAAATCAGAAACATATAGTCGAAAATCTACCTCAAAGCCCTTTATCCAATCCAGTCGTTCGTGAGGCTTCGATTTGCTTAGATCAAACCGAGCTACAAAGTGCGCTAAAGTTTTTTTATCATAAGCTAACACATACACATAAGGCTTAACATAGAGCAGTTTGCGCACCTTACAAGAAGCGTTCAGCCCAGCAAAACTCAGTGGCTCTAGTATCAATTTTTCACCTTCATACACTCCTTGGGTAATAAAAATATCCTGATCGCTATGCCCTCCCAAAATAAACCCCTTTGACGATTCTGGCACAATGGCGTCTATTTCATCCACCATAGCCTTACCCGAAGGATATTGAAGGATATGTGCAAGCGCCTGCTGCTTTTCCAAGTGGGCATTGAGTAAAAAACCATTCCAACCCTCTGACTTATTGGTACCTCCCACAAATAGCATTTGGTTGGCACCAAATGAGCAGGCATCGTACAATTGGTCATCTCCACCTATCGTTCCAAGCATCGAAGTAAGCAGCTCTCCATTACTAGCATTCATCCATTGAATTCCAATTCGATCCTGCCCGTAATTGTCCCAACCCGAAATCACAAACTCCTTGGAGTTTAAGGGCGTCAACTCGATAAGGTTTCTAGTGTGATCGTTGTTAATACGCCTTGCATAAGCCATCCCTCCTTGATCGTAGATATGTAGCACCAGGTGATCCCTACGCAAGTTATTTTTGGTTAAGATACTCCCCGTTACTATTATATGCTCAGGATCAATAGCCCACACCTTGCTAAAATAACAGGTTTCGCCAGGAACGCTGTACGTGTATTGGCTTAGCAGCTTGCCCGAAGCATCAAATCGTACGATCAAACCGCGATCTTGAAGACGACCGACCGCCACAAAATTTTCTGATTTGGGAATGCTAGTAATGCTGGAGAGCGAAGCGGAAGCTTCTTTCGGATGGTATCTATTGAAAAAACTGGTCATAGTACTGGTTTTTGAAGGGATTAGACTTGGTTTGCGTCATTAAAATTCAAGGCTACCGTCTGTCGGTGATCACTGGTAACGGGGCTTAGAATACCGGGCAAGAATGGATTGAATGCTGACCCTGCTTGCTGCTGAAGCAAGTCGGGATCAATAGCACGTAGCATAGCCATCTCCAAGGTTTCATTGAGGGTATCCACTAAGTCATCCCAGACCCATTCCCCTTTTATTCTGGGTGGAATGGCAAGCAGAATCGTCTGTGGAGCTTCCGATTGCGGTTCCTTATAGTTGAAGGAAACGCCCGTGGTTTCCTGCCGATAAGGAATCTTTTCGACCCACTCGTCAATCAGTAAGCCACAGCCATAGCCGTCCTCATTGTCTACCAGCCCACGTGGCATATTCAGCACTAAGGAAAGGGGATCTCCTGCAATTTCTATTTTGGCTTCCTCAAACTCAATGGCTAGCCATTGGTCATCTTTTTGATAAGGTAGCTGAATGGGGTATAGTTCATTCATAGAGGTAGCTCCAAAACCATTCGCCAATATCGTACAGAGCTGCCAGTTCTTGAGCTTGTCCCGCACCTTAGTCACACCGCTCAGCCAATCTTCCATCACCAAAGGAGAGATAGCATTCCGCGTTACACTCGCTTTATCCTTTACAGCGGATTGTACACTGGCAAAGTTGGGGAGCTTAAATTTAGGCGCAACTGGCACAGCTTTCCCGACACACGCTTTAATTGCATTAACATGCTTGTCCTTCCGTTCTTCTATCGTATCGGCTGACTCTTGCCGAATAGCATCAGCCTCTTCTAAGCGTTTTATCATTTCTTTTTCTACCCGCTCCGCCTGCGCTTTCAACTCAGCAAGGCTTTGCTTATCATACTTGAGCATATTACGAGGCATTGCACCCAATAGGCCAAATAGGGCCACATCAACTAATTGATCACGCAGCTTATCCATAGCTTGATTATCCGCAGCACCATTGACTTCAGTCAAGGCATCTACAACTGTTAGTGCCGCCTGTAATGATTGCAGTGCTGTCGCTAAATCTATATTTTGGAATCGCTCTTTGAGCTCATTAATATCGTAATCTGATATAGGGCCCGCCGCAGTGTCTATTGAAGACGGTGTCTGAAAATGCGTAGGCTCTAGTACTTGTGAATCCGTCAGTACTTTGTATAGGCACCTTGCCAAAGGCAGGATTTCGAAGAAACTCTTCTTCTCAATCCCCCAGCCGTCGCGGTCTCTAAAATTGACTTCCAGTTTCTGACCATCCTGAATTTTACTCTTTGTTTTTAACCAATATAGGATGAGCTGTGGTAACAGACTATTTTCCTCCGCAAAAGCATCATTCAGTAGGAAGATCGTATCGATGGGCTGTAAAGCAAGCTCTTGCAAACTAACTTCTAGCGTATCTCTTAGCTCCGTATCGGTATCCGGATTGCTAATAATAGCTGCTTTACATGCAATAAGCGCAGGGTCACCTAGCTGCTCGC
This sequence comes from Bacteroidota bacterium, assembly GCA_039208045.1. GTDB lineage: Bacteria > Bacteroidota > Bacteroidia > Chitinophagales > Saprospiraceae > JBCCRH01. The sequence continues at coordinate 6,557 of JBCCRH010000233.1, forward strand.
CCAGCCATGTATTAAGGTGGGGCGCGGCAAAAGCGCGCGGGCTATCCTCAGCACTTGACCAAAAGCCCATCTGCTTACTCGGTGTTTTGAGGAACATGCCGAATCGTTGATTTAGCACAATGCCAGAGCGCGGCGTTTCAATGAATTGGGGGTCAGGTATTTTCTTCCCATCACCAATGGCATTCAGTATCGCCCCTGCTCGTTGGTGGTTGCCCAAAACAGACTGGTGTATCCCTTCGGCCATGGTCAAATCTGCAATGGCATCAATGATATTTTCCAAATCCTCTGCTGTAGCATGTATGGCTTGTAGCTCTGTATTAGAAATGCCTGATCCTTGCAGATACGTCTGAATACTTTGCCCTCCGCTACGGTATGCCTGCAATAGGTGGAGGCCATGCACTACATTATTACTTTCGACCACATCTTCTCTGCCCGCATCTGCGGCGGCACTAAGCGGGAACTTTTTCCGTAAGGTATAAATGTATTGGTCCAGCTCTAGGGCGACATTGGCAGCACTTTTTTCATGCAAAGCGCGCTCGAAGCGATAGCCTAGCAGTGCTCCTAGCTCTTGCCCGTTCTGCATCCCTTGAATGATCTCCCTAGCCAATCGCACCCACTGCGAGCTGATATTGACCTCCATCGATGCTTTGTCTTTCGACAGAAAGCCCTGCCGCAGCACGGCACTACTCGTGGCCTGCGCAATGGAAGGTGCATGGATAAAGCCCGCATTCCCCACCTCGTAAGTCAGCGGGAACGTATGCTTACCATTAGCAAAATGACTCGGAATTTCAGATTTGGGTACAGGAACGCGTTGATCAGTGCGCCGCACATTAAGCAACCAACCAAATGCTCCTAAATAGCTGCCCTTTGCCTCTTTCTTACGCATATTTTCCAGGCGACTGCCCACTACACCACTCCACCAAGCATCCATCCGGTAGGTACACAGGTCAAGGTGTTCCACCAAAAGGCGCTCTAGTCTAGCCGTAGGAATGCTCTGATTGTTAGCCATCAGCTGCTGCAAACTCGCCCTAAACTTTTGTATGGATGCGCTATTGTTTAGCTCATTAATGATACCAGGGGGTAGCTCGTTATTGGCATTGATATATCTATAAAAGATGGCGTCGCAGTCTTTTTGAGAAAACAAGTTCATAAATTCCTGATCGACCCAGCGCTTAGTATGGGCTTTTGCCCAAAGCACTTCCCACACTTTCAGTAGAAAAGATTGCCGAAGCATGAGGTAAAGCAGACTATGCGACTTGGCATTCTTTGTCAAATAGTTTTTGACGATATTCCCCGTATTAGCCTCATCCAATAAGTAGCTAATGTAGTCGTTCGTCAAGGGCGTCGCTTCGGACAGAGGCGCCTCATCAATCAGGTTGCTTGTAATCTTATTACCAAAAGGAAACCAAGTGAGCATCGATGCTCGCGTTTGCTGAGAGAGCAAATTCGCACTCGCATCTAACCCATTAATAGTAGAATTAATCTGATTAGCGCGGTTCATTTTATCGTTGATCCAAGTGTTGGGCACCAGTGGACTGCCTGCATTAATGGCAAATAGATAATACAATAAAGGCCCAATCCCAACGCGCTGGTGGTACTCCACCGAATGGGCGTGCAGGCCAATAATATCCATAAAGTCTTGCTGCCAATTGGTACTCCCTTGTGCCACTGTTTTTACCTTGTCTATCTTTTGGCGCCAGCTTTCGCTAAAAAAGCGGAGCACGGTGGCCATCTTGTGGGAAAGGCTATTTTTATCCGGCCAAGTTATGGAAGAATACGCCGTAGTCGGTAAAATACCATACGGCTGATTACCTACGCGAATGGCAGGAACTCCCCCTCTCCCACTGATGTGCTGATTGAAAAATGCCTTGATCTGATCAATCATGTTGAGGCTGAGCGTATTGTTCTGAAGGTTCGCCCATTGCACCATTAAGTGCTTAAAGTAGTAGCCCAAAGTGGCATCCCAGAGGGCCTCATTCATCCCAATCGCCTCTGCGCGATCCGTATGATCGGCATAGGCAATATGCTGCAAAACCGACTCTTGAACCCCCAAGCTCTGGCATAGCCACTGGCCATCGCGCCAATTTTTGGCATTAGCCAAATTCAATAGCCCAAATAGTGCTTCTTGCTGCTCCACCTGGAAGGTGAAGTTGTGATCTTCGCGCCAGCCACTGTAGGCCGAAGGCTTGTCCTTGGTATTGTTGGTGGGAGCACCTTGCGGTAAAATGCCAAAGCCCGTATTCCCATAGTGGTGGTTATCAATGAGGTCTTCTAGTAGCTCTTGGCTCTCTTTTATATCACTCGTAAGCCTCAACCCGATAGCTAGAATCTTATCAAATCCTTGATTGTATTCTTGCTTGGACAGCGGCACTTTCACTGCCATCCCATCTGCCACTGCTTGATCAAAATCAAAGAGCCATTGTATGGATTTATTAGCCTTTATTTGGCCTTTATCTTCCTCAAAGAACTCGTCTGCTTCTGGGTCGGGGCCCAAAATCAAGGGGAAAGCAGCGATGGGTTCGCCCATAACTTTACGATAGTTTCCACCATTATAAAGATGCACAACAAAACTATCAGGCATCACAAAGGTTTGGGGTGGAAGCGTCCAGCTTTCTTCTTTGTGGGATAGCTTGGGAAAGTTGGGAAAGCTGCCCGTTGGAAGAGTTGTGAGTACATCAGTGGGCCAATTAGTCGGGCGCGTCTGCAATAGGACGTGCGCCGCACGCCCCGATCCCATGCTCGTTGCAATGGATTGCCAAGCTCCTTTGTGAAGCTTTTCAAAAGTTGCAGCATCCGCACCTATTTCCTCCCAAAGAATCGTCCAGAATAGTTGCCCAGCCTCTATCTCATC
>JBCCRH010000234.1:0-9393 GCA_039208045.1 Bacteroidota bacterium
CTTCTGTACTGTAGTCATTCTTGCATGATAGTTGCGGGATTATGAGTGATTGTCTTCTAAGTAAATTCCGTTTGTTATGCACGGTAATTTGTATGTATATTTCTGCCTTTTCTGAAAAAATGTCAGATTGTGAGGTCAGATACAGGGATTAAAGCAAGCTTCGTAAATAATTGCAACTTAGCTTTGAGAAAGGTGTAATTATTATAATATTTGTTCGCTACATAATGCAAATCTTTTACAATTTCAGGTTTTACCTTGAGTAGGGTCGGTGCCGATTTCATCAGCAAAATAAGATAAGACTATTGGATGATTTCATATAAATATTTGCAAAAGTAAATGCTGGAAAGCATTGTGATTAGTGATGACAATAAGTTTTCACCCACATTATAAAAATGCTGTGAACTGTAGCATTAGCTACTGCCAAAAAGATCAACCCAGATAGAGTCATAGGCATCGATATTTCTACCGAAATGCTAGACATTGGCCGCACCAAAATCAAAAAACAAGGACTAAATACCATCATCGAATTGCAGGAAGGCGACTCCGAAAACTTACCGTTTGAAGACAATACCTTTGATGCCATCACTGTTGCCTTTGGAGTCCGTAATTTTGAAAATCTCGAAAAAGGAATGCTAGAAATGCAGCGAGTCTTAAAGAAAAATGGGAAATTAGTGGTGTTAGAGTTTTCAAAGCCGACAATATTTCCATTTAAACAGCTGTTTAATTTTTATTTCAAGAACATTCTTCCACTAATTGGAAGACTAACGTCAAAAGATCCCAGGGCATATCGATACCTCTATGAATCCGTACAGGCATTTCCCGATGGCGATCGTTTTTTGAACGTTTTAGAAAAAACCGGTTACAAATCGAACAAATGCATACCACTAACATTGGGAATCTGCTCCATCTATGTGGGCGACAAATCATAGTGCTCACCATTTTGCTGACTGCTTTCGCTCACCACGCTGAAGCACAACGCAACAAGGGGAACGTCAACTACTATGAATTCCAGCAAAAAGATTACTACTTCGGCATCACCTTGGGGTACAATACTTCCCGATTTACCCCATTCCCTTCAGAAGAGTTCTTATTTAGCGATAGCATTAGAGCCGTCACCTCCCTGAATGGCCCTGGCTTCAACCTCGGTATCGTCACTAACCTAAAAGTAGGTGAGTACTTCGACTTTCGTTTCTTGCCTACCCTATCGTTCTCTGAACGTACCTTGCAATACGACAAAAGTGTTACCGACAATCGCATCACTACTGAACCCATAGAGTCCGTTTTTGTAGAACTCCCCTTCCACCTACGCTACAAATCCAAGCCCTACCGCGACCTGCGCCTCTTCGTCATTGGGGGCGTCAAGTACGGCTTCGACGTAGCTAGTGATTCCCGAACGCGACAAGCCGCCACCATCGTCAAAATATCCCCCACTGATTTTGCTATAGAATACGGTGCCGGCATCCAGTTCTTTTTCCCTTATTTCATCTTTTCCCCAGAGTTCAAGGTATCCCACGGTATTGGCAACACCTTGATTTTCAACCCCAACTTAGAGGAATCCACCGTTTTGGAGAAAGTCCTCTCCCGAACGTTTACGATTTCGCTGCATTTTGAGGGGTAGAATGGTTTGGGGGTTTGAGAGTTTGGGGGTTTGAGGGTTTTGGGTGACGAGTTTCGGGTGACGAATTTACAGCCAATCATTCGTAATTCGTCACCCGTAATCCAAAACTCCTAACAACCACACGCTGCTTTAACAAACGCCTGCACTTCAGGAAAAAATTGCTGAAACTCAATATCCAAGGCTTCGAAGTTTTCTTTCAAGCTTACAATAGGATCATTGAGCAAATCAGGTTTGCTTACGCGACGTTTCATGCGGTGGATAGCAAAAGCTAGGCCATCATCAGTGCCATATCCAGGAAGCCAGTTGTCAGCAATCCAATGCGGTAAAATTTGTTGCAGCTTGGTAGGCATCAGGTGGATGTTTCGCTCTAGTGTTTGGTAAGTTTGATCGACAAATTGCTGAAGGGGAAGGCTTGAATACTGATTCCAGTGCTGAACCAATAAGTAATCATAGAACAAATCAATTAGTACCGGTGCGTACTTGCCATGCCTGGCCCGAAGCCGATGGGAACCCTGGCGAACGATCGGATGATTATCAGTATAGTGATCGATCTTTCGATGCAGGTACACCCCTTCTACAACCCCAGCTTCGTAGCGAGCTAAATCTTTATTCCGAACAAAGTCGGCAATAAAATTACCGATCATTAATTCCTCTCGTTCGCAAGACAAAAACAGATGTGCTAAAAAATTCATAGACTCAACGTGTAATATCGCAAGATAGGCTATATTTGCGGCGTTTTTGGCACAATAATTCTAGCAATATGGGTTTACAATGTGGAATCGTCGGATTACCGAATGTAGGAAAATCAACACTTTTTAATGCGCTAACTTCAGCTAAGGCGCTGGCAGCAAACTATCCGTTTGCCACGAAAGATCCGAACGTAGGGGTGATAACCGTACCTGATCCACGGCTTGATAAGTTAGCGGATTTAGTTGACCCACAAAAAGTTATCCCAACTACTATAGAAATCGTAGATATTGCTGGCTTAATCAAAGGAGCGAGCAAAGGAGAAGGGCTGGGCAACCAATTTCTAGCAAACATTCGTGAAGTAGACGCCATCGTGCATGTAGTTCGTTGCTTTGAAAACGATAACGTGATCCACGTAGATGGTAGCGTAGACCCTGTCCGAGATAAAGATATTATCGATACCGAGTTACTACTCAAGGATATTGAAACGGTCGAAAAGCGCTTAGAAAAGCTGAAAAAACAAGCTAAAAGTGCCGAAAAAGAAGCACTAAAACAGTTAGAAATCGCCCAGAAAATCCTTGCACACTTGGAGGGAGAGCAACCTGCTCGCACTTATCCTATTGAAGAAGAAAATAGAGAATTCTTCAAGAGCTTCCTCTTGCTGACCAGCAAGCCCATCTTGTACGTTTGCAATGTAGATGAGGAATCCGTCAACGACGGCAATGAGCATACCGCACGATTCAAAGAGGCCGTCAAAAATGAAGAAGCAGAAGTGATTCTCATTAGTGCAGGTATTGAGGCGGATATTGCAGAGCTAGAAACCAAAGAGGAGCGCCAAGAATTTTTAGATGATATGGGCTTGAGTGAGCCTGGCGTTAATAGAGTGATTCGGGCCTCCTACAAACTGCTAAATCTAATTACCTACTTTACCGCTGGTGAAAAAGAAGTGCGTGCCTGGACGATCAAAGATGGTACCAAAGCGCCACAAGCAGCAGGTGTCATCCATACCGATTTTGAAAAAGGCTTCATCCGTGCAGAAGTAATCAGATATGATGATTATGTCCATTTCGGCTCCGAATCAGCCGTTAAAGAAAACGGAAAGCTTGGCGTAGAAGGCAAAGAGTATGTAGTCGGCGATGGTGATGTGATGCACTTCCGCTTCAATGTGTAGTTAGATATGCCTCGCTATTTCATTGTCCATAAACCCTATGGAGTACTCAGCCAGTTCACGCGTGAAATTCCAGAGCACCGAGTATTAGGAGATTTGTTCCAATTTCCAAGCAATGTCTACCCTGTCGGCCGCCTCGACCGCGATAGTGAAGGCCTACTGATCGTATCAGATGATAAAAAACTCAATAACCAATTGTTAAACCCAAAATTTGCGCACCAGCGTACTTACTGGGTACAAGTAGATGGTCAGATTACGCCTGAAGCTGTACAGCAACTCACTGATGGCGTTACCATACGGATCAACAAAAAGGACTATCATACCAAGCCTGCACAAGCTGCCCTTCTCTCCCCTATCTCTGCATTGCCAGAACGAGACCCTCCCATTCGCTTCCGCAAAAATATCCCCACTTCTTGGATCAGCCTAAGTCTTACGGAAGGTAAAAATCGACAAGTTCGCCGTATGTGTGCCAAAGTAGGCTTTCCTGTGCTGCGTCTTATTCGTATGGAAATGGAAAATTTACGACTCCAAGCCTTCATTCCTGGGAAGGTAGTGGAAATGAGCAAAGAGGAAGTCTATGCTATGCTATTTTGAGGTCTAGCACTCAATCGGCAAAACGATATATCGTTCCATCTTCGTCCTCAAACTGATAGTAAATCATCCCTGGCCACAATGGAGGCGCTAGTTGAGCCGTCCAATTATTAAGCTCTTGAAGCAATAGCTGCTGCTTTTCTCGCTGAGTCCTTGTTTGGTTTTGCTGCTCTACATAATCGACTGCTAGGTTGTATAGCAGCGTATCCTGAAATTCATCATCCACTAGCAACTTCCAGTCCCCCTTACGAATAGCTCTAGCATTGCCCATTTGCCAGAACAAAGAGCGATCCGCCAACTCAGGAACCGTATCAGCAACAATATCCAGCAAATTAATCCCATCAAATACACGGTCTTTAGGTAGCTCTAGCCGAGCCGCCGCCGCCGCTGTAGTAAAAATATCTAGCGCGGTCACCGGATAATTAATAGTCTGCGAAGCAGCTATCTTTCCTTTCCATTGCATCATGTACGGCACTCGGATACCTCCCTCAAAATTGGTCACTTTCCCTCCTTTGAAAGGTGCATTATCGGTAGTCATTGTGTAAGTGGCACCGCCATTATCGCTAAGAAAAAATACCAGGGTATTTTCCATAAGGTGCAACTCCTCAAGTTTGTTCATTACACTTCCAACCGCATCATCTAAGGAAGCAATCATAGCGTGATACACCTTTTTTGTTTCATCTTCTATGTGACTAAATTGCTCTACATAAGTTTTTGGAGCCTGTAGCGGAGTGTGTGGCGCGTTGAAAGGAACATACAAAAAGAAAGGCTCCTCTTCGTGGGTTTCCATAAAGGAGATAGCCTCCTCTGCAATACGCTGGGTAAGATAGGCTGGCTCTTCAATACGCTCACAATTGCGGTACATGGCACTCTCTCCTACCCGCGAAGTTTTCCAAATATAGCTATCCGTCCAGTCTTCAGGCACGTGTCGATTGACGATCCACTCCGCCTCTTCTGGCCCAAATAGCGAGTGGGAAGCGTAGAATCCATAATTATAATCGAAGCCCCTATTGCACGGCAGTGCAAAATCAGCTGCTCCCAAATGCCATTTGCCTAGAAAGGCCGTATGGTATTGCCGCTTCTTCAGCAATTCTGCCAAGGTGATCTCCCCAGGAGGCAGTCCCTGCCGCTTGCGTTCCCCCTTTTCTGGCACTGCATCCATGTAAATGGGCGTCCACGGATAGCTATCTACAAATCCTTTAAAGCCATAATACTGAAAGCGATTGGTGAGGTAAATATCATGGGGCTGGAATTCGTGGCCAAAACGCTGCTGGTAGCGCCCCGTGAGCAGGCCTGCCCGTGAAGGGCTACAGATAGGAGAAGTCACATAGCCATCTGTAAAAGTGACGCCATTCCGGCCAATTGCGTCGATGTGCTTGGTCTGAATACGCTCACTGCCGTAGAGTGAAATATCTGTTTGCGCCAGATCATCTGCCAGAAAGATGATGATATTTGGTGGCCGATAGGTAGTATCTACAGCAATGTACTGATTTAGGAATTCCTCTTTTGAATCTATGGCTTGCTGATTGAATGTAATTGGAAATTGATTGGACTCCAATGGCCACAACAGCCAAGCAAGTATAGGCAGTAATGCAATAAGAACACCAAAAAGAACTACTCGTTTTTTAAACATGCATGAAAAGGTTTAGTAGCGCCACTCGTCTAGGTATTTAATGAAAATTTTAGCTAGATTTTCCGCATCGTCGATGCCTCGATGATGCTCGCCAGTAAACTCAAAACCTTCTGATTCAACCGTGGCTCTCAGCCCACGTACTCGGTGCTTCCGCTTAATCTCTTTGTACTGCTGTTTGATATTAATGTGCTCCTCTACCCAGTCGTACTCCATTTTATGCAGCTTACAATCTTGGATGAGTTGCCTTCGATCAAAATTTCCCCAAGAACAGAGTACATAATCTTCTTCGTATATTTCTGCCCAGTCCTGAAAGGCTTCTATCACCGCAGGGTATTTCGGTGCCCGATTAACCTGTGCCTGCTCTATGCCGGTAAGGTTTTGACAATAGTAGGAAAGCCGAGGATTTAAGACGGGCCTGATAAAACTATCGAACGTACTTTCAATTTCTCCATAAGGGCTAACCAACACTGCACCAATCTCAATGGTCTCTTGAATCAAGGAGCGCGGCGTGCCTTCCCAACAGGTAGCTTCTATATCGTATACTATAAAATTCAAAATGCCCAGTTTTATTCCTTGTCCGTTTGTTGTTGCTGTAGCAAATGTTTTAGTTCTTCCAATTGCTGCTGCATATTGTTAATTTTATCTTCAATGGCATCGGTATTATCCATCGTCATCTCATCTACAAACACTGCATTAGCTAAAGACATTCCAAAAATCCCTCCAATAAGTACCACTAAAGCAAAATAAAGCCGCGTCACGCCGATCAATACTGGATGATCCCCCTCTTGAGTGATCGCCTGTGGAATTTCATTCCACCCTTCCACTGTAAATAACTGAAAAATGGAATAAGCCGCTACCAGTGGATCACCGAAATACTCCGGAGCACGCGCTCCATAAAAGTGGCAAGTAAAAATAGCCAGTAAAAAATTGAGGAAAAATAAAGCCAATAGGACAAACAAGGAAGCCTTTAAAGCACGCCCCAGACCTGCAATGATTTTCTGAAGGTGCGGCACAAAACTAATAAAGCGAACCAGACGTACCAAGCGAAATAAGCGCAGCAGCAAGAGCAAGGAGGTATCCGGAATGGGAAAAAAGTGCATCAGCAAAGTAGGCAAGCTCGCAATAACCACAAAGAAGTCAAAACGATTCCAAGGGTCTGCAAAATAGCCTTTAGGCTTTAAGTCCTGAATTTTTACAATAGCCTCTACGATAAATAGTAGGATGAAGAACTGATCGAGTAGCTCCAGCCAAATAACTCCTTCAAAATGAGGGAAATACATGAGTGTGATCACGAGTGCATTCAGCAATATCGCAATCATCATATTGTTCCCCGATGTAAAGAAATTTTTAAACATATTGCGGTGCCATTACGATTTTTGCAGCAAGGCCATAATTTTCCAAACGGTTGTGGTAATAATACAAAACTTTAAAACTATCACTAATTATTTCCTTTTGTTTATTGTACCGCAGTGGCTTGCGAACATGGTAATTCCCCAAGTGCCTTAAGCCATCATGGATGATACCTTTAGGCTCCCAGGCCAGCTCCTTGGCGAGTTTTATTTTTCCAGCCAATTGCATATCGACCAAGACCGCCTTCAGCTGCGTCACCACGTCTATGAGCTCCCCTTGATCAAAAACAAAATCATCAGTAGGTAGACTTAATAAACCATACAGATCTAACTTAGGAAAATGCCGTTTTAGCAGCTCAAAAGCAGCAAAAGCTACTAAGTGGCTAGTCAGCACGATATTATCTTTAAAATAGCGATCTACAATTTGCTCCGACAGTAAGCGGGTATATTCTGCCTCCCGCTGAAAATCAGGTACAATCTCCCCTCCTTGCTTGAAATAGTCTGCTATGTTTAGTTGATTCCCGTATTGGTCATAGCTCTCTCCTTCCTCATCCACATAATTACCTAACACGTCCATGGGTTGGCCTACAGATAGGATGATATCATTGGATTTTGAAAAAAGTTTCCAAGCAAACTTTAGGATTTTCCGCTTACTGTAGAAATCATCTTTCGCCTTAATATATTTTTCTTTTCCAATGCGCTTTAAGTGTTGCTCAATAAGGTACTCCGCCTCCAACACAAAATGGTAGCTCAATATCAATGGCACAACAAAGACCTTTTCACCTTGCCCTTTCTGTAATTTGTACCGCTGAGCCTCGACCACAGTTCCCAGAAGCCCCAGCTTGAGTTTTGTTTCTAACATACCTGAACGAGAGCGGGTTCCGCCAGGAAAAAACAGACTATTGGTACCGTGCTGTACACTCAAGTTAGACATGGCCTTAAGGGTCTCTAAGTAAATCGGATTTTTCTTACGGCGGTCTACTCGGTATGCCCCTAGCCTATTCATAAAATAAGCCGTATAGCCTGTATTGTATAAATTTAAGCCTGCTCCGTAGGAAAAGGAAGGCAAGCCGGCAAAGGTATCCAAAGCATACCCGATAAGGATAGAATCTAAGTTGCTAAAATGAGTAGGCACCACCACTACAGTTCCTTTCTTCATAAGTGCTCTAATCTTATCCACTTCTCCTTGTACCAGAAGGCGATCAACCAGCCGATATTTGCTACCCCAAATTTGATAAAAGTTACGTGCAGCAGCCGTATTTAGTAGGCGCGTAAAGAAAAGTGTTAGAAACCTTCTGGCAAATAGAAAAGTCTTAATCTTAAAGGTACCCACAATCTCCTCGGAATAGCGATGAATAATCCGTCCTAAGAGTTGTTTTTCAGTAGTTTGCTGCTCCTCTTTACTGCGATCACCCTGCCGGTCAAATAGTTGGCTCCTTATGCGCCGCCAAAATTGCCGATCCTTCGGTGGATCCACTTTCCAAGGCTCTTCCTTCATCCGGATACGCTCCTTGTAAATCGTTTTGGCAATAATATCTTCTAACTGATTGGGGTAGAGTTGTTGCAGGCGCTCTAGCGTAAACTGATCAATTTCTTTGATAAAATCTTTACGGTTGGCATGTATCTTATAAATAGGCCAATCTTCAATTTCGGGAATTACGTGTGGATGAATACCTTGTTGTTCGCTCATAAATTATAAATTTTCCATCACCTGATCATTCACTTCTGCAATCAATTGCAGCACTTCTTCGCGCCCCTTCTTCTTGGTGGCGGAAGTAATAAACTGCTGCGGCAAGCTTTCCCAATGCTCCAGTAGTGCTTGCTGTATGCGCTCCACATTCGCTTCTATCTGCTCAGGCTTCAATCGGTCGGTTTTGGTGTATACAATGACAAAGGGTAAACGGGCCTTACCCATCCAATTAATGAATTCTATATCAATCTGTTGGGGAGGGATATTTGCATCCAAAAGAATAAAAATACACTGCAAGTGGGGACTACGCTGCAAATAGTTATGGATCATTTGCTCCCAAGCTCTTCGCTTGGTCTTAGATATTTTAGCATAGCCATAGCCGGGTAAATCCACTAAATACCAAGCTCCGTTAATCACATAATAGTTGATGTGCTGTGTTTTACCCGGTTTGTTGGAAGTGCGCGCCAGGCCGCTCTGATTCGTAAGTAGATTGATCAGTGAGGATTTGCCAACATTCGATCGACCGATAAAGGCATATTCTGGTTTGCCATCTTTTGGGCACTGTGATAAGCGTGGAAAACTCCCCACATAATAAGCTGTTTTTACCTCCATGTTCTCCGCATTTTATCCAAAAATCAGGCACACCTATGTGCTACA
>JBCCRH010000235.1:0-9372 GCA_039208045.1 Bacteroidota bacterium
GAATGTACGTGCATATTGGTTGAATAGTAAAACAACGCCTGGTAGTGCACTACAATCAATCGTTGGGGAAACTAGTGAACCATTATAACCCACATCACCAGCTGGAATAGGCCCAAGGCCTAGGCCATCGGAACCATTGCCATCATTATCATAGGAGTCACCATTGAACATAGCGCATCCATTATCGACAGATGGAGACTCAATAGGGCCACGAGTACCATAAAAACCAGCACCTGTAACTTCCCCATCAACAATCAAATCAGCCGCATCACCATCATCCGACCAAGTCCAAATAGCACCAGCAGGAGTGGCTTGCATTACATCCCAATCAGCGGGAATACCACCATCAAACTGCTCTTCGTATATAACGTTAAGTTCCTCTTGAGCTTGTAGGGCAGCGAGTGAAAAAACAAAGGAGAAAAGTAGAAATAATCTTTTCATAAGGATAGAAAGTTTGGTTTATAAATAGTTGAATTAAAATAAATATGTATGATACAAATCGCATGTACCTTTATAAATATTTACAATATCTGTCTTGTATTATCGTGCAAAACTAATCAACGAGAAAGGCATTCGCTTTCGTAAATGTAAGAAAATGTCAGGGAAATGATAATTTTTTTCTGAGGCGAAAATACTAAAGGAAGGTAAGTAAAAAGAAATCAGGCATAAACCAAAAGAGAAATGACTTATGCCTGATAATAGTTAAGCGGAGAAAGAGGTGCCACAGCCGCAGGTGTCGGATGCATTAGGGTTATTGAAGGTAAAGCCTCTATTGCTTAGCCCCTCCAACCAGTCAATTTCCATGCCCAACAGGTAGATGGCGTGTGATTTTTGCATCAGCACTTTGATACCGTTGATTTCATGAATTTCGTCATTATCTTTGGGTAGGTCAAAGCCTAGGATATAAGTAAAACCGGAACATCCACCCCCTTTGACTCCAACCCTCAAACCATGATCTTGAGGTACACCTTGCTCAGTTTGAATGCGTAATAGTTGCTTTACTGCACCATCTGTTAGTGTAATCGGATCAATCGCTGTTTTTACCGTAGTCATATCTTTTTATTTTTGCACTTTAGCTAAAGCTAGCTGGCTGTTACAACAGCTAGCTTTGATTTCTATCAGAACGTTTTTTTCTAAATTTCGGTTCTAATAGCTGCTTATTTTTTACATTGAGTCTAAATTAAACATCTTAGCAGGAACTACAAAAAATCAGTTCAAAAATTGAATTTTTAGTGACCCTAGGTGATGTTTAGGTTTGTTTTTACCAAACTAAAGCTACAAATGGAGATTTGGCTAAGTACAATTTTAGAGATTCTAAAACTGACGATCCCCGGATTAATCGTTTTCCTAACGGTGTATTATTCCTTGCGGCAATTTCTAAATAATCAGTATCAATTGCGGTTATTGGAACTCAAGCAAGGGCAGCAATCTACAAGCACGCCACTGAAATTTCAGGCCTACGAGCGCCTTTCTCTATTTTGCGAACGCATATCCATTCCCAACCTACTGCTCCGAGTGCGCCAGGATAGTATGAATGCTACACAGCTCAGAATTGCTTTGCTCTTTGCGATCCAGCAAGAATTTGAGCACAATATCACCCAACAGGTATATGTAACTGATCAGCTTTGGCAAATCATCAAAATCGCAAGAGATGACGCCGTAAATATGGTGGCCATAGCAGCTGAGCAAGTGGATGGCAAAGCACCCAGCACTGATCTTAGTACTGCTCTTATGCAAATCATTGCGCAACGAGAAGTCGTAGGGATCGATACGGCACTACAAGCCATAAAAAAAGAAGCTAGCCTAATGCTTTAGCACTCTTGCGCTATTTTCTTTTCTGTCCGATAAACATGATGTATTTCCAAAGTCCTAAGTAGGCATTATTTTCTTGATGCAAAATGGGTTGAAATAATTCCTTCAACAAAGGTACCAAGTGACCATCCATACGCACATGATGATTAGACATATGTGCCTTAAACCAAGGAAAGGGAGAATTATGGAAATCTGCTACAGCGACATACCCACCTGGCTTGAGGTCTTGATAAGCCTGCCGAATCAACTCTTGCCATTGCGGATTAATCATAGTGAGGGAATAAGAGAAAATGACTACATCCTTTTGTCCCAAAAAGGCTTGCTCGCCCAGCTCATATGGCTTTTCCAGAAGAGTAGTCCGATCCTTGAACGGTGCTGTATTTTTTTTAGCAATGGCTAGCATATCACCAGAAACATCTAGTCCAGTTAATTGAGCATTGGGGTAGTATTTCGCTAGCTCAAGCATGTTATAGCCTGTTCCACAGCCAATTTCGAGGGATCGGAAAGCAGCATCTCGCTCAAAGGGTAATTTCTGGATAATACCTTTTCTACCAAACAAAAAGCCCCAACGTGTAAGATCGTAGATTTTGGACTGGAAGGTAGAATAGTAGTGCTGTATAGCTTCGTTTTGCTCGTTGGCATTTTGTGCGCCGATGCCGCTTACAGGTGGTTTGCTCATAGTAATTAATTATTTTACGGTACCCATATAGACGCTTGCATAAGTACCTACACGGTCGCGCTTATGTGTAGCAGCTGTTACTTCTTGCTCAAAATCCAGGGCATCTAATACAAAGTCTGGGAAAAAATCAACCCTTTCAGCCGCAGAGCGTAGTAAAATACGAGTGCCTGGTCGACTATTCTTAAGAATCAACTCCCACTCCTCTTCTAGAGCAGGAATATTATTAGCAGCCAGCCAATCTTGATGATCCAATAGAATAAAGTGAGAGTAATTCCCAGGATGTTCTTTTAGGAACTGACTAATGGTGGTTGTGTGGATATTAATGCGCGCTGCATTAGCGCGTAGGTCAGCTTGGTGTTTCTCTAACAGATAATTTGGGGCGCAGTCTTTGGTGTACGCTCCTTTGAGGTACACGTGCCAGAAGTAGTTATCTTTTAGCGAAAGCTCCGTAAAAACCTGGCGAAAGCAAGCTTTAATGAAGCCCATGACTCCCTTTTGATACTTTTCCAATACAAGCTCGCGCTGACTCCGGGGTACACCTAAGAGCGTGAGGGTAACATGGCGATTCATAACCCACGCCACTAGCTTATTCAAAATACGCTCTTCAATCTCAAAGTAGATCGCTCGCTGTTCTTCCAAGTCTTTTGCCTCAAAGAGTTGTTGTATTTTCTGATTGACATTGCCTAAGCTTTTGACATACTGCTTGACTAGGAGGGCAAATGTGCCAGAGGTGCCATAGTAATAAAATGATTTGCGTAAGCCCTTTCCATTGAAAAAATTAAGGCGAGTATCCCAATATTCCGCAGCGAAGGCAGGGAGGCTAGGACGAAGCCGCTGGTAGTATTCCTTAATGTTGGGGTGAACCCCTTGCCCGAACAGGTGGAATAAATCTTCAAAAGAATTATGCTTAATGGCCGCGAGCTTCAAATGCAACAAGGCATTCTGACGCGGATTCATATCGATACAATTGATCTGCCGTGGATGATCCAATAAATAATCAAGCGCATTGCAACCTGCACTGGTAATCATGACAATGCTACTATCGGAGTCAAACTCCATTAATTCTCGGTCACAGCGGGGATCTTCCCAACAAGTATTATAGACCAAATTGCTAGTATGGACTTTCTTAAAAACCCAATCTCGCAATTGATTTACACCAATAGCCATAAGCACTATTTTTAACTAAGTATCTTCAATGCATTCAAACAGCGTAAAGTTAACGGAATAAGAATAATTTGCAAGAAAACCTGAAGGCGCATCTACGCATCTTTTAGTAATTGCTGAAGGTAGGCATAGGTCTGTACTTGCGCCCGCTGGGGGTTTTTGTCACCTTTTAGGTTTTTATACTCATTGATTTGTGTTGCATCAATGACACGGGCTTTTACGTTGTCATGTAGCTGAAAATCAATAATTTGACGAATCTGCTTAAAGACCTCCGAATCATAAATAGGAACGGCTACCTCCACTCTACGATACAAATTGCGATTCATCCAATCAGCAGAAGCAATATACATCTGCTCTTCCTCATTATTACAAAATAGATATACCCGCGCATGTTCCAAAAATCGATCTACGATACTCGTGATTTCGATAGTATCACTAACGCCTGGAATGCCAGGAACCAGACAACAAATTCCTCGTACGATCAACTGAATTTTTACCCCGGCCTGGCTGGCCTCATATAGCTTATTAATCATTCGGCGCTCCTCTAAGCTATTCATTTTAAGAATCATATAAGCAGGCCGCCCTTTCTTAGCATTGCGAATTTCCTTATCAATACATTCTTCAAATTTTTGCTGTAGCGTAAAAGGAGCGACAAGTAAATGCTTGCTTTTGGGAAGCATAATCTTTCGATTTAGCAGATCAAACACTTGCCCCACTTCTCTTCCAATTTGCTGATCGTAGGTCAGCAAAGCATGATCGCCATATAGCTTAGCTGTTTTTTCGTTAAAATTGCCCGTGCCGATATAGGTGTAATACCTCCGCTTTAGTTCGCCTTCCTGCTCTTCCTTTCGGATAATCTGCAACAGCTTCGAATGCACCTTGATACCAGGATAGCTATACTGCACTTCGGCACCCATCTCCTGGAGCTTATCGCCCCAATACAGATTCGAAGCTTCATCAAAGCGCGCCTTCGCCTCGATAAATGCAAATACCTGCTTGCCACGTTCCACTGCATGTAATAATGCTTGTACCACTTCTGACTTCGAGGCTACTCGGTAGAGCGTCACTCGGATAGCTTCTACCTGTGGATCATCTGCTGCTTCCCATATAAGTTTCGGAATGTAGTCATAGCGTTGGTAGGGGAAGTGCAGCACCTGATCTTTTTGCCGGATACATTCTAGGAGGTTGTCCGCTTTCGCTAAAATGGGATGTTCCAAGGGCGGTAAGTTCGGATCGTGGAGTGCTGCCTTCTTCGTAGGATTAGGGAAACCGAAAAAATCGTTGAAATTATGGTAGCGGGCACCGGGGATAGCATCGTTTTTGGTCAAGCCAAATAGCTGCTTTAGCCGTGCCAATACTTCTTCGGGCATGCTGCTATCATAAAGAAATCTAGTCGGAAGTCCAATATTTCGGTCATCTAGACTTGCTCTAATCTTAGCCACTAAATCTCCGGCGTATTCGTCGCCAATGTAAAGCTCTGCATCGCGAGAAAGCTTTACAGCATAGGCCCCAATATGGGGGTGGTGCAGGAGTCGATCCAGATTAAATCGTATGATGTCATCCAAAAAAGTGATGTAGTGGTTACCATCATCAGCGGGCAACTCAATAAAACGTGGGAATTCCTCGGACGGAATTTTAACTACAGCGATATCATCTAAGCCCTCCAAGCTTACTATAAAGTACAGCTGCTTATTCAACAGAAAAGGCGGCTCATCAGTCGGTTTGACTATAGTGGGCTGTAGAATAGGGAAGACTTTTTCAAAAAAATAGGTTCGTACAAATTCCTGCTGCATTGGCGTATACGCATCCTCTTTTACCAAAAAAATACCCTCTTGTTCTAGTGCCGGTATAATCTGGTTTCTAAAGGTCGTTCCAAATTGCTCCTGCTGCGCATGGACAATTTTTCGAATCTGTTTTAATTGCTTTTTGGGCTTTACCTCGGCCAATAGTGCTTTTCTAGTTTTCTTTTGTAATTGCCTAAAGGAACGTAAAGCGGCTACTCGTACTCGGAAAAATTCATCCAGATTAGAGCTATAAATTGCCAAAAACTTGATTCGTTCATACAATGGTACTCGCTCGTCCATCGCCTCTTGCAGCACTCGATGATTAAAAGAAAGCCAGCTGACATCTCGCTTGATATATTGCACATCCTTCATAAATAAGCCGCGTATTTGGTGTAAAACGCGAAAATAGCCATACAAAGGATAAGGCTTTAGGAATAAAGCGTTAAGTGAAAATTAATTTTTTCATCTTTTGCTGATGATTTCAGCGTGGATGCTCGCTGGCAGTTGCAGCTCGGGTTGAAATATATCTTCTAAGAAATAGGAAAGTAACTTATCAAAAAAGCCTTCTAGTTTAGGAAGCAGCTGCAAGCGGAGTAAAGGGCTCCGTTCTGCTTATTAATTCCCGCCCAATAAATTTGAGCATTGATATTTTTATCTCTTCACGTACCTTTCTGAAGACTGCCATTTTCTCTTCCTTAGAACCTTCAGCAGTGGCTGGATCATCAATGCTAAAATGCATCGTATGTTTGTAGGATAGATCAGCAGGAACATTCTGTACAGCATGATCACAAACAGTGAGCACGAAATCAAAATGTGAGTGTTCGATTGGAAAAAAAGGGTGCTTTTCATGTGATTTTTATGGGTAGATTTATAGATTTATCTTTATGGTTTTTGGTCATTATAGTCGTTGATTCGTTGGCTAGCTTCCTGTAGATGCCTCCATGCAAATAATCTGTTTCATGTAACGGTTAGTTAACAAAATGCCAATGTAGGGACCAACTTAAGAAACAATTTATTTGTATTACCTCGTTTTGTAATCAAGGATAGTAATTGCCATGGCTTTATCAGATACTCAAATCTTTGTTGCGCTGGGCCTTGCGCTCGTTCCCGGTTTCTTGGCACTACGCCTAGCCACTGAACTTTACAAGTAAAGTCCAGATAGGCAGAGCCGATGGCAGTTTCCTCAGGCTGCGATGCGCGCTACCTCTATCAAACTCACTTTAAAATCGAAACTCCTAGAAAATCGGTGGCTTCAGAGCTGACTTTTTAGGAGTTTTTGGTCTTTAAAGGGGTTTGCTGCTATGAATCATGGCTGCACTGAGATTCCTGGGAGCTGGTTTAGCTGAGAATCTGAAAGGGGATCGCCGCCAAATTTGTCGTACATGCGAGCGATCGCACCTGTAAAGCCAGCGTTGTAATCCAGCGCAACCTCATCACGTGGAGTTTCCACGCCAGCCAATGCGGTTGTTTTTTGGGAGTTTGCCTGTTCGCTGAGCTTCGTAGAAGAGAAAGGACTTTTGCAGCGCTTCTCCATAGAGTATGTTTTTCTCGTCAAAGCTTTGATGGATAGGATGATTTGACGATATGCTCTCAGTATCAAGATTTGTTGTAAAAACTCTGCTGACTGGTGAGTGTGTATAAGAAGTAGGGCAGTCTCTCAGTAAGCCTTACAAATGTCTCTACATGCCAATATGTTCGGGAAGCTAAAAGGAATTGAAAAAGTCATCTGAAGTACTTGCAAGATGACGGAATACATTCATAATGTATCCCAGTGTCGACGCGACCCGTAATTCCCCGGACGCTGTTTGCTCCAGAGTCCATTACAATCAGCTCGCTATTTTGGTGATTTTCGTTTTATGAACGCTGCTCAGCGCCCGGCCATGCCGCCATCTGCCACATCCCACCAAGACTCCCTGCAAAAAAGTCCTCTACAGAACCCCACTGCTCGTACGAGAGCAAATTCTCCTCAGCGAGAGACTTTACCTTCTATCCCTCGTTCGCGGGCCTATCAGCCTAAGCGGGTTCCCTATGTGGGGGCGCGTCGGACGATCGCATTCGAATCTTCGGTTAAGCTCACCGTCAATTTGTTGCTAGCTATTGTTGCAACGACGACGATTGCCAAGCTGTTGCCTTACCATCAGTCACAGCAAGATCGACTCAAGACGCTGCAAACGTCGGTTGTGGATGCTGAGTTGCGCAATGCTGAACTGCGATCACAGTTCAAGCGCAATTTTGATCCCGCCCAGTCGGCTCGCATTATGCAAGAGCAAAGTGGCATGGCCTACCCCAACCAAAAGCAAATTATTTGGACTGAGCCTATCGAAGGTCAGCAAGAGAGCCAGTGAGAAGGCCCGAAATGTAACAGGGCACACAAACATCCATTTTTCTCTCAGGCGCGGCAATTCGGGTAACGATACAATCGAGGAGTAATCGTTTTCTCCGTTTGGAAGGAATTCCAGTGTTTGATGCTGCCCCAAGTCAGAGACCAGATCCGAGTGAAAGTCGCAGTCCAGTTCAGCACCCAGTCAAAAAACTCAGCGTTGAGTCGGATTTTGAGTTTGATTCGATAGAAGACGCGCTAGCGGATTTGGCCGCAGGACGGGCAATCGTCGTGGTTGACGACGAAAACCGCGAGAATGAAGGTGATGTCATCTGCGCGGCTCAGTTTGCAACCCCGGATTTAATTAATTTTATGGCTGTCGAGGCCAGGGGTTTGATTTGCCTCGCTATGACCGGTGATCGGCTAGACGAGCTGGATTTGCCACTTATGGTGACCAGCAGTCCGTTTGAAGATGAAAATGAGCAGACGGCTTTCACGGTTAGTATTGACGCCTCCCTTGAACTGGGTGTAACGACGGGCATTTCTGCTGAAGACAGGGCGCGCACTATTCAGGTGGCTATTAACCCAAAGGCAGCGCCAACAGACTTACGTAGACCGGGGCATATTTTCCCGCTGCGTGCCAAAGAAGGTGGCGTGCTAAGGCGAGCCGGACATACCGAGGCAGGGGTGGATCTTGCTCGGCTGGCAGGTTTGTATCCGGCAGGCGTAATCTGTGAAATTTCTAACGCTGATGGTTCTATGGCCCGTTTGCCCGACTTGGTGGGCTATGCCAAAGAGCACCAGATGAAACTCATTAGCATTGCGGACTTGATTAGCTATCGTCTGCGCCACGAGCGCTTTGTTAAGCGTGAAGCTGTGGCTGCGATGCCATCCAAGTTTGGTGACTTTCAGGTGTATGCCTATCGCAATGATCTAGATGGCTCTGAGCATATTGCCCTGGTGAAAGGTGATCCGGCTACGTTTAAAGATGAGCCGATTATGGTGCGTATGCACTCTGAGTGTCTGACGGGAGACGCGCTGGGATCGCTGCGCTGCGACTGCCGCATGCAGCTACAGGCCACGCTGAAGATGATTGAAAATGCAGGCAAGGGTGTAGTGGTGTATCTGCGCCAAGAAGGGCGAGGGATCGGGCTAGTCAATAAGCTCAAAGCTTACTCTTTGCAGGACATGGGTCTAGATACTGTGGAGGCTAATGAGCGGTTGGGCTTGCCGGTTGACCAGCGCAACTATGGCATGGGTGCGCAAATTCTGATGGATTTGGGAATTGGTCAGTTTCGATTGATTACGAACAACCCGCGTAAGATTGCGGGACTTAAGGGCTATGGCTTGGAGATGGTGGACCGAGTACCGCTGCTGATTGAAGCGACTAGATACAATGCCCACTACCTGGCAACCAAGGCTGAAAAGCTGGGTCATTTTTTACTGCAAACCTATCTCATCACCGTCGCAATTCAGTGGCACGACACACCCAACGCCTCGGCAGATATCACTCAAAATAGTGAGCCGAATTCTCAGCGTGAACCGGTGAGCGCCCGGTACGAACAGCTCGAAAGGCTGCGAGCCCTAGCTCAAAAACACGGACTACTACTGCA
>JBCCRH010000236.1:0-9335 GCA_039208045.1 Bacteroidota bacterium
CAGCCGTTGATCGAGCGTAGCTGAGAGCAACAGCCAGGGAGAGGGATGCAGTTTGGGAGTTTAGGGGTTTAAGGGTTTGGGGAGGACGGATTGTTAATTACGAGTCTCGGATTACGAGTTTTGGAGAACAGGGGCGGTGCAGCTTTGGCGTAGTTTTTTTATGGCGTGCCCCCTTCACCAAGTGTAGAAAACGGAAGGTAAAAAAGTCAACTATTAAGCTGTTTCCTTGGCTTAAACCTTGGACGTTTTGCTATGCCCACACCTGTCAACGTCCAAGGTTTTGCGGGCCCGCACAGCTTAAAGACGCAGAAACTCCAAAATTCCACAACTTTCGAAGTATTATTTTTTATCTATTCATATCACTCCAAACACAAATCTTCACCATCACACCACTATCAAATCATATTCTCCGGAAACTAATCCCTCACCTCCGCCACCCCCAAACTCGTCCTTAACAACTCGTAATCCGCCACCCCGAAACTCCACAACCCCGAAACCCTCAAACCCTCAAACCCTCAAACTCCCCACCGACTACTGATTATTAACCACCGACCGCTGCCCACTGCCCACCGACTCCTGCTCCTGCCCGCTCACTCCTCCACGCACCAAATCCGCCACCACCTTAATCCACCGCGCATCATCGTTCAAGCTAGGTACTAGGTCTACCTGTTCACCACCCATCTCCTCAAATTCTTCTTGGTACTCAAACCCAATTTCAATAATCGTCTCCAGGCAATCCGCTACAAAGGCAGGGCTAAATACGAGGATGCGCTTGCCGCCGTGCTCCGCTGTTTCCTCTATGATATCCGATGTGTACGGCTTCGCCCATGCTTCAGGGCCTAAGCGACTTTGGAAGGCAGTGACGTACTGGTCTTCACGTAAGCCTAGCTTAGCGGCGATGGCTTTAGTGGTGCCGTGGCATTGTGCAGAATAGCAAAACTGGTTAACTTTTGAAATGGTGTGGCAGCAGTTCTCTGCGACGAGGCAGTGGTTGCACTCATCGGCCTTGCGCAGCTGGCGCTGGGGAAGGCCGTGGAAGCTGAAAATAATTTGATCATAGCTATCAAGATCGAACTGCCGTGCATTATCTGCAAAGATGTCAATCATCGGCTCGTGATCGTAGTAGGAGTTGATCATTCGAATATTGGGGATGGTATCCTTTTTGCGGAATACACGCATCACTTCATCGTGTACAGAACCCGTGGTAGCACTGGCGTATTGTGGGAACATCGGGAACACAATGATCTCGCCAACTTGTTCTTTCATCAATCGGTCAATAGCATTGGCGATAGAGGGAGACTGATAGCGCATCGCTAATTCCACTACATAGTCTTCACCTAGTAGTTCCTGGACGCCTTCGGCTACTCGTTCTCCATAGAATTTGAGGGGAGAGCCTTCTTCTGTCCACAATCGTTTGTATAATTTTGAGGAGCTACCTGAACGGAAGGGTGCAATGATGCCTCTAACTAGAATATTTCGAGCTAGCCAGTTGTAATCAATTACACGTCGATCTAATAAAAATTCCTTGAGATAGCGATAAACAGCAGGACGATTAGGATCGTCTGGGGTACCTAAGTTAACTAAGAGCACGCCCTTTTTTCCAAATATAGCCATAGATATTAACCTTTCTTATTGCAAAACAAACAGCTCTTTTTTCCTTCTGTTGTAAATTCTAGTAAATAATCTGTCATAATCTAGGAAATGGTCATAATTTTGGGGCTTCAATAAAAAACGACGTATGAGCAAGCCATTAATACTGGTAACAAACGACGATGGCATCACTGCCCCCGGCATCCGTAACCTAGTCACCATCGCCAAAGAATTGGGCGAAGTAGTAGTAGTAGCACCCGATTCTCCACAGTCTGGCATGGGCCACGCGATCTCCGTACACGATCCCATCCGCTTGCACCAATCTAGGGCACTCAAAGATTTGGGGGTGGAAGCATGGGAGTGCTCTGGTACGCCAGTGGATTGTGTGAAGCTTGCTAAGAATGTCGTGCTAAAAGACCGCGAGATAGCTATTTGTGTATCAGGGATCAATCATGGCTCTAATGCAGCGATCAATATCATTTACTCGGGCACGCTTTCTGCCGCTATGGAAGCATCGCTAGAAGGTATTCCTTCCATTGGCTTTTCCCTGCTTGATTTTTCTTATGATGCTAATTTTACAGAAGCAGCGCCACATGTCAAGCATCTAATAGAGCATGTCCTCGAAAATGGCTTAGAGCATGGCTTATTACTTAACGTAAATATTCCAGCAGTACCTCGTGCCGAAATCAAAGGCATTAAAGTGTGCCGCCAAGCTGAAGCCCGTTGGGTAGAAGATTTTGCGGAAGCAGAAGACCCCAGAGGCCAAAAGTACTACTGGCTTACCGGAAAGTTCGTCAATGAAGATAAAGGCACCGACACCGACGTTTGGGCATTAGAAAACAACTACATCTCTGTAGTACCTTCTATGCATGACCTCACTGATTACAAAGCTCTAGATACCGTAAAAGCTGTAGAAATACAGTCCTAAAACAAAAGTCTATGTTCTGGAATAGAAACGCTATTTGGATGGGCCTACTCCTCGGTTTTGCGCTCCCCATCATCGTATACGCCATCCTACTCACCATCTACGATCAACTAGAAGCTATCGAGTTCTTAACTGATGATACGGGCTTCTCCCCAACGTTCCGCAACCGCACCTCCATGGCCGCCGCCCTCTGTATCAACCTTATACCTCTCAACTATTACCAAAAACGCCGCTACGTCAACTCCATGCGCGGACTGGTCATGGCAACCGGGGTATTTATTATTGCCTGGCTGTATAATTATGGACAGTATATTTTGTAAGCGGTGGCAGTGGATAGTGGTCAGTAGTCAGTGGTCAGTGGTCAGTGGTCAGTAACTCATAAACCGTCCTCCGTCCTCCAAAACCCCTCAACCCTCAAACTCCAAAACCCCTCAACCCCTCAACTCCCAAACTCCCAAACTCCTCAACCATCATGAAATACTACATTATCGCAGGCGAAGCTTCTGGTGACCTACATGCCTCCAATTTGATGAAAGCCCTTGCTGGGAAAGACCCACAAGCCAACTACCGCTTCTGGGGGGGCGACCTGATGCAAGCAGTAGGAGGGAAGCTTGTAAAGCATTACCGTGACTTAGCATTTATGGGGCTGATAGAAGTGCTGAAGAACATTCGTACGATTTTCAAAAACCTTCGGTTTTGTAAAGAAGATATACTGGCCTACCAGCCTGATGCTCTCATTTTGGTAGACTATCCAGGCTTTAATTTGCGTATTGCCAAGTGGGCGCATAAAAAGGGGATTAAGGTGTTTTACTACATCTCGCCTCAGCTTTGGGCTTGGAATAGCAAGCGCGTGCATGGGATTAAGCGATCGGTAGATTATATGTATGTGATTTTGCCTTTTGAGAAGGATTTCTATGAGCAGTACGATTATAAGGTAGATTTTGTAGGGCATCCATTGCTAGATGCAATTAAGGGGATTGAGTGGAATGAGGCGTTTCGTCAGAAAAATCAGTTAGATGAGCGGCCTATTGTGGCCTTGTTGCCAGGGAGTAGGCGGCAGGAAATCAATAAGATGTTGGAAATTATGCTGACCGTGGTGGATCGATTTAAAGGCTACCAATTTGTGATAGGTGGGGCCCCTTCCATTCCATTGGAGCTCTATCAGGCTATTATTGGGAATCGGAAGAATGTAGCCATTGTACAAGGCCAGACTTACGATTTGATGCAACATGCGAAAGCTGCTTTGGTGACTTCTGGAACTACCACTTTGGAAACTGGCCTATTTCGAGTACCCCAAATTGTATGCTATAAGGGAAATCCATTGTTCTATCAAATTGCAAAGCGCATCGTCAATGTCAAATACATCGCACTGGTTAATCTTATACTGGATCGACCTCTAGTCAAAGAGCTGATTCAGCATGAATTAAATACAGACAATTTAGCTAAAGAGCTACAGCGCCTCATCGATCCCGCTAACCAAGCCTACTTTGCGCAAGGCTACGAAGAACTCCACGCGAAGCTCGGCCATGAGGGCGCATCGGAGCGCACAGCTGAGCTAATTGTGAAAGCGCTAACTTAATTCTGCGCGCCGCTCGTAAGCTAGGGCAAAACGGATTTGCTCATAGCTATACTGACCATCAAAATAGTCATTGATCGCCTTTAGTTTTACGGGCCGCTCTAGATACTTAGTTGCCTCTAATATCTTCTTGACGTCCTGTTCCTGAATGTATTTACCAATATCAATCGCCTCTCCACGCTCATATAGAATAGCGAGATGCGAAAAGATGGTGCCTGGCGTCAGCTGCCGCTGCTCTGCAATCTTTTCTACAGATTGGCCCTTTCGGTAAAGCGCTAATGTTTCTTGGTAGGTAGCGCTTTTGCCCTTATTCGCCTGTTGATTTTCGCGAATAAACTCTATGATGGCATCCATAAAATGATTGCCATATAGCTGCAACTTACGCTCTCCAACCCCAGATATATTGCGGAAAGCAGCATCCGATGTGGGACGCCTTGCCGCCATTTCCTCCAAAGTAGCATCCGAGAAAATGATGTAAGGCGGAACGCCCCTTTCTTGAGCTAGTTGGCGGCGTAATTGGCGGAGCTGCTCAAATAGTTCATCGCGAACGCGCTGCCGTTCGGTTTTGGGTTTGACTGCTTTTTTCTGCGCTTCTTGACGTTGCTTGACGGTGGCCATTTGCACTAGCTGCACTTTTTCTTTCTCAAAAAGTACTTTTTTGCTGAGCGGCGTGAGCTTGACGGCATTGTAAGCCTCATGGTCGATCTCGATATAGCCCAAATTTAGGAGTTGGAGGAAGTAGTTTTGCCATTCTCCGTAAGGAAGATCACGCCCTGCGCCATAGGTCTTAATTTGGTCGTAACCCCGCTGAAAGATTTCTTTCTTGCCAGAACCTCGGAGTACATCAATGACCATTCCCATCGCTACTTTTTGGCGTAAGCGATAAATCGCAGAAAGTGCCTTTTGGGCAATGGTGGTACCATCAAAATAGCGGGGCGGGTTATTGCAGATGTCGCAATTGCCACAGTTTTTTTCTAAGCTTTCGCTAAAATAGTTGAGCAGAATGCGGCGGCGGCAAGCTAGTGATTCGGCGTACTGACGCATACGATCAAGCTTGGCAAGTTGGATTTCTGCATTTTCACTTTCATTCTTTTCGAGAATATCCCTTAAGACCATCACATCGCCATAGCTGTAAAATAAGAGCGTATCCGCCTTTACTCCATCCCTCCCTGCTCGACCAATTTCTTGGTAGTAGCTCTCCATATTTTTGGGTAGATTATAATGAATAATCCACCGCACATTCGACTTGTCAATACCCATTCCAAAGGCGACGGTCGCACAAATAATAGGTATATTGTCATTGATAAAATCTTCTTGTACACGGGAGCGCTCGGAAGCACTCAATTTAGCGTGATAGTAATCCGCATTGATACGGCGCTCTTTCAATTTTCGGGCGACATCCTCCGTAGATTTTCTGCTTAAGCAGTAAATAATACCCGACTGATTGGGGCGCTCTAGGATGAAATTAACGATTTGTTCAAAGCGCTTCTGCCCAGGGCGGACTTCTAAGCTTAGGTTGGGACGGTCGAATGAAGAGATAAATATTTCGGGATTGGGCAAGCGCAATTGTTGTACCATATCTCGACGCGTCACCTTATCTGCCGTAGCAGTTAGGGCAACGATTGGGATATTGGGAAACTGCTGCTTGAGGAACTTCATCTGGGTATACTCCGGTCTGAAATCGTGGCCCCAAGCAGAGATGCAGTGTGCTTCATCAATAGCAAAAAGGTTGACCTTGCTGCGCTGTAACAGGGGTAAAAAACTCTGAGAAACGAGCTTCTCAGGCGAGACATAGAGCAGATCAATCTGCTGATCGTAGAATTCGTCTTCGATGACCCGTTGTTCAGGAAGGCCCTGCGTACTATTCAGGTAAGACGCTCGAATACCATTCGCCCGCAGGCCTTCCACCTGGTCCTTCATCAACGAAATAAGAGGAGAAACGACTACACACGCGCCAGGCATGGTCACGGCGGGTATTTGGAAGCATACTGATTTACCACCACCGGTCGGCATCAGCACTAGGGCATCCTTGCCAGCATAGATCGACTCGATAATTTCGAGCTGCATCGGCCGGAAGGACTCATAGCCAAAATATTTCTTAAGAGCAGCTTTTGCTTCGTTTACGTTCATTCTATCATTCTTGTTTGAGGGCCTGTTCTAGCGCGTCTAAAAAACCAAAGCCCATTTTTTCAATATTGATTTCTGCATGGGGTAATAAAATAATATCGAAGCGATTAATCACTTCTTCTATATTTTCTGCCCTGGGAGCCACCTCGCCAGCTGGGATACTTGTATTGTAATAATACCAAAAACGAGATGCTGGATGGAAAAGACCTTGTGGAATCCCATAGTCATAAAGCAACTTATAGTAGCTATCTCCCACAGCGAGTACTTTTGGTGGGGTATGAATGGAGTCTATCTGTTCATAGCGAATAGTAGGGTAGGGCATAGGGCGCACTTCGGGGTCTTTCCATAGGTTGGCACCATACAGTAATTCTCGATCGGTGGAGCGAAGATCGGTACTTAGCGCAATGCTATCTCGCCATTGCATTTCAGGTAACTGCACACTTAGTAATTGGCCTATTTGGTGCCGAATACTATCCGCTGCCCAAGCTGCCCCATAATAGCTCCAGTGCAGGCCATATTGTGGATAAATGGGATAAGGAGCCTTTTGGCTAAAGAAAAAAGAAAAGTCCTGCGTTGGTACTTTTTTGTCAAAAAGTAAAAAGCGGAAGCGATCGTAGTTGGAAGATTTGCTACCGTTCTTTTGGTAAAATGCAGGAAGGTGCTCGGGCAGTACACGGGGTTTGCTCGGGGGCAAAATAACCAAGAGCGACTTGCCCTTTGCTTCTAGCGCTTGCTGGATAAATTGTAGCTGATTCGATAGTTGCTCCAAGCGAGTTTGTGGAATCTCATCTTTGCCAATAAAAGCATCACAATAGGTCGTGCTATAAAAAAAGCCATCTTGTCCCTTAGCGACTAAAGCACTCGGCACCTCTCCAAATAGCTGGTAGATCCACTCATTGCGTAAGCGTACAAAAAAAGGAGCGATGGCACTTTCCTGTTTGAGGTGCTGCTCACTTGCCTTCTGGTAGTACCCACTCATCCAATTGCGAGCGCTGAGTCGGGCGCCAGGCGCAGCCTCAAAACTACCCCCCAAATCAGGCGCTTCCAAAGCTGGAATCTGACGCTGGAGCAATGGAACATACCATTGGCTCATGCACAGTACGATGAGCAAGAAAAGAAAAAGAAAATATTTATAAAGTAACTGCATCATACGCTAAAACTGAAAATAGATAAATGGGTTAAAGCCAGAGGCAAAAATTTCTAGCAAGCTCCAAGTACTAATAAGGGCACAAAACAGGGCTTTGGCAGAAAGCCACCCCAAGTGCAGCTCATTCTCAAAAAAGCGATTGCCCGCTTGTTCAACACTATTAAATACCCCCATGAAGGAAAAGGTAACCGCTAAAAGCATAAAAAACCAAAATTTAGCTCCTGTGACCACCAAAAGAGCATTTCCTGAAAAGGAAAAGAGCAAGCCAATGTAGGCAAAAGCATAGCTAAAATCGGGTGACCGGAAGAAGACCCAGCCCAAAAGCACGATCAAATATGTGATAAGCACACTCGGTACTTTGCCCAACCCTTTCAACCAATCTACCAAAAAGAGCCGATCTAAAATAAGAAATAAACCGTGAAATGCCCCCCAAAAAATGAATGTCCACGCTGCCCCATGCCAAAGGCCAGAGATCAAAAATACGGCACACAGATTGAAATAGAGTCGACGCTTACTCACCCGATTTCCACCCAGTGGAATATACAGATAGTCCCGCATCCAATTGCTAAGCGTAATATGCCACCTTCTCCAAAACTCGGTAATATTCTGGGCAATGTACGGAAAGTTGAAATTTTCGGGAAACCGAAACCCCAACATCCGCGCCAAGCCAATGGCCATATCCGAATAGCCCGAAAAGTCGAAGTAAATCTGAAAAGAATAAGCGATAATCCCTACCCAAGCCGTTACCGTATTGAGTTGATCCGGCGCATGACTGAATATATCATCAACCACTAAACCAACAGAATTAGCAATCAGCACCTTTTTGGCTAGTCCGATCAGGAAGCGAAATAAACCCGCTAAACGATCATCGATATGCTCATGTGCACTGCGATCCTGTAACTGACTAGCAATTTCATTGAAACGGACAATAGGCCCTGCAATAAGCTGTGGAAACAGCAGGATATACAATGCATAATCCTCAAAGCGTTGGAGTGGCTTGGAGCGACCCTGGTGGCAATCTAGCACATAGCTGATTTTCTGAAAAGTAATAAATGAAATACCAATGGGCAGCGCAATGCGCGCCATCCTAATGCCCTCCCCACCAAATAATTGAGCAATTCCATTAATGTTATCCACAAAAAAGTTGAGGTATTTGGCGACGACCAACAATCCTACATTGAGGATAATCGTGAGCGCCAACAAGCGCTTTTTACGAAGCCCCCGGCTCACCTCAATCAACTGCACCAAATAAAAATCAAGAATCAGCGAAGTGATAATGATAATGATAAACTCCGGCTCCCCCCAGGCGTAAAAGAAACAGCTGGCCAGTAGTGCCACCACATTTTGCGCCTTCTTCGGACTGGCATAGTAGAAGAGTAAAAAAATAGGCAAAAAGTATAGCAAAAAGTACAGGCTGCTAAATACCATTCAACGTCCGTTTTTTCTGGAAGCTCGATAATCCGTAACTTGCGGCTAATATAATTAATCATCGATTAATGAACGGAATGGACTCCACTACAGCTCCACAAATTTGGCGAAAGCTACTCCGCGCCCTGCTCTTTTGGGCATTATTGGTAGGAGCGAGTAGCTGGTACTTTGGCCTGCTCGGCCCAGCACGTACCTCAGTCGCTACCGATGCTGAAACCATTGGTACCCATCAACGGCAGGCAACTTTTTGGAGTGCGGATACGCCCATTTCTGGTGCACAATGGCAGAGCGACGCACTGGCCAGGAGCGGAGCTTGGAGCATGGCACTGCCCAAGCAAGCCTTTGGGTTTGAGTTCGAAATCCCCAATCTGCGAGGAGATGAACAGCTAGAGCTTTCGGTATGGCGCAAAGCACTCGAAGGTACTTCTAGCGAAGGCATGCTCGTGGCGGAAATCCAAGGCAAGTTCTGGGAAGGCTGCAAAACAGTAGCCGAAAAAGACGAGCAAGGCTGGGAGCGCATTGCTTGCACCATCACCCCACCC
>JBCCRH010000237.1:0-9318 GCA_039208045.1 Bacteroidota bacterium
ACGAAATCAAGAACCTGCTACAAGTGAGCAAAGCAAAGCACAAACTAGTTGTTGCTGATGCCTGTCATTCTGGTAGTCTACTAGCGATGCGTTCGGGCTCTTCAGTGACCAATACCTTATTAAAGTATTATAAAGCATTTGAAGATTCACGTGGAGGCACCGCCTTGCTAATGTCGTCGAAAGGGGAAGAGTTCTCACTAGAAGATGGTGGATTGCGATCTGGTATCTTCAGCCACTTTTTAGTGCGAGGGTTAAAGGGAGAGGCAGATAAGGATCAAAATAAAATCGTTACCATAAAAGAACTATATTCATTCGTACATCAAAATGTGCGGCTATACACCGGTAATCTTCAAACACCTACCTTAACGGGAATATTTGATGACCGAATGCCGGTATCAGCAATACGACATTAAACGATGCGCCATTTAGCATAATCAAGAATGGCTACAATGGCTTTTTGTTATTGGCAACTTAGCAGACGATGGCACCCTTTTTTACAACCAACTTCTCAGTAAGACTTCCCTTACTCACCATACTTTTTGTGGTAGTATACCACTCCTGTAGTTACGGGCAATGCTTATCGGGGGATTGTATAAATGGCTACGGCGCATTCAAACTTGCTGAAGGTGCCCAATACACAGGCACTTTCAAGAATGGAAAGTTTGATGGGGTGGGCAACTGCCTGTACACAGATGGTTCCGAATATGAAGGGGAATGGAAAAATGGCTTACCAGAAGGAAAAGGACTCAAGATTGCACCAAATGGTAAACAGACAGTTGGAGTTTGGAAACAAGGCCTGATGATTGAGGAACTATACTCGAACAATCCTGCTTTGCGAAGTAGCCGGGAAAAAAAGTTTGGCTGTATATCGGGGGATTGTAAAAATGGGCAGGGCATTTACGCTTTCAGAAGCGGAGCCTTATATATAGGAGACTTTAAAAAAGGAGAAATTCATGGTGTTGGTGTTTGCCACTTCAGTAATGGAAGCCGCTACAATGGAGAATGGCAGCACCGCTACCCACACGGCAAAGGCACTAAGTTTTTTCTAGACGGCACCCAGCGTACAGGTTATTGGAAAAAAGGAATGGCAGTAGATGAGAGTGGTCGTCCTATCAACACTACTGCGCCAGGGGCAGTATCAAACAGTCTGGAAATACAATCTGGTTGCCTAGTTGGTAACTGTAAAAATGGAGAAGGCATCTTAGCTTATCCCGATGGAAGTCGATACGAAGGCTTCTTTGCCAAAGGACTCCCCTCCATTAGTGGTACCTTCCATTACCCGCAAGGGGACAAATATGTGGGAGCATTTAAAAATGGAGTACCGCACGGAGTAGGGCGTTTGTATGCTAAGGGGGGTAACGTAACCAGTGGCCGCTGGCTAGATGGGGAGTATATCGATCAGCAAGAGCAGGTCAACTGGGAAAACTTGGGGTGCATTCGAGGGAATTGTCAAAACGGAACTGGTACCTACATGTTCGAAGATGGCGCCAAATATATCGGTCAATTCTACGAAGGATTACCCAATGGAAAAGGAACGGTATTTTATCCTAATAGTGAGCGATATGAAGGGAGCTTCCAACGCGGTGCCTTTGAAGGATTTGGGGTATTATTTCAAAATAATGGCACACAAGTAAGCGGCCTCTGGAAAGCAGGCAACTATATAGGTAGCCCGCCGGAAACCACTCCTACTGTGAGCGCACCAACGAATGCCCCCGCTCCAAGCCGCCCCAGCACCAAAGTAGATGTGAAGATATGGGCCGTCATCGTAGGCGTCGCTGCCTATAATCATATGCCCGTCCTCCGCTACACCGACGATGATGCCTATCGCATTTACGCCTTCCTTAAAAGTCCCGAAGGCGGAGCCTTAGACGATAGCCAGATACGCATCCTGATCGATGAAGATGCCACCCTATTTCATATCAAGCAGACCATGAAAGAAGTCTTTGGTAAGGCTGGCGCTAATGATCTCGTACTCCTTTATTTCTCTGGTCATGGCCTAAAAGGTGCATTTCTACCCTTTGACTTTGATGGCTATCAAAATAAACTAGAACACAGCGAAATCAACCGAATTTTACGAACCAGTAAAGCCAAATATAAACTATGCGTCGCAGACGCTTGCCACTCCGGCAGCTTAGTGAGCAATAGAAGCGGTGACCTTAGTGGCACTCTGGATGGCTATTACAACGCCATCGCCAAGGCCCGCTCTGGCACCGCTCTCATTATGTCCTCCAAATCCAACGAAACTTCCCTCGAATCCAGCGGCTTGCGCCAAGGTGTATTTAGCCATTTCTTTATCCGAGCCCTAAAAGGCGAAGCCGACAGAGATGGTAACCGCGCCATCACTGTCCAAGAACTATTTGACTTTGTCAAGCTAAACGTCCGCACCTACACTCGCAACCGCCAATCTCCCATCCTTCGAGGCGACTATGATCCCAACCTTCCCATCGCTTTTCGCCGCCGCTAAAAATTCATTTTTAATTCTCCTTACTTTCCCTTACCTTTGCGCTCGCTTTTATTTTTTGGTATAAATATGTCTGATCCAATGAAAAATTACGAAGTAACTCTTATCGTAGACCCAGTGCTGTCGGGGGAAGAAATCAAAGCGACAGCTCAGACATATGTCGATCAACTTACTAACGAAGGTAGTGTGATCGTACATGTGGATGAAATGGGATTGCGCCAGTTGGCCTATCCTATCAACAAGCGCACCTCAGGGGTGTATTTCTGTATCGAATTCCAAGTCGAGTCGGGAGAACTTATCGACAAGCTAGAGCTAGCATTGCGTCGCGATGAGCGCATCATGCGTTTCTTAGCTATTCGTCTAGACAAGTACGGTGTAAAGTACAACGACGACAAGCGCAATGGCAAAATCGGTAAAGTGAAGAAGAAAGAGAAGAAAGACAACAGACGTGGTGGCCGCGATAATCGTGGGCGTGACAACCGTGGTCGTTCAAGAGATAGAGATCGAAACAGAGGGCCAAAGCCTGATGCACCCAAGACGGAAGCTCCCAAGCAAGAGCAAGCTACAGGTGAAGCTGTTGCAGCAAAGAAAGAAGGAGAAGAGTAAATTCATCCATTACGATTAATCAAAAAACAAAAAGAAAATGGCTTCTAGAGACGATATAAAATTTCTAAGCAATCCTAAAATTGGGCAGAAAAAGCAAAAGTACTGCCGCTTCCGCAAGTTCGGAATTAAGTATATTGACTATAAAGATCCAGACTTTTTAATGCAGTTCGTTAATGAGCAAGGTAAAATTTTACCTCGCCGAATCACGGGTAACTCATTAAAGTATCAGCGTAAAGTGGCTACTGCAATCAAGCGTGCGCGCCACCTTGCTATCCTGCCTTATGTAGCAGATTTGCTTAAGTAAAGCCTTGGTATCTTTTTCCCAATTTTCAATTTGATAGTCATGAATATTATTTTGCTTCAAGATTTAGATAAGGTGGGCCAAAAGCACGAGGTGGTCACCGTAAAAGATGGATACGGTCGCAATTATCTGATCCCAAAGGGATTAGCAGTTATTGCGAATAAAACAAATATGTCTAAGCTAGATGATATTAAGCGCAAAGAGCGTGAAGTATTAGAAGCTAGACTCTCCGAATTCAAAGCTATTGCAGCTAAGCTGGAAGGCCAAGTCCTCAAGATTGGTGCTAAAGCAGGTACCAGTGGTAAGATATTTGGTAGCGTAACCAACGTGCAGCTTGCTTCAGCATTGATGGATCAACTTAGCATTGATGTAGATCGTAGAAAAATCATCATCGATGAGGAGGTAAAAGAACTGGGCACATTTTCTGCTAAGCTAGATATGCACCCAGATGTAGATGCAAAAGTTACCTTTGAAGTGATAGCAGAGTAAGCACCTTGCTCCACTAAAATAAAAATGCGATTGTAGCTGTAGCTGCAATCGCATTTTTTGTTGTGCCTGCGTTTACCCGATGGTTGTAAAACATTAATGCAGCCTGTCAAAATATTTCGGGTCTTTGTAGGAAACTATAAAGATGAATATGGACGCTAAATTTCTTTACCTTCTTTTATTTGTTTCGCAAGTAGGATTTTCTCAGGGTCTAAAAATCTCTGAACCAGAACTTATTTTTGTTAAGGGTGGTGATTTTCTAATGGGATGTTTGAGAGAAAGTGACCCTGAGTGTCTTAGTGATGAAAAACCAGGAACAGTGGTAACATTGTACGACTATTGGATTGGAAAATTTGAAATCACCAATGCGCAGTATGCCGAGTTTCTATCAGAAAAGGGCAACGAAACTGATAGTCTTAAACCATGGTACATAATGGATGAATATGCATTGATAAAGCAATCAAAAGGTGGAACGTTTAAATCTAAAAAAGGAGTTGAAAATCATCCAGTAAATAATATCACATGGTATGGCGCAAAAGCTTATACAGAGTGGTTGTCAAGAAAAACTAATAAGTTATATCGGCTACCAACAGAGGCAGAATGGGAATTTGCAGCAAGGGGTGGCAATGAAAGTAAAGGTTATATTTATGCAGGCAGCAACGATTTGGAAGAAGTTAGCTGGACTTTTGAGAATGCCATTAATTCAAAAACTGGATGGGATATAGAAGAAAAGGCAGGAACATTTCCTGTGGGCCAAAAAAAACCTAATGAGCTAGGCATCTATGACATGACGGGCAACTTGAGTGAATGGGTTGTTGATGTTTACGATAATAAATACACTGGTGGAATCAACCCTACAGGGCCTAAGTTAGGAAGCTACAAAATTGTAAGAGGAGGTAGCTGGGACAATGAAGATTTAGAATCTCGAAATACTGCTCGGACGAGAGCAAGAGGAATCAGTTCCTTTACTACCAATAAGGGTTTCAGAGTCGTCATGGAAAAGGAAAGGTTCCTAAAAACGGATACCATGGCTCAGAAATACGATTTTAACGGTGTTGTGATGGTTAAGAAGCGAGATGATATTATTTATCATAAAAGCTTTGGAACTGTTGATGGAGAAAATGGCAATCCCATGACCAATGAAACCCCTTTTACCATCATGTCCATAACCAAAGTTTTTACATCTACCATTATTCTCCAATTAATGGAAGAAGGGAAAATAAACCTCAATCACACCATTGATAAGTACCTCCGTGATTATAAAGGCCCTGCTGCCAATATAGTTACCTTGCACCAATTGCTTAGTCATACATCAGGAATACAGGCTGCAGAAGTTGCCAAAGAAAATGATGGTGAAACTCCAAGTGTATTTGCAAACAGTTATTCAACAGCGCAGATATTGGATAAATATTGTAGTGGCCCCTTGATCTTTGAACCTGGCTCCAGGTTCGATTACAGCAATGCCGATTACATCATTTTGGGGAAAATAATTGAGGAAGTTGAAAATAATAGCTTCGAAAATGTTTTGAGCCAACGAATATTAGTTCCACTAGGGATGAACGAGAGTGGGTTGATCACTAACGAAAATTTCAAAAAGTTTGAGCAGGAAAAAAGATTTCCAAAGGGGTATTCTTGGAATAATGAAGCTGAGGTTATGGAAGCAGATAAAGATGTGTATATCCAAAATTTTTTCTCAGCGGGAGGAATGTATTCCACAGTCAACGATCTATCAAAATTTTCCGACGCTTTATACTTAAACAAGTCACTTTTGAACCAAGAATCCATGGATTTGCTATTACAAACTTATCCTGATAAAAATGAATATGGATATGGAACTTGGGTCAGGTTCCATGACCGAGGCAAGCAAGTTATTAAGGCAGCGAATCGACCAGGTAGAAATCTAGGTATCAATACAATGTTTTCTTATGTTTTTGAACATGATATTTCCATCATTATATTTTTGAATACTGATAGAGTTAGTATCGATAGCTTTGTCTCTTATATTCAAAAGCAACTACTCGAATAACTTCAGCGAATAAATAGAACGTTTTACAACAATACCTAAAAACTATGCTGTAACTGGGTGGACTGGATAGCGTTCATCAACTTAGAACCATTGTATCCTTCAGACAAGTTTGGAGCTGTTAAGTTCAACATAGTTTTTATGTAGGCGTTATCGAGGAATGCGCTTGCTTCCAGGCTGCGTGAGGGATCGTAGGTGTTGTCTGAATCCGCCTCAAGCGGAAGAGTGCCGAAGAGCCCGACCCCGATCGTCCACAGAGCGTAGTCGAAGTGGACGATCGGGGGCACGCCCTCAAAAATCACAAGCTGACCCATACTGCTTTAGCCAGCGCTCGTGCTCCCGATAATTGGGCATAATTTGCTCTACCAAATTCCAAAAGCGGGGAGAGTGATTAAACTCTACGAGATGGCTGAGCTCATGCACAATCACATAGTCGACCACCTCCTTTGGAGCTAAGAGGAGCCGAGTAGATAGATTGATATTGCCTTTGGAAGAACAGCTCCCCCAGCGCGTATGCGTATATTTCAACTTTACCTGTTGGATGTCCTGCTGGAAAAAAAGTTTATTGAGCGCATGTACTCGCTCCTTTATTTCTGGTAGGAAATACTGGCCGAATAAGCGGCTCAGTAGCTTGCGTACCACCTGATTGAATGCCTGTGGATGCTCCATTTTTCCCAAGCGGAGCTTGACCGCTTGTCCATCAATCGTCCCGCTATGGCTTTTCTTGTCTACTTCTTCAATCGAAATAAGAAACTGTTGTCCTCGAATTCGGATGGTATCGCCCGACTGGTACGTTCTGCTGGATTGGTAGGGCTGAAATAGATGTGGATTTTCAGTCATCTTCTGCTCTAGCCAGTTTTGCAACCAAGTAAACTGCTTTTGAAATTGAGTGGGAGTAAGATGGACGGGCGTCCTAAAAATGATATGATCTTTACCAAAACTGGCCCGCACGCTGGAGCGCAATTCACGATAGATGACCAGCGGAATAGGCTGGCCATGTATCATGATAGTGGTATGTTGTTTTAATGTCCTACGATTAGCCATGCTTTTCGGTAAACTGATGCATTACATCAGCAAGCACTTGAGCACTTTCCAAAGGCATAGAATTGTAGATCGATGCCCTAAAGCCTCCCACCGAGCGGTGCCCTTTGACCCCTACACATCCCGCTGCTGCACAATATTCTAAGAAGCTTGGAGCTAACTCTTCGTACGCTTTACCCAAAACGAAAGTGGCATTCATCAATGAACGATCCTCAACTGCTGCTACACCTTCAAATATACCATTTGAATCAATAGCATCGTAAATGATTTTTGCTTTAGCTGTATTATGTTCTGCTATTTTGTTTAAACCACCCTGCTCTTTCACCCATTTTAGCGTAAGCATACTTACATAAATAGGAAATACCGGAGGGGTGTTAAAGGCAGAATCCTTCTTGATATGAGTCTCGTAATCTAGCATAGTCGGGATAGTACGCTTTACCTTGCCCAACAAATCTTTCTTCACAATAACTAAGGTCGTACCCGCAGGCCCCATATTTTTCTGCGCTCCGGCATAGATAATGGCAAAGCGAGAAAAATCGATAGGTCTGCTGAACATATCAGAAGACATATCGCACACAAAGGGAACGGATGTTTCTGGCCATGCATGGTACTGCGTCCCAAAAATGGTATTATTGCTAGTAAGGTGTACATACTTTAGGTGAGCCGGAATATCGTAGCCCTTAGGGATATACGAAAAATTGGACTCCTTGGAAGACGCTAGTACTTCTACCTTCCCAAATAACTTCGCTTCTTTGATCGCCTTGGTAGACCAACTTCCGGTATCCACATAGCCCGCCACTTCACTTTCATCCAGCAGATTCATAGCCGTCATAAAAAATTGAGAGCTTGCTCCTCCAGTTAGGAAGAGGGCAGCATAATCATCGGTCAGCCCTAAAAGATCGTGTACCAAAGTAACCGCTTCCTCCAAAATTGTCTTAAACTCTGGGC
Organism: Bacteroidota bacterium; assembly: GCA_039208045.1. Lineage (GTDB taxonomy): Bacteria > Bacteroidota > Bacteroidia > Chitinophagales > Saprospiraceae > JBCCRH01. Next base: position 7,867 of record JBCCRH010000237.1, read on the forward strand.
TGCGGTGCGAAATCTCCATGATCGACAAGCCGATGCCATTAAGATCGGCTACTCCCTGTGCTGCTTCTTGAATGACACTCGCAGGTAAAATAGCTGGTCCTGCGCTGAAATTGTGCTTTTTCATTGTACTCGTTTTTTAAGATTATCATAGCCTTTTCTTAGGCACCGCAAAAATATATATTTTCCCTACATCCTATCACTCGAAGCCTAATTTTGCATTCATTTATACCTATTAATAATGATAGCGGCAAATTGTTTGGGGCCTTCTCCCGATCAATATCGGGGACCACTATGTTCCGTAGCTCGCTATTCGCTCGGCCACTACGTGTCCCGATCGCTAGCGCGTCGGCTACTGCACAGCGTTAGGCCGCAAGCACTCCAAAAAAATCAAAAAAAAAGATGCAAAATATTATATCCTAATTAGTATGCAAACTGGAATTTTTAGTGGTAAAAAATCTAATTAGTAATCGGATTATTGGCCCTAGCGAAAGGGGAATTGAGATAAAGTGCTCAAATCCAGCGACTTGAAATAGAAAGCGCAAAATAAGACCTCTCCACTCTTTATAAAATTAAAACTTGCAAAGTCCAAAACTCCCCTTTACATTTGCAGCCGCTTCGGATGAGAGATGAAATGTCATTACAAACGATCCGAAATAAAAAGCGAAAAAATCTGCAAATTTCCTTGCACAGTATACAAAAGCGCTTTAAATTTGCAGTCCCTTAGCGAGAGAGTTGGGGGATAAGGATAAAAAACGAGAAATTGTTTAAGATAAGATTGGCTGGAACGGTGTAGATTGATTGGGTTTGGAATGAGTTTTAGTTGATTAAAAAGTTCATTGACACTGAGGGTTATAAGATAAGGTTGAAAGACCAAAGGAATACTCGAAATTAAGAAATAGACCTAGCGGACTTTTTTAGATTTTTTAGGAATTTGAGAAGGATGCAACTTTGCTGGTAATAAGATAGAGTGCTTTAGGGTACTCGCAAGAAAATTACTATGGAGAGTTTGATCCTGGCTCAGGATGAACGCTAGCGGGAGGCTTAATACATGCAAGTCGAGGGGCAGCAGTTCGGCTGGCGACCGGCGAACGGGTGAGTAACGCGTACAGATCTACCTTTTACTACGGGATAGCCCTGGGAAACTAGGATTAATACCGTATGTGCCCCGATGTATATCGGGGTAAAGTGTTAGCGGTAAGAGATGGCTGTGCGTCTGATTAGCTAGTTGGTGAGGTAAAGGCTCACCAAGGCGACGATCAGTAGGGGGCGTGAGAGCGTGGCCCCCCACACGGGTACTGAGACACGGACCCGACTCCTACGGGAGGCAGCAGTAAGGAATATTGGACAATGGGCGGAAGCCTGATCCAGCCATCCCGCGTGCTGGATGACAGCCCTATGGGTTGTAAACTGCTTTTATATCGGAAGACACGACGGCATTTATGCTGTTCTGAC